>NZ_LIQT01000467.1 GCF_001418415.1 Streptomyces hirsutus
GTCCCGGACGGCGCCCTCGGGGACGCGGAGCGGATCGCGGGCGTACTGCGGTACTGAGAGAGGCGGGGCGGGCGGGCTCCCAGGGGCTGCCGCGCGTCCCCTCGCGAGGCGCCCGTCCCGTCCCGGGGTGCCCGGCCGGAATCCGGCCGGGCACCCCGGGACGAGGTCGGTCCGGGTCGCTTCCGTGAACAAACACCTATGCGTCGAACATGTGCGCGTGCAGCCGATGCCGACCGGAACCCTCATCAAGTCACTTGCGCCCCAAGGGATTTGGCCCGCCGGATCGGCATCCGGCACATACCCTCGAGTAACTCTGCGAAGACCGTGGCATGTGCCATGGGCATGACCTTAAGGTGTCTTGCCGAATCGCTTACAGGGCGTGGCGGGCTGTGCCACAGTCGTAACGGTCCCCCCATCCGACTCTGGCCCGAACCGTCCCACATTCGGAGTGCGTCATGCCGCCCCACCTCTCCGCGGACCGCTCGACAGCCCAGCCGCCAGGACGCGGCCCGGTCGACGCGCTCATCTCGCAGACCCGGCGGCTCAAGGGCGACGTGGACGCCGTACGGCGCGGCACCCCCGCGGACACCTCGGACCCGCAAGGCCGCTGGCAGCGCGCACTGTACGACCTGGCACTGCACCAGCTCAACGACCTGGACGAGCACCTGGCCCAGCTGCGGGACGGCCCGCTGCCCGTACCCGCGCCGGCCGCTCCTGCGGGGCCGGCCGGGCCCGCGCCCACCACGCAGTCCACGCCGGGGCAGGGTCCCCTGCTCAGCCGGGTCGGCAGTGCCGAGTGGAACCTGCTGACGGACGAGGCCAGTTGGTCCGGGGAGCTGTACCGCATCCTGGACCGCGACCCGGCCGCCCCGCCGCTCACCCTCGACGAGCTGCCGTCGCTGGTGCACGACGAGGACCGGCCGAGACTCACGGCGATGGTCACGGGCTGTCTCGTCGACGCCCGTCCCATCGACGGCGAGTTCCGGCTGATACGCCCGGACGGCAGCGTCCGGACCGTGCACATGATGGGAGAACCGGTCCTCGGGACCGACGGCAGCACCGCCTCGATGTGGGCCGTGCTACGGGACGTCAGCGAACTGCGCCGGTGCCGACGGGCGGTCAGCGAGACCCGTGACTCGCTGCACCACCGGGGGCAGGACGCGGCGCGGACCGGGCAACGGCTCGCGGTCGGGCTGCAGGAAGCCGTGCCGCCGGCGTGGCGCGGCTCCCTGCTGCTCCCGCGAAGGGGGCCCCGCACCCTGGACGTCGCCGCCCGGCACCTCCCGTCGGCGACGGGTGCGGCGACCGGCGGAGAGTGGTACGACGCCCTCGAACTGTCCGACGGCGCCACCCTGCTCGGTGTCGGCGAGCTGACCGGGCAGGGCGTCGGCATGGCCTCGGGCATGGCGATGCTGATCGGCGCCATGCGGGGCATGGCGATGTCCGGCACCGAGCCCGGCCCCCTGATGGCCTGCCTCAACCGGTTACTGGACGCCACCGGGCAGCCCGCCCTCGGCAGCGGCCTCTGCCTGCGCTACCGGCCCGAGACGCGCTCCCTGGTGTGGGCGCAGGCCGGGCACCCCGTCCCCCTGCTGTTCCGCGGCGGGACGGGGCACGCACTGGACGTTCCGGACGGCGTCCTGCTGGGCGCCGCCCCGACTTCCTCCTACGGGCAGGCCGAGGAGACCCTCGAAGCCGGCGACCTGCTGCTGCTGCACACCGACGGGCTGGTGCCCGGACGGACCGGAGCCGCATCCGCCCACCGACTGGTCGGCCTGGCCCCGCAGTTCGCGGAAAGCCGTACCGCGCAGGAATGTCTGCTGGCCGTCCTGCGGGAGTTCGGTGACAGGCAACGCGAGAACGACGCCTGTGTGCTCGTCGCCCGGGTTGCCTCGTAGGGCTCCTGAGCCGCTGCTCCGGCGTCGGCGGCCTCGTACGAAAAACAAACGGGTCTCGTGACGAAGCGCCCGCGCTCCCCCGCCGTTCCCGTGCTCCCCGGCCCCGCTACGCCCGGGCGCTGTCCCCCTTGCCCCTTGGCCTGGGCAGGGCCGCCCTGATCTCCTCCCGCAGTTCCTGGATCCTGGGGTACGAGGAGTACTCGGCGGTGAGCCGGTACATCTCGCGCAGCCGGTCCCAGGTTCGGCGGGAGGAGTTGGAGCCCATCGACATCAGCGCGAGACGCGCGTACCGGTCGGCCTGTTCCGGGTCGTCGGCGATGAAGCAGGCGGAGGCCATGGAGAGATGGTCGAAGATCTTCGACCGCTCCCGGCCGTCGACGCGCAGGGACAGAGCCTTCTCCGCGTAGTGCTGGGCGTGCACCGCCGCGTCGGGTTCGAACTCGGCCAGCGTGCGGTAGGCCAGGGCGTGCATGCCGTACAGGTCCTCGTCCTTGAAGGTCTGCATCCAGTCCGGCGGCTCCTGGTCCGGCCCCCGGTCGGAGACGAACAGGTCCTCGGCCCGGCCCAGGGTCCGGCGCATCGCCTGCCCCTTGCCCATGGACGCCTGTGCCCAGGCCTCGATGGTGTGGAACATCGCGCGGGTGCGCGGCAGAGCCTCCTCGCCCGAGCCCGAGTGAGCGAGTTTCAGCAGGTCCAGGGCCTCGTCGGGCCGGCCCAGGTGGACCATCTGGCGGGCCGCGCGGGACAGCGCCTCCCCCGCGCGCGGCCGGTCGCCGCCCTCCCGGGCGGCGTGCGCGGCGATGACGAAGTACTTCTGCGCGGTGGGTTCCAGGCCGACGTCGTGCGACATCCACCCGGCGAGGACGGCGAGGTTGGCGGCGACGCCCCACAGGCGCCGCTGGAGATGGGGTGGGTGGTGGTAGGCGAGCATGCCGCCCACCTCGTTGAGCTGGCCGACCACCGCCTTGCGCTGGAGGCCGCCGCCCCGGGCGGCGTCCCAGGCGCGGAACACCTCCACGGAACGCTCGAGTTCCTCGATCTCCTGGGACCCGATGGGGGCGGCCTCGTACCGGTCGAACCCGGCGGAGTCGGCGTGCGGCGGACGGTCGAGTCGGGAAGCGTCGGTGGTCAGGGCGGGATCCGTGTGCAGCCAGTCGTGCATGGCGCCGGTGAGTGCGGATCCCGCGGCGAGCGCGGCGCCCGCGCCCACCAAGCCGCGTCGGTTGAGCATGAGGTCCATTCCCGTGAATTCGGTGAGGATCTCGGCTGTCCGCTCGGGCGCCCACGGCACTCCGTCGGGATGTTCCCTCTTCCCGACGCTCTGCCGTTTCCCCGTACGCCCGTGCCGGACCAGACCGAGATCCTCGATGGTCACGACACGGCCGAGACGCTCGGTGAACAGGACCGCCAGCACCCGCGGGACGGGATCGCGCGGGATTTCTCCCATGTCGATCCAGCGCCGCACTCGGGAGGTGTCGGTCGCCAGCTGGGGATGGCCCATGGCCGCCGCCTGCCGGTTGACCAGCCTCGCGAGTTCGCCCTTGGACCAGCCGGCCAGGCCGAACAGGTCCGAGAGCCGGGTGTTGGGTTGTCCGCTCACGTCAAGCCCCCAGGTTCTCGGCTGAGTTGACAGTAGCCGGGTGAAAGATGCCGAGCGACTATTCGCCAGGGTTCGCCAGGGTGCGCCAGATGGTGTGCCAGGGGTCATCGGGTGTCGAGTAGGAATGCGCCACCACGACCCGGTCCCGGCCGGGGCATTCCCCAGGATGCGCCTGGGCGACCGGGCCGTGTGGTGCGCTGACGTCACAGGCACACGAAGGGATCTGTATCACCCATGTACGCAGCATCGTCCTCCGTGTCCGCCCCGCCCCGGCCGCTCCGTCCGCGTCCGGCGGACAGCGGCCCCTACCTCGCCCCCGCTCGCCAGGCGGCTCCCGTGCTCGGTGCGGGCAAGCCACGGCGCGCTCCGGGTTCCGGCCCTCAGCAGCTGAGCGGCCGGCTCGACCTGTCCGGCCCCCAGGGCGCCCAGTTGCGCTCGGCGCTCGCGTCGGTGCACCGCATCTGTCCGGAGTTCGCGCCGGTCCAGGTGCTGCGCCGCAACGGCCGGTCCGTTCTCCTGGTCGGCACGACCGGCCGGAGCACCGCGGTGGCCAAGTGCTTAACGGATCACTCGCCCGCCTGGTCCGAGCGGTTCCGGCACGAGATAGCGGTCTACCGCTCGTTCGTCCGGCACCGCCCGCCCACGCGGGCACCCCGGCTGATCGCGGCGGACCCGGACAACTGCACCCTGGTGATCGAGCGGATGCCCGGCCGGGTGGCGGCACTGCAGCGGCACCCGGTGGAGGCACCACCACGGGCGGACATCAGGGCCGCGCTCGGCGCGATCTGCCGGCTGAACACATGGCGTCCGCCCGCCGGCACGTTCGACACCCCGCTGGACTACGCGGCGCGGCTCGCCCGCTATCACGAACTGGGTCTGCTCACCGACCGGGACATGGACGATCTGCAGAAGCTGCTGCACGGCATCGCGCACGCGGCAGGGCGCCACGGCATGGGTCAGTTCTGTCACGGCGACGCGCTGCTCTCCAACATCCTGATCTCACCGGCCGGTCCAGTGCTGGTGGACTGGGAGCACGCGGGCTGGTACCTGCCGGGCTACGACCTGGCGACGCTGTGGGCGGTCCTCGGGGACGCGCCGGCGGCGCGGCGGCAGATCAGCCAGATCGCGCAGTCGGCGGGCCATGCCTCACGCGACGCTTTCCTGGTGAACCTGATGCTGGTGCTGACGCGTGAGATCCGTACCTACGAGACGGCCGTGCAGCGTTCGATGCACGACGCGCCCCCGGCGGCGCCGAACGCGGCCCGGCCGGGCGCGCTGCCGTCCGGCGAGGAGCAGCGGCTGCTGCTGCGGCGGCTGCACGACGACTGTCAGCTGGCCCGCAAGGCCGTGCGCGCGGCGGTCGGTACGCGCTGACCCCACGGGTCTCGGCACGGTGTCGGCACGTTCCCGGAATTTCACGGCCCGTTCCCGGCGCCACCGGTGTACGCCACTGACGTACCGCAGGTCTCCGGGCCGCCGCCACGAAAGTCCCGTGCCCCCCGGGTGACAGGGGAATCGCACCTCTCCTGGGCATGATTGACGGATCATCGGCCAGCCGGTAGCACAGACGCACCGCAGGCCCCCGTACGGCCCTGCGGCTCGTACGGACCGTCCCGCCCGATCGTCCCAGGAGACCGCGTTGCGAGGATCCCCCACCCGACCCGGCCGTGCACCGGTCGCCGGTGCCCGCCCTGCCCGCCGCACGGCCGGTGCCCTGACCGCGGCGGCGCTCACACTGCCGCTGCTCGGCGCGGCCCCGTCCGCTGCCCCGCCGGATGCCGTCCCGTCCGGCGGAACCCGGTTGCAGAAAGCTTTCGGCGCCGCGGCCGCCGCGTACGAGGTGCCGCGGAGCGTGCTGCTGGGCGTCTCCTACCTCCAGTCCCGCTGGGACACGCACGACGGCGCGCCGAGCGTGACCGGCGGTTACGGCCCGATGCACCTCACGGACGCCCGCACCGCGCTGGCGGCGACGTCGCATCACGACGAGGGGACGGAGGATCCCCGGGGCGACGACGCCCGGCCTCCGCTGCGTCCAAAGGCCCGCGCGCCGCGCACCGGGTCCCTCCCGGACCGGCTGGCCACCCTGCCGAGGGCGGCCGAGCTGACCGGGCTGAGCACCGGGCGGCTGCGCGACGATCCGGCCGCGAACGTGGCGGGCGGCGCCGCGCTGCTGGCCGAGGCCCAGCGGGAGCTCGGCGGGGCGCCGAGCGAGGACCCGGCGGACTGGTACGGCGCGGTGGCCCGCTTCTCCGGCACGGACGACGCCGCCTCGGCGGCGGCGTACGCGGACGAGGTCTACGAGGTGATCCGCGCCGGTGCGCACCGGGTCACGGACACGGGAGAGCCGGTCGTCCTGGCCGCCCGTCCGGAACTCGTCCCGGACCGGTCGGCGCTGCCCGGCGCCGGTCCGCGGGCCGTGTCCGCCGGCTCCGCCACCACCCCGGAGTGTCCCGCGACGGTGTCCTGCGAGTGGATCCCGGCGCCGTACGAGGAGTTCGGGGACGGCGACTACGGCAACCACGACCTGTCGGACCGTCCTGCCTCGCAGCCGATCCGGTACATCGTCGTCCATGACACCGAGGGCGCCTGGGAGGGTGTTCTCGACATGGTGCAGGACCCCACCTATGTGTCGTGGCACTACAGTCTGCGCTCGACCGACGGCCACATCGCCCAGCATGTGAAGGCGAAGGACGTGGCCTGGCACGCGGGCAACTGGTACGTCAACGCCGGGTCGATCGGGCTGGAGCACGAGGGCTTCCTGGCGGAACCGGACGCCTGGTACACCGAGGCGATGTACCGTTCCTCGGCCCGTCTGGTGCGGTATCTCTCCGAGAAGTACGACATCCCTCTGGACCGGCAGCACATCCTCGGCCACGACACCGTGCCGGGTACGACCGCGGCGACCGTGCCCGGCATGCACACGGACCCCGGCCCCTACTGGGACTGGGCCCACTACTTCGAGCTGCTGGGCAGCCCGTTCGAGGCCACGGCCGGGAAGAACGGCGGCCTGGTGACGATCCGACCCGACTACGCCACCCACGGCCCGGTGTTCACGGGCTGCGAGACCGCGGGCGAGCCGTGCGCGGTACACGGGTCCAGCGCGGTGCGGCTGCACTCCGACCACGACGAGACGTCCGCCCTGATCAGGGACATCGGCCTGGGTTCGAACCCGACGACCGGGGTGAACGACCTGTCCTCACGGGTGTCGACCGGCCAGCAGTACGCGGTCGCCGGCCGGTGGGGCGACTGGACCGCGATCTGGTACCTGGGGCAGAAGGCCTGGTTCAGGAACCCGAAGGAGCGGCCCACCGCGGTGCCCGCCGCGGGCCGGGTGGTGACCCCGAGGAAGGGCCTGGACTCCGTGCCGGTGTACGGGCGCGCCTACCCGGAGAAGGCCGCCTACCCGGAGGGGGTGCCCGCGCAGGAGGTGTCCCCGCTGCCGTACACACTGCTGAAGGGCCAGCAGTACGTCACCGGCGGCAAGGTACCCGGTGAGTACCTGTACGCGGTGACCTTCGACCGGTCCTCGCACCAAGTGGTCCGGGGCAAGGAGCCGTACTACCAGATCCAGTTCGGTCACCGGGTCGCGTTCGTGCGGGCGGCGGACGTGACGGTGAGAACCGTGTAGCGGCGGCCGTCCCCGGCCTTCAGTTCCGGCCCTCGTTCCCGGCCCTTGTTCCCGGCCCGGAACGAGGGCCGGTCCGGGCCGGTCAGCCCTGCTGGAACAGTTCGGCGGGCAGCGGCTTGAGGAGGGTGTACAGGTCGTCGGTGATGGGGCGGTCCCAGGCGGCGATGGTGACCAGCACATGGTCGCTGCGGTCGAACTGCACGCAGGAGATCCGGCTCTCGGAGAGCTTCACCCGGCGCACGATGAGCAGGTTGTCGCCCTGCATCACGGGCACGTCCTCGGTGCCGACCACGGTCACCTCCTCGTCGTTCTCCAGCGCCAGCAGCAGCTGTCCGACCTCGAAGGGGACCTCGCCCTCGGGGACCTCTCGGGCCGGGGAGCCCTCCGGCAGATTACCGATGATCATTGCGGGGCCGCGGCCGCCGAACAGGTCGTAGCGCAGGAAGACGCCCTGGCAGGTGCCGTCGGGGGCGGGCAGCAGCCCGGCGCCCAGATTCCCGGGCCAGTCGCCCGGGTCCATGGCCAGAACGTCGAAGTCGGGTCCGGCGGGAGTGGCGCTGCGGCGGCGGAGGAACGACATGCCGCCATGGTACGTGCCCGGGCCCGCGGGCGGACGGCCGGGCGACGCCCGCCACGCCCACCCGGTCCGCCGTTGTCGTCGGCCCTGCGGACAGCCCTTGGGGACGGCCATGCGGACGACCCGCAGCTTTGTTTCGAGGGCTACTCCTCCGGCGGCGCCGGCGGGACCACCACGACGGGGCTCGCCGCGTGGAGCAGGACGGCCTGGGTGACGGAGCCCATCATGCGGGCCGGTGCCAGCAGGCGTCGCCGGTGGCGTCCCACGACGACCAGCCCGGCGCCCTCGGAAGCCGCGACCAGGTGCCCGGCGGCGTCTCCGGGCAGCACCCGGATCTCGGCGGTGACCTCGGGGTGCCGGGTGCGGTGCGGGACGAGGAAGCCGTCGGCGAGGACGCGGGTCTCGTGCTCGACGGCGCTCTGGTCGATCTGCGGCGCGGGCACCTCACCCGGCAGCATCCAGGTCTGCGGGGGCCACGGATAGGCGGCCAGGACGCGGAGCCCGGCGCCGCGCAGGGCGGCCTCGCGGAAGGCGAAGGCGAGGGTGGCCTCGTCGGGGCTGTCGACGTTCACGCCGACGACGACCCCGGGGCCTGCTCCGGCGCCCTCGGCGGACCCGGCGCCCTCGGCGGACGTGCCGGTGTCCCGGCCGGGCCGGGGGACCACGACGACGGGGCATTCGGCATCCCGGGCCGCGGCAAGGGAGTTGGAGCCGAGCAGCAGGCTGCTGAAACCGCCGCGGCCTCGGGAGCCGAGCACCAGCAGCTGTGCCGTGGCCCCCAGTTCGGGCAGGACGGCGCCGGGAGCGCCGTCCAGGGCGACGAAGTCGACGGCGGGGAGGCCGGTCCGGCCCTCCAGCCGGCCCCGGACCAGACCGAGGACCGGGTCGTCCTCGGCTGCGGGAAGTCCGGCGGGCGCCGCGTCGGGCCGCCCCCAGAGAGCGTACTGACGTACGTGTGCCACCCTCAGTGGGGCCTCGCGCCGGTGTGCGGCGTCGAGGGCCCACTTCAGGGCGCGCAGACTGTCGTCCGAACCGTCGACCGCCGCGACGACCGGCTGAGTGCTCATGGGGTTCCTCACTTCCGGACTACGGCGCTCACTTTCCGGGGCCGGCCCGGCCCTGGTCCCGGAAGAGTCTCCCTGGTCGTGTGTCCAGAAGATCGGCGGCGACACCTGCCCGGCGGTCCTTCCGCTCACCGGTCGGCAGGCCCCGGCGCGTGCGCCCCGGGGCCCACGCGCCCTGCTCACGTCAG
>NZ_LIQT01000468.1 GCF_001418415.1 Streptomyces hirsutus
CACCCACCCACACCGACCACTTCGGCAGCGCCACCCGTTCCGGCCGCCCCGGCCCGCCGGGACACCGAGGCCGGCAGGGCCGCCATCCTGCGGGCGGCCCGTCACCTCCCGGCCTGGCACGCACACGCCGACACCACGCTCAAGGCGGTCGCCGAACGCGCCGGGGCGAGCCCGCCGTTGGTCCTGAAGTACTTCGGCAACAAGGACGCGCTCCTCGCCCGCGTCATGTCCTTCGAGACGGACACCACCGCCCTGCTCGGCATCGGTGCCGTCCACGGCCTCGCCCGGGGCACCCCTGTGCGTTCCACCGCCGTCGACGTCCTCGTGGACCGGTACGCGCCCGCCCTGCAGGCCCCTCTCACCTCCGGGCCGGCCGGGACGGGCGGGCCGGAGGTGCCGATCGCACGCCCGGCCGCGACGGATGACAGACTGACGCCATGGACGAGCGCACATTCGACAGGTCGGGTCAGCACGCCTCCGTGATCGGTCTCGGCACCTGGCAACTCGGGGCGGACTGGGGAGATGTCGACGACAAGCAGGCCCTCACGGTCCTGGAGGCCGCCGCCGAGTCCGGGGTCACCTTCTTCGACACCGCCGATGTGTACGGGGACGGGCGCAGCGAGCAGACCATCGCGTCGTTCCTGAGCGGACGGCCCGATCTGCACGTACTGGTCGCCACCAAGATGGGCCGCCGGGTCGAACAGATCCCGGAGAACTACGTGCTGGACAACTTCCGCGCGTGGAACGACCGCTCGCGCCGCAACCTGGGCGTCGACCGCGTCGACCTGGTGCAGCTGCACTGCCCGCCGACCTCCGTGTACTCCACCGACGAGGTCTTCGACGCCCTCGACACCCTGGTCGCGGAGGAGCGGATCGCCGCGTACGGGGTCAGCGTGGAGACCTGCGCGGAGGCGCTGACCGCGATCGCCCGGCCGAACGTGGCGAGCGTGCAGATCATCCTCAATCCGTTCCGCATGAAGCCGCTGCGCGAGGTGCTCCCGGCGGCCCGCGCGGCGGGCGTCGGCATCATCGCCCGCGTCCCGCTCGCCTCGGGCCTGCTGTCCGGCAGGTACACCAAGGACACCGTCTTCCCCGAGAACGACCACCGCACCTTCAACCGGCACGGCGAGTCCTTCGACCAGGGCGAGACCTTCTCCGGCGTCGACTACACGACCGGCGTCGAGGCCGCCGCGGAGTTCGCCGCGCTCGCCCCCGAGGGATACACCCCGGCCCAGCTGGCCCTGCGCTGGATCGTCCGCCAGCCCGGTGTCACCACCGTCATCCCCGGCGCCCGCTCGCCCGAGCAGGCCCGCGCCAACGCGCACGCCGCCCGGCTCCCGGAGCTGTCCGAGCAGACACTCACCGCCATCGACGACCTGTACGAGCGGCGGATCAAGCACCAGGTGGAGGGCCGCTGGTGACACACCGGGCGACAGCCCGGCGGTGAAGGACCGGGCGGGCGCCCGCCCGGTGACGAACCCGGCGGAAGCCGCCCGGGCGCGGCCGTGAGGCGGTAGGAGCCCCGGACGGTGGGCACCCGAGGGGAGAGGCGGGCCGAGGCCGTTTCTCACCCCGGGAGGCGCACTGTGGCGCACGCGCAGCAGGACAAGATCGGGCGCAGAGGCCGCGACGAGACCGCGGAGGAGCGGGCGGACCGGATGTGGCAGGAGCTCATCCAGGAGGTCCGCGTCGCCCAGACGGGCGTCCAGATCCTCTTCGGCTTCCTGCTGACCGTCGTGTTCACACCCAAGTACGAGGAACTGTCCGGCACCGACCAGACGATCTACATCGTCACGGTCGTCCTCGGTGCCTGTGCCACCGGTGCGCTCATCGGCCCCGTCTCGCTGCACCGGCTGGTGTCCGGGAGGAGGGTCAAACCGCAGGCCGTCCGGTGGGCTTCCCGGCTGACCCTGTTCGGCCTCGTCCTGCTGCTCGCCACCACCTGCGCCGCACTGCTGCTGATCCTGCGAGTCGCCACCGACGACGGCTTCGTCCCGTACCTGGTCGCCGGAGTGGTGGCCTGGTACCTGCTGTGCTGGTTCGTGCTCCCGATGTGGACCCGGTACCGGCACACGGCCCCGTGACGTGCGCGACCGCGGGTTCACCGGGCCGGGGGAGGGCCGGTGGCCCGAGGCTCAGCGGCCCGTGAGGACGTCCGTGAGGAAGGCGTCGAGGCGGGTCTCCTCGCTGCCGGGCGGGACCGAACGGAAGGTGTCGCTCAGGAAGTCCCCGACCGCCCCGGCCCATGCGGACACCACCGCGTGGTGACGGCCGCCGTCGGCATGGGGTTCACCGAGGAACTCCATCCGCAGTTCCCGCCCCACCCCTCTGGACTCCGGGCGAAGCCGCACGTCACCGGTCCCGACCGGACGGGTGAGGCCGTCCGCGAGCATCTCGCGGTCGAGCCGCCAGCGCGCCAGGACCCGGCCGTCGTGGCTGAAGACCAGCGTGACCGCGAACGGGTCGGCGGGGTCGTAGCTCAGGTGGGCGAGCACGGGAAAGCGGTCCGTGACACCCGCCTGGAGCTCCACCACCAAAGTCCTGCGCACCATCGAGTTCACGAGAGGCCTCCTGGTCGTACCGGCGTAGGGCCCTCTCCTACCCCGAGGGCGCGGAGAATGCTCAGCCGACCGTGAGATTGATCCGCCCCGCCCCGCTCCGTGCCGGTTGGTCCGTCGGCCCTCGCCCGGCCACCGGCGCATCGAGTCCGGGCGGTCGGGCAGGATCCCTCCCATGACTGCCCACCCGCTGCCCACAGACGCCCCCGCCGCGCTGGGCGTCGACGCCTCTGGTGTCCACGCCTTCCTCGACGCACTCGACGACGCCCCGGACATCGAGCCGCACAGCCTGATGATCCTGCGTCACGGTCGGCAGGCCGCCGCCGGCTGGTGGGCTCCGTACACCCCCGAGCGGCCGCACCTGCTGTACTCGCTCAGCAAGAGCTTCACGGCAACCGCCGCCGCCCTCGCCGAGGCCGAGGGGCTGATCGACTTCGACGCCCCGGTGATCTCGTACTTCCCGGAGTTCGAGGCGGACATCACCGACCCGCGCAGCCGGGCGATGCTGGTCCGGCACGTGGCGTCGATGGCGAGCGGCCACGAGACCGAGACCGTGGACGCGGCCTACGCGACCGACCCCGCCGAGCCGGTCCGCGGGTTCCTGCTGCAGCCGCCCGACCGCGACCCCGGCACCGTCTTCGCCTACAACCAGCCCTGCACGTACACGCTCGCCGCGATCGTGCAGCGGGAGACGGGCCGGTCGCTCACCGACTGGCTGCGGCCCCGCCTGCTGGATCCGCTCGGCATCGGCGAGGCACCGTGGCAGCGCGACCGCACCGGCCGTGAGCTCGGCTTCAGCGGGCTGCACGCCACCACCGACGCGATCGCCCGGCTCGGGCTGCTGTACGCCGGCGACGGGATGTGGGACGGCAAGCGCCTGCTGCCCGAGGGATGGGTCGCCAGGGCCTCGCGTCCGCACCTGCCGACCGCCGGGGCGATGGGGGAGACCGGCCGGCAGGACTGGGACCTGGGCTACGGCTTCCAGTTCTGGATGTCCCGGCACGGGTTCCGGGGCGACGGGGCGTACGGACAGTTCTGCCTCGTTCTGCCCGAGCACGACGCCGTGATCGCCACGACGGCGGCCACCGAGCAGATGCAGCAGTACCTGGACCTGGTCTGGCGGCATCTCGTACCGGCCTTCCGCCCCGGCCCGCTCACCGGGCGGGGCGCCGAGGACCGGGCCCTCGGGGAGCGTCTGGCCCGCCTCGCCCTGCCGCCGGCCGTAGGCGGCCCGGTACCGCCGGAGCAGGCGCGGGAGGACCGGCCCACCACACGCTTCACCCCGTACGGCGGGGTCTGCGCGGACCAGCCGACGCTCACCGCCGCCGAGGTGACGGCGGACGCCGGCGGACGCTGGACGCTGAGCCTCGTGGAAGACGGGCACCGCCTCGACCTGCCGCTCGGCGGCGAGGGATGGGCGGTCTCGGAGCAGCCCTGCCCGACCGCGGTGAGCGGCGGCTGGACCGACGACGGCACCTTCGCCGCGGACGTGGTCTTCCTGGAGACCCCGCACCGTCTCCGGGTCACGTGCGCCCTCACGGACCGGACCTTCACGGCACACTGGCGCACCCGCCCGCTGTACCGGGCGCCCCTGCACCGGTTGTGCGCACCGCGCGGCTCAGCCTCGGCCGGAGGACGGCCGGAACGTCCGCAGGAACGTCCGTAGCGCCTCCTGGTTCGCGGACTTCGCCCAGTCGGTGGCCGGGGCCGTCCAGCGCAGCGAGAAGCCGCGTCCACCGCCCAGCAGGAACCCGCGGCCGAAGGTGCGTGTCCGGGCGCCGTCGTCCGCCGAGAGCCACTCCATGTCGGCGGCCTCACGCCCCTGGTAGGTGGTCGCGCGGATCGCGCCGATCCGCTCGTAGCCGGCCGTCCGTTCCAGGGGCGGCTCCACGTCGTCCCGCCACACGGCCACCGGGTCGGTCCCCACCCGCTCGCTGTAGGTGATCGCGAGGGTGCGGGTGCCGTCCTCCGGGCCGAAGGTGATGCGGTAGGCCAGGTCGGAGACGCGGGAGGTGTCGAGGCGCTCGAAGTTCTCGGGGAGCGCGACGGAGAAGCCCTCCGGCGCGCGCAGCAGGCCGTAGCCGGGCGGGAGATCCCCCGTCCCCGAAGGAGCGGGGGTGGTCGGGGCCGGCGTCGGCTCGTCCCGGTCGTCCCGGTCGCCCGGGTCGCCGGACGCCCCGGGAGCCTGGGGCACGTCCGGCGGGGCGGCCGGAGCGGTGGCGAAGGCGGGCGGCGCGCTCGGGGTGTCGGCGGCGGACCCGGAGTCGGTGCCGGGCAGCCCCCGAGTGGCCGCGGTGAGCACGACGACCGCGACGGTGACCACGGCCAGGGCGGTGCCAAGGACCGCCGTCCGTCTTCTCCCGGCGCGGCCGAGGTCTCTGAGGACGGCGGGGTACGCGCTGCGCAGCCGAAGGCGGCCCGGCACGGCCTCGGGGGCCGTGCCGGGGTTCTCCTCCGCGAGCACACGGCCGAGCGCCTCGCGGACCACCCGACCGGTCGGCCGTTCCGCGGCGTCCTTGCGCAGCAGCCCCTGGACCACCGGGGTGAGCGGTCCCGCTCGCAGGGGCGCGCGCAACGGCAGCCGGTCCACCCCCTTCAGCGTGGCCTCCGCCCGCCCCCGGTCACGGAAGGGCGGACGCCCCTCGACCATCGTGTGCAGGAGCGCGCCCAGCCCCCACAGGTCCGCCTCGGGCCCGGCGCCCTCGCCGCGGGCCTGCTCCGGCGCCGCGTACGACGGCGCCGTGAGCCGGAGGGCCGGGACGGTGCCCGCCAGGCCGAAACCGGTGACCACGACCGGACCGGTCTCCCGCACGAACACCTGGCCGGGGCCGAGTTCGCCGTGGGTCACGCCCGCGCTGTGCGCGGCGTCCAGTACGTCGAGCAGCTCCAGCCCGATGCGCGCGGCCCGGGCGAAGGTGAACGAGCCCTGTTCGGCGAGGAGTTCACCGAGAGGAGTGCCGTCGACCCAGGCGGCGGCGGTCCACAGGAAGCCGTTCTCGTGGACGGAGTCGACGACCGCGGCGATCCGGCCGGGGCACAGCCGCGCCATCGTCCCGGTCGCCCGCAGGACGTGGGAGGGGGCGTGACGCACGGCCTCGCCCGGGTCCCCGGGCAGCGCGACCTGCGTGACGAGGCAGGGGCGGCCCGTCCCGAGGTCGTCGGCGTACCAGCAGACGTGGTTGGTCTCGCGGTGGATGATCTCGACCAGCCGGTACCGCCCGGCGACCGGCTGGTGTGTGGAGACGTGCGCCCTGCCCATGGCCATCCCTCGTCGAAGCCGCTGCTGTCCGCCTTTCCCAGTGGTACGCGGGACCGCACGGCCTTCGTTCAAGAGGCGGAGCCCGAATCCCGGCTCCGACGCATTCCTGTCCTTCGGTCAAACTCCGAGGCGGTCTTCGGGCCCGGTCCCGCGTCGGGGGAGGGCGACGGACGGGGCGTCACGGACAGGGCGTCACGGGCGACGGCCGGGCCGGGAGGCTCAGCGCAGCCCGAAGCGGGAGGCCCAGGCGATCATGTCACCGGTGGTCGCATTGCCCCCGCACACCACCAGCCCGATCCTGGCCCCCTCGCCGACCCGCTCCAGCACCCGTCGCGCGGCGGGCAGCAGACAGCCCGCGGCCGGCTCGGTCCACACCTTGGCGTGGTCCGCCAGGTCGAGCGAACCCCGCACGGCCTCCCGGTCGGACACCACCAGCACCTCGGTGACCAGCGCCGACACATGCTCGTACGTCAACTGCGACACGGCCGGGGCACTGAGTGTGGAGACGATCGAGGACAGCCCGACCGGCACCGGTCCGCCCGCCGCGAGGGCCTCGGACATCGCCTGGGCGCCTTCCGTCTCCACCCCCCAGATCCGGATCCCGGGCCGCCGGGCCCGCAGCGCCGCCGCCACACCGGAGATCAGTCCGCCGCCCCCGATGCTCACCAGGACGTCGGTCAAGTCACCGGCGTCGTCGGCGAACTCCAGCCCCACCGTGCCCTGTCCGGCGATCACCACCGGGTCGTCGAAGGGGTGGACGAGAGTCAGCCCCTCCTGCCGGAGCCGCGTCGTCAGCGCGAACGCGCCGTCCATGTCGTCGGCCAGCCGCACCGACGCGCCGGCGGTCTCCGCGACCTCCACCGCCCGCGCGGGCGCCGACCTCGGCATCACCACCGTGGACTTGAGGTCGAGGGCGGCGGCCATGACCGCGACGGCGATCCCGTGGTTGCCGCCGCTCACCGCCACGACCCCGGCCGCCCGCTCCGCCTCGCTCAGCGACAGCAGCTTCGCCACCGCGCCGCGTGCCTTGAACGAGCCGGTGCGCTGCAACAGTTCCAGCTTCGCCGTGACCGGGGCGCCCAGCAGCGCCGACAGCCCGGGGCTCGGCACCGTCGGCGTCCGCACCACGTGCCCGGCGATCCGCCCGGCCGCGGCCTCGATCTCCGCCGTCCCGATCACCACAACCACCCTCCCTGGCACGGGGACATGATCCGCACCGGGACGAACCCTGACCCGTCCGGGCCACCGAGGTCAACACGGTGTGCCCAAAGGCGCGCCCGCACCGGAAACCGGAGCGGGCGAGCGGGGGCGGACCTCAGTGCTGCTGTGCCTTCGCCGGCGTGGCCTCGCTGGGCCGCACGATGACGTACCCCTCGCCCTGCAGCACCAGTTGCACCGCCTCGCCCGAGCCGCCGCGCAGCATCGAACCGAGCGACTGCGAGCGGTGCAGGGAGGTCGACAGACCTGCCGTCCAGCCGACGATCGCGTCCGTGTCGACGTGGACCGGGTACTGCGGAGACACCGGGAGGACCAGCGGTTCGCCCTCGCACACCAGGCCCAGGAGGCCGTGCCCCGTGAAGACACTGTTGAACAGGCCGCCACCGGTGATGCCGGCGCCCTTCACGGTCGCGATGCGGTACGACAACGTGGAGTCGAAGCACAGGACGTTGCGGCCGTTGACGGTGAACTCGTCGCCGGCCTCGACCTGGACGATGAAGCAGTTCTGCGCCTCGTGCGCGAACCAGGCCTCGCCCTGCCCCCGCACCGCCATCAATGGCAGCCCCTCGCCGGTCACCGCGCGCTTGAGCATGCCGCCCACGCCCTGGCCCTTGCGCTCGAACTGGAGCCCGCCACGGTAGGCGATCATCGCACCCTGCCGGGCGTGCATCTCGCCGTCGACCACGTAGCGGATGCATTTGGCGTTCTCGACCGTCATGCCCGGAGCCGAGGCGGGCCGCACCATGTGCCGGCTGGAAAACAGATCACCCTTCATGCAGGCATCCTCACCCGGAGGAGCCGCTTCCGCCAAGGGCCGGCTGCACGCCCAGAATCTGTCCGGCGGATCAAGTCGGGGGCAATGGGCGGTATTCGTCCAGAGGGGGTCGAGCGGGGGTGGTGCGTTCAGCCGCAAGGCGGAGGAGGGCGTGCCGGCCCCCGCGTCTCCGGCACGACCTGCCGAAGAGGCCCTAAGCGCCGAAGAGTTGGGTCCAGTACGTGCCGGCGCGGCCGCCGCCCGCGAAGCCGACGCCGATGTGGGTGAAGCCGGGCTTGAGGATGTTGGCGCGGTGGCCGGGACTGTTCATCCACCCCTCCACCACCTCGGCGGCCGAGCGCTGGCCGCAGGCTATGTTCTCGCCGATGGTCCGGCGCGCCGAACCCGCCGCGGCGGCCCGGTCCCAGGGCCGGCTCCCGTCGGGAGCGGTGTGGGAGTAGAAGTCGCGGGCCACCATGTCGGCGCTGTGCGCCTGCGCGGCCGTGACGAGGAGCGAATCGACGGCCAGGGGCGGCAGCCCGGCCCGGGCGCGCTCCCGGTTGGTGCGGTCGACCACGTCCGTCACCGTCCGGGCCAGGCCGGCCGGGGTGAGCGGGACGGCCCACAGCGCCGTCCAGTAGACGTCACCGGCGGAGCCGCCGCCCACGTGCGCCAGACCGGCGTGGGTGAAGGCGGGACCGTGCAGGGTGCGCCGGGACGGCTCGTTGCCCAGGCAGTGGGCGACGAACTCGGCGGGGGTGCGCGGACCGGACACCAGATGCTCGCCGACGGTGAGATACGCGTACCCGGCGGCGACGACCCGCTGGTGGACGGAGACCCCGTCCCGGCTCTCGACGGCGAGGTGCCGCTGTGCCGCCATGGCCTCGGCGTGGGCACGGGCCGCCACCGTCAACCGCGTGTCGAGCGCGACCGGAGGCGAACCCGCTTCGGCCCGAGCGGAGTTGACCGGACCGAGGTAGTCCGTCGGATCGGGGACGGCCGAAGGCGCCGCCGCAGCCGGAACCCCGGCCGCCCCGGGCTCCGTCCCGTCGAGCACGTCGACGCCGAAGTCCCGGGCCAGACCGGCCAGTCCGTCGGCGTACCCCTGGCCGAGGGCGCGCAGCTTCCAGCCCTCGCCGCGCCGGTAGATCTCCGCGAGGAGCAGCACCGACTCCTGCCCGGGGCGCGCCGGCGAGAACCGGGCGAGGGAGTGCCCGCCGGCGTCGGTGACCCGGAGGACGGGCGGGGGCAGGTCGCCCAGCGGGACGGCGGGGTCGGCGGCGCTGAGGGCCACCGTGACCCGGACGGCGCCGGGCCGCAGGGCGCTCGGGTCGACGGTGAGCGTGTCGCCGTGCAGGCGGGCGCCGGGGGCGGACGGTTGGTTGAAGAACACGAAGTCGGCGTCGTCCCCGACCTTTCCGTCGTCGCCCGTGATCAGCGCGGAGACGTCGTAGGGGCCCGGCACCCGGACGGTCACCGTGCCGCCCGGAAGGGCCAGATTGCCGCCGGGGACCAACTCGCTCATCGCACCGCCCTGCTGTCGTCAGCCGTCAAGGGTCCGTCGTCACGCACCGGTGGGGGGTGCCCGGACAACGGTCGGCGGCGGGCGCGGGTTCCCGGGGAGGTCAGCCGGGCGAGATCCCCGTCCCCGCGGGTTCCGTTCCCCCCGGTCGCGCCCCCGCCGTGGTGTCCTCGTGCCACGGTTCCGGAGCGGAGTCCCGTCGGACCGCCGGCCCCTTGCCGCAGAAGGCGGATTCCAGTGTGCCGAGCATCGTGCTCATCACCGGGGCGTTGTTCGAGGTGGTGGCGAGCGCGGTGAGGCTGCGCCCGCCGTCCTTCGAGGTGAACGCGTAGGTGTAGTAGCCCTGGACGGCGCCGGTGTGCCCGTACACGGACACCCCGCACGACAGATCGCGGCGCCGCAGCCCCAGCCCGTACGCCTGACCCGTGCCCGCGGGGACCCAGCGCTGCATCTGCGCCAGGCCGGCCGCCGAGGTGAGCCGGCCGGCGAGCAGCGCCGACAGGAAGGTGTTGAGGTCCCGGGCACTCGAGACGACGGCGCCCGCGCTCTGCGCCCAGGACACCGTCTGCTCAGTGGCGTCGACGAGCTCCGTCGCCGGTGCGTCCGGGGTGAGGTAACCGCGCGTGTGAGGGCCGGGGATCGTGGTGCGGGGATGCGGGTAGGACGTGTCGCTCAGCCCGAGGGGGGCGGTGATCCGGGTGCGGTACTCGGTCGCGAGGGAGTGGCCGGTCAGCTTCCTGATGAGCAGGCCCGCGACGACGAAGTTGGTGTTGGAGTAGTTGTAGGCGCCGCCGGGGGCGGTGGTCCGGGGATGCTCCAGCGACAGTTCCACCAGCCGGCTCAGGGTGAAGGTCCTGGTACGGACCGCCTCGAAACCGGGGACCGTCCGCGCGAACAGGTCGTTGGTGTAGTCGTACAGGCCGCTGCGGTGGCTCAGCACATGGCGGACGGTGATCCGGTCGTCGGGCAGCAGTTCCGGCAGGTGGAGGTTGACCGGGTCGTCGAGCTTCACCTTGCCCTCGTCGACCAGTTGCAGGATCACCACGGCGGACATGATCTTGGTGACGCTGCCGATGCGGAAGCGGTCGGTGGTCGCGATGGCCCGCCCGGTTCCGCGATCGGCGAGGCCGAAGGACGTCCGGTGCACCGTGCCGTGGTCGTCGATCCGGGCCAGGGCGCCGGGCGCGCCCTGCGACCGTGCCGTGCGCAGCACGCTCCCGAGGCCGGCCAGGTCGGGGGCGGGCAGCGTCGTGGCCGCCGAGGGCCGGGCCGTGTCCGGAACCGGGGGAGCGGCATGCGCCGCAGCCGCCGGGAGGATCAGGGCGGCCACCGCGGCGGCCGTCCCCCTGCGCATCGTCGTCGCTGAGACCATTCGGCTGTTCTCTCCCGTGTCCGCCGACCATCCGTCACCTGACTTTCGGCAGCGCACAGTTGCCCACCGTGCCGGACGTACCGGGCGCGACCGATCGGCACAGTATTACTGTGATATGAGGTCAAGACGGTTATTTGGGGTGGCTGTCGGGAGTAGCGGGAAGGGCGGGGACAGCGGGAGTGGCGAGGGCGACACGGCCCGGCGCACCGGCGCGACGGGCAGGGGGAAACCGGACGCCTCCGCTCAGCCCGAGGCCGCGGACTCCGGGAAGATCAGGCCCTTCCGGTAGGCGACCGCCACCGCCTCGGTACGGCTCGCGGCGCCCAGCTTGGCGAGGATGTGGGAGACGTGGACGCTCGCCGTCTTGCCGCTGATGAACAGCTCCTCGCCGATCTGACGGTTGCTGCGGCCCCGCGCGAGCAGCCGCAGCACCTCCTGCTCCCGCGCGGTGAGCAGTGTGACGGCGCGCTCGCCCCCTGCCGGTGTCCTTGCCGGCCAGGCGCGGTTCACCAGGGCGTCCAGCCGCTCCCGCAGCAGGGCGGCGCCCAGCCGGTCGGCGGCCTCGCGCACCGCGCGGGCCTCGGCCGCGGCCTCCTCACGCAGCCCGGCGGCCAGCAGCGCCTCCGCGTGGCGCAGCCGGCAGCGCGCCCGCTCGTACGCGTCGCCGTACGCGAACCCGGCCACCGCCTTCGCCCACGCCGCCACGTCGGGACCCGACACGGCCCGCGTCCACTCCGCCTCCGCGCGGGCCAGCCAGGCCTGGCCCTCGGGACCCTGAGGCGTACCGTCCTCACCGTGCGCGGCCGAGGCGCGGGCGGGTCCCACCAGCTCCGTCGCGGCCTCGGCCCAACGCCGTGCCCCGGCGTCGTCACCGGACAGCCGCAGCGCGACGGCCGCGTCGGCGACCGCGGCGAGCGCGAGCGCCGTCAGCCGGACCGTGACGTCGGGGCGGGTCCCCGCCTCGTCGGTCAGGGCCGCCAGAGTGGACCGCACGCACCGTACGGCCTCCTCCGGATCGCCCCGCAGCGCGGCGGCGTCGGTGAGCACGGTGCCCGCGACCAGCGTCGCCATCCAGTCGAACGGACCCTCGAGGAGCGCCCGCGCGCGGTCGGCGGCCGTGAAGTCGCCGCGGGCCAGCGCCACGAACAGCGCCGGCGCGACCGTGAACCCGCCGGCCGGGGGCAGCACCTCGGCATCGGCCGCCGCCGCGCGGACGCACTCGTCCCAGCGGCCCAGCGCGTACAGCACCAGCAGCCGCAGATACCGCATCTCCAGCGGATACGCCGACGACGACAGGCCTGCGCGGCGCGCCCGCTCCAGGCCCTCGGTCAGCCAGGGCAGACACGCCTCGGGGCCACCGGACTCGTAGCAGCCCATGGCGAGGTTGAACAGCGCGCGCAGTTCCACCGGGGCGTTGCCCGCCCCGCGCGCCAGCTCCAGCGCCCGGATCAGTCGTTCGCGGCCGGCTTCGGTGCTCCGGCCGTTCCCCTCCAGGCCGGCCGCGGAGATCAGCAGATCCGCCTGGGCGTCGGTCATCCCCAACTGCTCAGCCATCCCCAAGGCCTGGCGCGCCACCTGCAGCGCTGTGCCGACCGCACCCGTCTGCCGCGCCGTCATGGCGTGGGTGGCCGCCGCCCACACCCAGGTGGGCGACGGGGGTTCCTCGGGGATCATGGCGAGCGCCTCACTGCTGTGCGCGAACGCCGCGGACAGACTGTCGACCCGCAACAGGTTCCCGGCCAGGGTGTAGCGGACCCGGGCCGCCAGCTCCAGGTCGGCGTCCTGGCCGAGGTCCGCGAGCGCGGACCGGGTGAGGGCGACCGCGCGGTGCAGCTCGCCCGCGTGCGCCGCCGCGGCCGAGGCGCGCAGGGTGAGGGCCACCGGGTCGAACCCGACGCCCTCGGGCAGCCCGGCGGGTCCCACCGCCGGCCACAGATCGAGGGCGGTCTCCAGGTGGCGCAGTTCCTCGGCGGGCGCTCCCACCCGCTGGGCGTGATCGGCGGCCTCCAGCGACGCGGCGAGCGCCCGGGCCGGGTCGTGGCTCTCCCGGTAGTGGTGGGCGCGCTCCGCGGCACTCGGGCCGCGGAGCCCGCGGCCGGCGAGCAGTCGGGCGAACGCGCCGTGCATCCGGGCCCGCTCACCGGGGAGCAGATCCGCGTAGACCGCCTCGCGCGCGAGTGCGTGCCGGAAGGAGTACGTGCCGTCGTGCGCGGCCACCAGGAGCTGCCGTCCGGCAGCCTCACGGAGCGCGGACTCCAGCTCCTCCTCGGGGAGCCCGACCGCCTCGCGCAGCACCTCGTGCTCCACCCGGCGGCCGGCGACGGCGGTGGTCCGCAGTACCTGCTGGGCGGTCTCGGAGAGCTGTTCGATCCGGATGAGGAGCACGTCGGCCAGCTGGCTGGGCATCCCGCCCGCCGGGGAGTCCGTGGCCGCGAGCAGTTCCTCGGCGTAGAAGGCGTTGCCCTCGGCACGCTCGACGATCCGGCGGACCGTGGCGTCCGGCAGCGGCCGCTGTTCGAGGGCGCGCACCAGCCGGGCCACGTCGGTATCGGGCAACGGCCGCAGCTCCAGCCGCTCCACCGCGGGCAGTCGTACCAGTTCGGCGAGCAGGGGCCGGAGCGGATGCCGGCGGTGCAGGTCGTCCGCGCGGTACGAGCCGCACACCGCCAGCCGGTGCGTGGGGGCGCCGCCCGCCGGCCGCTGGAGGACGCCCCGGCTGAGCAGGAACCGCAGCAGGTCCCGGGAGGACTGGTCGGCCCAGTGCAGATCCTCCAGGACGAGCAGCAGCGGTGCGATGTCCGAGACGTCGGCCAGCAGCCCGGCCATGCCCTCGAACAGTCTGAGCCGCGCGTCCACGTCCCGCACGGCGTCGGTTCCGGCGCCGAGCAGCCGGCCGACCACCGGACGGGCGTCGACGGCGGGGGCGAACCGCTCGTCGGCGGTGAGCCGCCCCAGCACCTCGGTGAAGGGCAGATACGGCAGGCCCACGTCCCCGAGGTCCACGCAGTGGCCGGTCACCACCGTCATGCCGGTCCCGGCGGCCCGCGCGGACACCTCGTCCAGCAGCCTCGTCTTGCCCACCCCGGCGTCCCCGGCGATCAGCGCGGCGCGCGGCTCGCCCCCGCGGGCGCGCTCCAGCACCCCGGCGAGCCGGGCGAGTTCGTCGTCGCGGCCGACGAGCGGACCGGCGAATGAGGTCTGCGACACGCGCCCATCCTGGCACGCGCCACCAGCTCCGCCTTCTCCGCCGGTGATCCCCGCGGAGGGGCCGGCCCCGCCCCGGTCCCGCGGGCCCCTCAGCGCCGCAGATTCTGCTTCCAGTCCTCCGGGACCCGCCCCGCCGGGCCCGGAGCCGGCTGGTCGGCCGGACGGCTCGCGGGCGGGGCCAGGTCCGGGCCCGACTCGTACAGCTCTTCCGTGGCGTAGTTCCAGAACCAGGCCTCGCCGGGTTCGTAGCTGCGGACCACGGGATGCCCGGTGGCTTTGAAGTGCGCCGTGGCGTGCCGCCCCGGCGAGCTGTCGCAGCAGCCGACGTGTCCGCACCGCGCGCAGCGCCGCAGAGGGAACCACCAGCCGCCCACGGCGTCGCAGTCGGAGCATCCCGCGCCACTCGGCGCGGCACCGGGGCCGATGGCCTGGTCGCTGGTCATGCCGGCTCCTCGAGAGGTCGTCGGGGCTCCGGCGATGAGCGCGGGCGGAACCGGAGAACGGGTGCCGCCGTCCGGTACCCGGCGCCACGGAAACACCGCCGGCAGCCGGTCCGTCGTAGGTTCGAACCAGGCGTCGCGCGCGGCGGGGACGAGGCTTAGGCAGGGTGCGAGGAGAGCACGCAGAACTCGTTTCCCTCGGGGCCGGCGAGGACCCGCCACGGCTGCTCGCCCCGGCCGACGTCCGCCGGGCGGGCACCGAGGGCGAGGAGCCGGGCGGCCTCCGCCGCCTGGTCGTCGGGCCGGAAATCCAGGCGGAGGCGGTTCTGCACGGTCCGTTCGTCCGGCATCGGCACGAAGACGAGCCCCGGCAGACGGTTCCGCTCCGGCCGGATCCCGTACTCGTCGGGCGGGTCGTCGAGCACCACCCGGCCGAGGGTCTCTGCCCAACGGCGTCCCGGCGCCACCGGATCGGCCGCGTCCACCACTATCTGCTCCCGGGTCGAGGCCGTGCAGGAAGGTTAGGGAAGACTGGACCGTGCGTAGTGGACACGACACAGGAGGAACCGCATGACGCGCCCGATCACGGCAGGGGTCGACGGAACCGAGGAGAGTCTTGCCGGACTGGCCTGGGCGGCGAGGGAAGCGGTCCGCCGGGGGCGGCCGTTGCGGGTGGTGCACGCCTGGCGCTTCCAGACGCACGAGGCGGTCGACGCCGGCGACGCCGCCACCCAGGAGCGGTGGGTGCGCGACGCGGTGGCCGAGTCGGTCCGCCAGGTCACCGAACGGCACCCCGCTCTCACGGTGACCACCGATGTCCTGGAGGGGGACGCCGTCGGGGTCCTGGCCGGCGCCGCCGCGGACGCCGAGATGCTGGTGCTCGGCTCCCGCGGGCACGGGCGGATCATGGGCTTCCTGGTCGGCTCGGTCGGCCAGCAGGTGATCGTCGAGGCCCGGCGGCCGGTGGTGTTCGTACGGGCCGAGGACACGCCGTCCGGCGAGGCCGCCGGGCGGGAGATCGTCGTCGGCCAGCAGGGCGATCCGGAGGACAGCGCCGCCGCGCTGGAATTCGCCTTCGAGGCCGCTGCCGCGCGGGGTGCGACCCTGCGCGCCGTACGTGCCTGGGCCCTGCCGCCGATGTTCGCCTACAGCCCCGACACACTGCGTCTCATGGACGAGGCCGGGGGCCTGGAGCCGTACGAGCAGAAGTCCCTGTCGGACGTCCTCGCGCCGCTGCGCGAGCGCTATCCGCAGGTGCGCGTCGTCGAGCACGTGGAGATGGGCAGCGCCGGGCAGGTGCTGCTGTCGGTGTCCGGCACGGCCCAGCTGATGGTCGTCGGCCGCCGCGCGCGCCGCAGCGCCGTCGGGGCCCGGATCGGTTCGGTCGCCCACGGCGTCCTGCACCACGCGGACTGCCCGGTGGCGGTGGTGCCGCACGACTGACCCGGCCGGCCCCGGCCGCCGGGGCCCGGCGCGCCCGCCACCGCCGGGCGGCGTCCGGCCGCTGCCCCGCCCGGCTCACTCGGTCGTGGGCCGCAGCGTCTCCCGGGCCTTGGGCAGGATGTTCCTGATGTAGTCCTCGACGGCCGTGTCGAGACCGATGTCGTGCTGGGCCCGCTCGGACAGGTACCAGCGGTGCTCGAGGAGTTCGTGGTAGATCTCCGCCTGGTCCATCGCGCCGCGCAGTCCGGGTGGCACGGCACGCACGGTCGGGCGGAACACCTCCCGCACCCAGCGGTGGGCGAGGACCTCCGGGCGGGCGCCGGGCAGAGCGCCGTCGGGGGTGTGGTCGTCCTGGGTGGCCATCCAGCTCTCCAGGTCGTTCAGCAGCCGCCTGGCCTGGTTCTCCTCGGCGTCCAGCCCGGTCAGGCGCAGCAGTTGGCGCTGGTGGTGCCCGGCGTCGACGACCTTCGGCACGAAGGTGACCGTGTCGCCGTTGGAGGCGTGCTCGATCTGCATCTCGGCCACGTCGAAACCCAGATCGTTCAGCCGGCGGATCCGGCGCTCGATGTAGTGGTACTTGCCCGCGGGGTAGACGGAGGTACGGGTCAGCTCCCGCCAGAGGCCCTCGTAGCGGGCGCAGATCCGGGTGCCGAACTCGATGGGGTCCACGGACGGGTGCAGCGCCCCGGAGGCCTCCAGGTCGAGCAGCTCGCCGCTGATGTTCACGCGGGCGAGGTCCAGGTCGTACGCGCGCTGGCCGGGGCTCAGCTCCGGGTGCAGTTCACCGGTCTCGGCGTCCACCAGATAGGCGGCGTAGGCACCCGCGTCCCGTCTGAACAGCGTGTTGGACAGCGAGCAGTCGCCCCACGCGAACCCGGCGAGATGCAGCCGCACCAGGAGCACGGCGAGCGCGTCCATCAGCCGGTGCATGGTCGCCGGGCGCAGTGTCGTCTCGAACATCGACCGGTACGGCATCGACCCGCCGAGATGCCGGGTGATCAGCACGCTCTCCAACGGCTCCCCGTCGGTGCCCGCGCGGCCGGTGACCACGGCGAGCGGGTCCACCGCGGGGATGCCGATCCGGTCCAGGTCGCGCAGCAGTTCGTACTCGCGCAGTGCGGGCCGCCGGGCGAGTTCCTTGACGGCGATCACCTCGTCACCGGCGCGGGCGTAGCGCACCACGTGCCGGGAGATGCCGCGCGGCAGCGGCACCAGGTACTCCTCGGGCCACTCCTGGAGCGGCAGGTGCCAGGGCAGTTCCAGCAGGAGCGCGGGATGCTCCGGGTTGGTCGCGCTGATCTGCAGGGCCATGGCTCGGGTGTCCTCGTCTCGCGGGCGGCCGTTTTCGGAGTGATGATCACACCGGCGGTCGTCCGCTCACCCTATTGCGCGCGTTCGCGGGCCAGCTTCGCCGCACCTTCCAGGGACCCCCGGTACGCGGGGCCGTGTCCGGGCAGCGTCAGGTCGCCCTCCAGCTCGGCCAGGATGTCCAGCGAGCCGACGGCGGTGGCCCGCTCGTGGTGGAACATGCGGGGCAGCAGCTGCGGTCCGTCGATCCGGGACGTCGGATGGGCGCTCACCAGGGCGTCGCCGGACACCACCACCCCGAGGTGCGGGAGATGGAAGACGCAGTGCCCGTCGGTGTGGCCGGGCGTGTGCACGGGCACCGGCCGGCCGGGCAGGTCCAGCGGGCCGGACCGCGGGAACGGCTCGGGTGCGGCCACCGGCACGTGCGCCGTGCCGCCGGAGCGCAGCACGTGCAGTGCCCAGGGCAGCACACCCGGCCGCCAGCCGTTGCGCAGGACCTGTCCGACGGTCACCTGCTGGAGGAAGTCCCGGCGGGCGTGGGGGACTTCGGCCTCGTGCGTGTACACGGGCGTGCCGTACGTGGCCCGCAGGTACTCGGCGGAGCCCAGGTGGTCCGTGTGGGCGTGGGTGATGAGGACGGCCGCGACCGATTCCGGTGAACCGCCCACCTCCGCGAGGGAGGCGAGGAGCTGCTCGCGGTCACCGGGGTACCCGGTGTCGATCAGTGTGACGGCGCCCCCCTCCTGGAGGATCACCCAGTTGGTGTGGGAGCCGTGCACCAGGTGGGTGCCGTCGGCCACCTGCCGTACCTCTGCGCGCATGATCGCCCCGAGTCCGTCGTCCCTGCCGGAAGCCACCAGGAAAGCAGATCAGGACGTCGTCCCAGGGGGCGGTTCCGTTCGTGTCGCAGCCGGTACGGGACGGGCCGGGGACGCGGTGCGCGTCCCGAACAGGAAGCGCGTCGCCCGGGTTCTGCGCACCCCGTACTCATGGACGGTGAAAATGACCGCCGGTGAGGAGACCACGGTCACGGTGTACTTGACCGCCGCCGCCGCCGCCGCCGCCG
>NZ_LIQT01000469.1 GCF_001418415.1 Streptomyces hirsutus
TCGCCGCGCGCGGCGACGGCAGGCGGATCATCCTCGCCCTCGACACCGTGAAGTCCCTCGCGGACGAGGAGATGAAGGTCGTCGTCGACCCCGGCAAGGGCATGACGAGGATCACCAAGCTCATGGACCCCGCCGAGGCCACCGGCGAGTACATCGGCGTCACCCTCATCGAGGGCGACGCCGCTCCCGCGCTGGCCGACGCGCTGAAGACCGTGTGGGAGACCGACCCGCAGCAGTTCTACGAGCACGGCTACCAGGAACTGGTCAACCGCGGCTTCCGGATCGACGTGGCGCCGATCGGCGACATCGACTGGGTGGAGATCGACAACCACGACGATCTCACCCGTGGACGGGAGATCGCATGCCAGTACTGACCCGGCTCATCCCCTCTCCCCTAGTCGTCGACATCCGCCCCGGCGCCCTCGACGACCTGGGCGGGGTCCTCGCCGACGAGCGCATCGCCCAGTCCGGCCGTCTCGCCGTCGCCGTCAGCGGCGGCTCCGGAGCCGGACTGCGCGAGCGTCTCTCCCCGTCGCTGCCCGGCGCCACCTGGTACGAGGTCGGCGGCGGCACCCTCGACGACGCGGTCCGGCTGGCCGGCGCCATAAAGGCCGGACACTACGACGCCATCGTCGGACTGGGCGGCGGCAAGATCATCGACTGCGCCAAGTTCGCCGCGGCACGCGTCGGCCTTCCGCTGGTCGCGGTACCGACGAACCTCGCGCACGACGGCCTGTGCTCACCGGTCGCCACCCTCGACAACGACGCGGGCCGCGGCTCCTACGGTGTGCCGAACCCGATCGCGGTCGTCATCGACCTCGACGTCATCCGGAACGCCCCGGCACGCTACGTGCGCGCCGGGATCGGCGACGCCGTCTCCAACATCTCCGCCGTCGCGGACTGGGAACTGGCCTGCAGGGTCAAGGGCGAGCGGATCGACGGGCTCGCCGCCGCCATGGCCCGGCAGGCCGGCGAGTCCGTGCTGCGCCACCCCGGAGGCATCGGCGACAACGACTTCCTCCAGGTGCTCGCCGAGGCACTGGTCCTCAGCGGCATCGCCATGTCGGTGTCCGGCGACTCGCGGCCCTCCTCCGGCGCCTGCCACGAGATCAACCACGCCTTCGACCTGCTCCACCCCAAGCGGGCCGCCGCCCACGGAGAGCAGTGCGGCCTGGGCGCGGCCTTCGCGATGTACCTGCGCGGCGCGCACGACGAGTCGGTGTACATGGCCGACGTACTGCGCCGGCACGGACTCCCGGTACTGCCTCAGGAGATCGGCTTCACGGCGGACGAGTTCGTCAAAGTCGTCGAATTCGCCCCCGAGACCCGCCCCGGCCGCTTCACGATCCTCGAACATCTCGACCTGAAGACCGAACAGATCAAGGACGTCTACGCCGACTATGTCAAGGCCATCGGTAGCTGAACTCCGTCCGGTCGTCCACCCCGCGGGGGTGAAGGACCGGCGCAGCGGTGAGCACTGGATGGGACGCCTCTACATGCGTGAGGTGTCCCTGCGGGTGGACCGCTACCTGGTGAACACCAGGGTCACGCCCAACCAGCTCACGTATCTGATGACCGTCTTCGGCGTCCTCGCCGCCCCGGCCCTGCTGGTGCCGGGGATCACGGGGGCGGTCCTCGGCCTGGTCATGGTGCAGCTGTACCTGCTGCTGGACTGCGTGGACGGCGAGGTGGCCCGCTGGAAGCAGCAGTTCTCGCTCAGCGGGGTCTACCTGGACCGGGTCGGTGCCTACCTGTGCGACGCGGCCGTCCTCGTCGGTCTCGGCCTGCGCGCCGCCGACCTGTGGGGCACCGGCCGCATCGACTGGCTCTGGGCCTTCCTCGGCACCCTGGCCGCCCTCGGCGCCGTCCTGATCAAGGCCGAGACCGACCTGGTCGGTGTGGCCCGCCACCAGGGCGGACTGCCGCCGGTCAAGGAGTCCGCCGCCGAGCCGCGCTCCTCCGGCATGGCGCTGGCCCGCCGGGCCGCCGGAGCCCTGAAGTTCCACCGGCTGATCCTCGGCATGGAGGCGTCGCTGCTGATCGTGGTCCTCGCGATCGCCGACGCCGCCCGGGGCGACCTGTTCTTCACCCGCCTGGGTGTCGCCGTCCTCGCCGGGATAGCCCTGCTGCAGACGCTGCTGCACCTGGTGTCCGTTCTCGCTTCCAGCAGGCTGAGGTGACCGCTGTGGGATCCTCCCTCAAGGTCGGCGCGGTGATCATCACCATGGGCAACCGCCCCGACGAGCTGCGCGCCCTGCTCGACTCGGTCGCCAAGCAGGACGGCGACCCGGTCCGGGTCGTCGTCGTCGGCAACGGCTCGCCCGTCCCGGAGGTCCCCGACGGCGTGCGCACCGTCGAGCTGCCGGAGAACCTCGGCATCCCCGGCGGCCGCAACGTCGGCATCGAGGCGTTCGGCCCGGGCGGCCGGGACGTCGACATCCTGCTGTTCCTCGACGACGACGGCCTCCTGGCCCATCACGACACCGCAGAGCTGTGCCGCCGGGCGTTCGCCGCCGACCCGGAGCTCGGCATCATCAGCTTCCGCATCGCCGACCCGGACACCGGCGGCACCCAGCGCCGCCACGTGCCCCGGCTGCGCGCCGCCGACCCGATGCGCTCCTCCCGGGTGACCACCTTCCTCGGCGGCGCCAACGCCGTACGCACCCGGGTCTTCGCCGACGCAGGAGTGCTGCCCGACGCGTTCTTCTACGCGCACGAGGAGACCGACCTGGCCTGGCGGGCCCTCGACGCGGGCTGGATGATCGACTACCGGGCCGACATGGTGCTGTACCACCCGGCCACCGCCCCCTCGCGGCACGCGGTCTACCACCGCATGGTCGCCCGCAACCGCGTCTGGCTGGCCCGTCGCAACCTTCCCGCGCCCCTGGTCCCCCTCTACCTGGGCGCCTGGATGCTGCTCACCCTGCTCCGCAGACCGTCGCGCCCGGCCCTCAAGGCCTGGTTCGGCGGTTTCCGGGAGGGGTGGGCCACCCCCTGCGGCCCGCGCCGGCCCATGAAGTGGCGTACGGTGTGGCGGCTGACCCGGCTGGGCCGGCCCCCTGTCATCTGACAAGCTCGTGTCCGGAACACCGGGGCCGCACCCAGGCCCCCCGGCGCATGCCGGACCCGTACGGGCCCGCGCATCTCGAAGAGGGAAAGCTTTCACCAGTGAGTGAGACAACGCACGACGGCACGGTCGCGGTCAGCGCGTCCGGGCCGCCCGACGAGGGCCTCACGGCGGCCGAGCTCGCCGCCAAGTACGGGCTGACGGTCAGCGGTGCCCGGCCGTCGCTCGTCGAGTACGTCCGTCAGCTCTGGGGGCGCCGGCACTTCATCCTCACGTTCTCGCGGGCGAAGCTGACGGCGCAGTACAGCCAGGCGAAGCTGGGTCAGCTGTGGCAGGTGGCGACCCCGCTGCTGAACGCGGCCGTGTACTTCTTCATCTTCGGTCTGCTGCTGGGCGCCCGCCGGGGCATCCCCAGCGACATCTACGTGCCGTTCCTGGTCACCGGCGTGTTCGTGTTCACCTTCACGCAGAGCTCGGTGCTCGCGGGCGTGCGCGCCATCTCCGGCAACCTGGGCCTGGTGCGGGCGCTGCACTTCCCGCGGGCCGCGCTGCCGGTCTCCTTCGCCCTGCAGCAGCTCCAGCAGCTGCTGTTCTCGATGGTCGTCCTGGTCGTCGTGGTGATGGCGTTCGGCAGCATGCCCGCCCTGTCCTGGCTGCTGGTGATGCCCGCGCTGCTGCTCCAGTTCGTCTTCAACACCGGCCTGGCGCTGCTCTTCGCCCGGCTGGGCAGCAGCACCCCCGACCTGGCCCAGCTGATGCCGTTCGTGCTGCGCACCTGGATGTACGCCTCGGGCGTCATGTTCAGCATCCCGGCGATGCTCGCCGACAAGGACGTCCCGCCCTGGCTGGCCGACGTCCTGCAGTGGAACCCGGCCGCGGTCTACATGGACCTGGTCCGCTTCGCGATGATCGACGACTACGGCTCCTCGTACCTGCCGCCGCACGTGTGGGCCTTCGCGGCGGGCTGGGCGCTGCTGGCCGGCGTGATCGGCTTC
>NZ_LIQT01000047.1 GCF_001418415.1 Streptomyces hirsutus
AGCCTGATCGGCACCACCGTCGAGTGGTACGACTTCTTCCTCTACGGTTCCGCCGCCGCGCTGGTGTTCAACACCCTCTTCTTCCCCAACAGCGACCCGCTGGTGGGCACGCTGCTCGCCTTCATGACCTACGCGATCGGGTTCCTGGCCCGGCCGATCGGCGGCATGGTCTTCGGCCACTACGGCGACAAGATCGGCCGTAAGAAGCTGCTCGTGCTCAGCCTGCTGATGATGGGCGGCGCCACCTTCGCCATGGGCCTGCTGCCCACCTACGGCACCATCGGCGTCGGCGCCCCGATCCTGCTCACCGTGCTGCGCCTGATCCAGGGCTTCGCCCTGGGCGGCGAATGGGGCGGCGCCGTGCTGATCGTCTCCGAGCACGGGGGCGACAAGCACCGCGGCTTCTGGGCCTCCTGGCCGCAGTGCGGCGTCCCCGCCGGCAACCTGCTGGCCACCGCCGTCCTCGCGCTGCTGGCCTCCGTCCAGTCCGAAGCGGCATTCCTGTCCTGGGGCTGGCGCATCCCCTTCCTGCTCTCCGGCGTCCTGGTCGTGGTCGGACTGTGGATCCGCATCTCGGTGACCGAATCGCCGGTCTTCCTCGCCGCCCAGGCCAAGGCCGAAGCGGACGCAGCCAAGGGGGCCAAGGCCGAGGCGCCCGTCATCGAGGTCTTCCGCCGCAGCTGGCGTGAGGTGCTCGGGGCCATCGGCGTCCGGTTCGGCGAGAACATCTCCTACTACATCGTGACCTCCTTCCTGCTGGTCTATGTCACCACCCACCTGGACCTGCCGAAGAGCACCGCGCTGAACGCCGTCCTGATCGCCTCCGCCGTCCACTTCGTCACCATCCCGCTGTGGGGAGCGCTGTCCGACCGCATCGGCCGCAGGCCCGTGACGCTGATCGGCGCCCTCGGCATGGCCGTCTGGGCGTTCTTCTTCTTCTCCCTGGTCGACACGGAGTCCTTCACCGTGATCACCCTGTCGGTCACCGCGGGCCTGCTGCTCCACGGCGCGATGTACGGTCCCCAGGCCGCCTTCATCTCCGAGATGTTCGACACCAAGGTCCGCTACTCCGGGGCCTCCGTGGGCTCACAGCTCGCCTCCATCGTCGCCGGCGCCCTCGCCCCCATCATCGCCGTCGAGCTCCTCAGGCGTTACGGATCGTCGACTCCCATCGCCGTGTACCTCTCTGCCGCCGCGGTGATCACCGCCATCACCGTCGTCGTCATCAAGGAGACCCGTGGCCGTGACCTGACCGTCTCGACCACGGATGCGTCGCCGGAGCAGCAGCAGGAGGCACCGGTCGCCAGTCCCCACCGGGTCTGAGGAATCACCGTGCCGCGGTCCGCTCGGTCAAGGAGGACACGGGCGGACCGCGGTACGTCCACTTCGGGCGCAGCGCTCTTCGGACCAGCCACCACAGCCCATCCACGCACCAGCCGCGGCGCCGGAGGGAAGACTGCCGTCATGACCACCGAGAACGACGCCTCCACCGCGGTGACGGCAGCACTCCGGCAGTTGCTCGCCCTGCTCGCCGCGGACGCTCCGGCCGAGCAACTGGCCCGGCCCGCGGCACAGGCACGCGCCGCGGGCGCCGGCCCGCACGACCAGGACGTCATCGACGAGGCCACCCGGACCGCGCTGGACATCCAGCGGACCCTGGCCCAGCGCCGGCGACGGGAGGCCGAGCTCGCCGCCCTGTTCGACACCGCGAGCGACCTGGCCGCGCTGCGCGACCTGGACTCCGTACTGCGCGCCATCGTGCACCGGGCGCGCACCCTGCTGGGCACCGACGTCGCCTACCTCACCCTGAACGACCCCGCCGCGGGCGACACGTTCATGCGGGTGACCGCCGGCTCGGTCTCCGCCAAGTTCCAGCAACTGCGCCTCGGCATGGGAGAAGGCCTCGGCGGTCTGGTCGCGCAGACCGCCCGCCCCTACGCGAGCCCCGACTACCGCACCGACCACCGCTTCAAGCACACCGGAGCCATTGACGAAGGCGTCGGCGAGGAGGGCCTGCGCGGCATCCTCGGCGTACCACTGCGCGTCGGCCGACGTGTGATCGGCGTCCTGTTCGCCGCGGACCGCACTCCGCGCGACTTCGCCCCCGAGGCCATCGCCCTGCTCTCCTCCCTGGCCGACCACGCCGCCGTGGCCATCGACAGCGCACGCCTGCTGGAAGAGACCCGCTCCGCTCTCGTCGAACTGAACGCCGCCAACGGAACGGCTCGCGCCCACAGCGACGCCCTGCACCGCGCGGCCGACGCCCACGACCGGCTCACCGACCTGGTCCTCAGAGGCGGCGCCGTCGACGACGTGGCCCGCGAGATCGCGGCCCTCCTCGGCGGAGGCCTGGCCATCCACGACGCGGACGGCACCGAACTCGCCCGCCTGAAAACCGGTCCCGTCACCCTGTCCGAGCAGGGAATCGAAGCTTCCCGCAGAGGCGGGCGGGCCGTCCCCGTCGACGGCAGCTGGGTGTGCGCCGTCCTGGCGGGCCCGGAACTCCTCGGCAGTCTCGTCCTCACCGGCCGGGCCGATCTCACGGACGCCGACCGGCACCTGTTCGAACGAGCCGGTCTGGTCACCGCCCTGCTGCTCCTCCTGCGCCGGTCGGTGGCCGAAGCGGAGGACCGCGTCCGTGGCGAACTCCTCGACGACCTGCTCACCGCCCAACAACCGGGCGGCCATCGCAACACGGGCAGCCTGACGCTGCGCGCCAGAAAGCTGGACATCCATCTCGCCAGGCCCCACGCGGTCCTCGTCCTCACCTGTGATCCGGCCCTGCGCTCACGCCTGCTCACCGAGGCCGCGCGCCGTGCACGCCTACTCGGCGGCCTGGCCGGCACCCGCAGCGGGCACACCGTCCTGCTCGCACCCACCTCGCATCCGGGCGCACTCGCCCAGGAACTCGCCCACGAACTGACCCGCGGCCTCGGCACCCCCATCACGGTCGGAGCCGCAGGCCCCGCCACGGGCCCGGAACACCTTCCGCACACCCACGACGAGGCGCACCGCTGCCTCCAGGCACTCGAAGCACTCGGCCGCACCGGCGACGGCGCCGCCCTGACCGACCTCGGCTTCCTCGGGGTCCTCCTCGGCGACCGGACGGACATCACCGGGTACGTGGACCGCGTCCTCGGCCCCGTTCTCACCTACGACGCCCAGCGCGGCACGGAACTCGCCCGTACCCTCACCGCCTACTTCCACCACGGTGCCAGCCTCGCCCGGGCCAAGGACGCCCTCCACGTCCACGTCAACACCGTGGTCCAGCGTCTCGACCGCGTCGCACAACTCCTCGGCCCCGACTGGAACACCCCCGGCAAAGCCCTCGAAATCCAAGTCGCCCTGCGGCTGTACCGCCTCGCCCAACAAGGCAGGGCCGGCTCCGTCCCGTAATCGGTGGCAGCGCCGTGCGGTGATCACCGGCGGAGGACGCGGTGGCGGAGCAGGGGAACCCGGCCCGGACGCTCCGGACGCCCTGTGACGCCCCGCGCCCGCGTGACGTTCGTGGCCGAAAACCTGACCGGTCCACGAGACTTACGGACAGGACGCGCCGGGGCCCGCAGAATATGACCCGCAGATACCCGCAGACAGTGACGGGCCGCGCGTGCGCAGGACACCGCGGCCGGGCGGGAACGGACACCGGGGCAGGGGACCATGGAACGCTGGGATCGCTGTGATGTGAAGCCGGACGCCGCGGATCTTTGCGAGGTCAGCACAATGTGGGGAGCTCCGCAAGGCCGCCGGACCCCTTCATGTGAGAAATCGTGAGATGTGAGAACGTGGCCCGCGTGAGTGAAGTGACGACCCCGACCCTGCAGTACCGCTGTGACGGGCCAGAGGAAGCGCCCGTGCTGATCCTGGGCCCCTCGCTCGGCACGACGTGGCACATGTGGGACCGGCAGATCCCCGAACTGACGAAGCAGTGGCGTGTGTTCCGGTTCGATCTGCCCGGACACGGAGGCGCCCCCGCGTACCCCGGGGGGTCGGTCGGCGATCTCACCGGACGGCTGCTCGCCACCCTCGAAGGCCTCGGCGTGCAGCGCTTCGGCTACGCGGGCTGCGCGCTCGGCGGCGCGATCGGCCTCGAACTGGCCCTGCGCCACCCCGAACGCCTCGCCTCCCTCGCCCTGATCGCCGCCTCGCCCCGGTTCGGCACCGCCGACGAGTTCCGCCAGCGCGGGGTGATCGTCCGCACGAACGGGCTCGACCCGATCGCCCGCACCGCGCCCGACCGCTGGTTCACCAGTGGTTTCGCGGCCGCGCAGCCCGCGATCACCGAGTGGGCCGTGCAGATGGTGCGCACCACCGACCCGGGCTGCTACATCGCCGCCTGCGAGGCCCTCGCCTCGTTCGACGTACGGGCCGACCTCGGCAGCGTCGGCGTGCCGACGCTGGTGCTGGTCGGCTCGGACGACCAGGTCACCGGCCCCGCCGAGGCCCGCACGCTGGTCGCCGGGGTGCCGGACGCCCGGCTGGCCGTCGTGCCCGGCGCCTCCCACCTCGTGCCGGTGGAGCAGCCCGCCGCCGTCACCGACCTTCTGGTCCGGCACTTCTCCACCGCCTGGCAGCCCGCCTTCGAGGCCGCCACCGGACACATCGCCCTGCCCGCCGTCCAGGTCCAGGCGGGGCAGGTGGTCGTACCGCAGCAGACCGGGCCCGTCGCCGAGATCGCCGCCGCCGTCCCGCCGCACCCCCAGGAGGGCGAACCCGACCTGTACGAGACCGGGCTCAAGGTCCGCCGTGAGGTGCTGGGCGACGCGCACGTCGACCAGGTGCTGGCGCAGACCGACGACTTCTCGGGCGACTTCCAGGAGTACGTCACCCGCTCCGTCTGGGGCGGGGTCTGGGACCGGCCCGGCCTGGACCGGCGCACCCGCAGCTGCGTCACCCTCACCGCCCTGGCCGCCGGCGGCCACCTGGAGGACCTCGCCGTCCACACCCGGGCCGCCCTGCGCAACGGCCTCACTCCCGGGGAGATCAGGGAGGTCCTGCTCCAGGCGGCCGTCTACTGCGGTGTCCCCGCGGCGAACAGCGCGTTCCGTGTGGCCCAGCAGGTGGTCCGCGAGGAGACCACACCCCAGGAGTGAGGCCCTGGAGCGAGACCCAGGGGTGAGGCCCGGGAGCGAGACCCTGGAACGAGTCCTGAGGAGGCAGGATGGACGTATGAGGCTTACGAAGAAGTCGCACTCCTGCGTCCGACTGGAGAAGGACGGCCGCACCCTCGTCGTCGACCCCGGAGGGTTCAGCGAGGAGGACGCCGCGCTCGGCGCGGACGCCGTCCTCGTCACGCACGAACACCCGGACCACTTCGACGAGGGGAGGCTCAGGGCCGCGCTGGAGGCCGACCCGGCCGTCGGGATCTGGACCCTGAAGTCCGTGGCGGACCAGCTCTCGGCCGCCTTCCCGGGCCGGGTGCACACCGTCGGCCACGGCGACACGTTCACCGCCGCGGGCTTCGAGGTGCAGGTGCACGGCGAGCTGCACGCCGTGATCCACCCGGACATCCCGCGGGTCACCAACGTCGGCTACCTCGTCGACGACGGCGCCCTCTTCCACCCCGGCGACGCCCTCACCGTCCCCGACCACCCGGTCCGGACGCTGATGCTCCCCGTCATGGCTCCCTGGAACAAGATCTCGGAGGTCATCGACTACGTCCGCGAGGTCCGGCCGGAGCGCGCCTACGACATCCACGACGCCCTGCTCACCGATCTGGCCCGTCCGATCTACGACCGCCAGATCGGGGCCCTCGGCGGCGCTGAGCACCTGCGACTGGCCCCGGGGGCGACGGCCGAGCTGTGAGTCAGGCCTTCGGCCCCCGACGGCCGGGCATTGTCACAGGCGCCGGGTAGGTTGTGGAGCATGCGCATCGCCACCTGGAACGTCAACTCGATCACCGCCCGCCTGCCGAGGCTCCTGGCCTGGCTGGAGAGCAGCGGCACGGACGTGCTGTGCCTCCAGGAGGCCAAGGTCGCCGAGGAGAACTTCCCGGTGGAGCAACTGCGCGAGCTGGGCTACGAGTCGGCGGTGCACGCCACCGGCCGGTGGAACGGCGTGGCGGTGCTCTCCCGCGTGGGCCTCGAGGACGTCGTCAAGGGACTGCCCGGCGACCCGGGCTACGACGGTTCGCTGGAGCCCCGGGCCGTCTCCGCGACCTGCGGCCCGGTCCGCGTCTGGTCGGTGTACGTGCCCAACGGGCGTGAGGTGGAGCACGCGCACTACGCGTACAAGCTCCAGTGGTTCGAGGCGCTGAAGGCCGCCGTGGCCGGCGACGCGGCGGGCGGCCGCCCGTTCGCGGTCCTCGGCGACTACAACGTGGCGCCGACCGACGACGACGTGCACGACATCACCGTCTTCGAGGGCTCCACCCATGTCACCCCGGCCGAGCGCGCCGCCCTCGCCGCCCTGCGCGAGACCGGCCTGACCGACGTGGTCCCGCGCCCGCTGAAGTACGACCACCCGTTCACGTACTGGGACTACCGCCAGCTCGGCTTCCCCAAGAACCGCGGCATGCGCATCGACCTGGTGTACGGCAACGAGCCGTTCGCCAAGGCCGTTTCCGACGCCTACGTCGACCGCGAGGAGCGCAAGGGCAAGGGCGCCTCGGACCACGCGCCGGTCGTGGTCGACCTGGACGTGTGATCACCGGCCACCGAAGATCAGTAACCGGCCACCCGGCGGCAGTTGTCCGCGTGCCCTGTGGTGCGGACGGCGGTACGAATGTCACGCTGGAGGGATGAACATCCCCTTCCTGGGCCACCGGCGCCAGAAGCCCGGAGTCCGTGATGCCGAAGGCCTCGCGGAACTCCTCGCCGAGTGCGAGCTGCTGCGCTCCCAGGTGTCCCGGGCCGGTGTCCGACTGGACGACTCCCCGGCCTCGTTGGAAGCGCTGGACCAGATGGTCCCGGGAAGCTGGCGGGACGACGAGGACACCCTGACCCGGCTGGGCAACGACGCCGGGCTGTATCTGGGCACGGTCATCGTGCGCACCGTGCCGGGAGCCGTCTGGGAGATCCGGTCCGACGGGCAGCCCGTCGTACGGCTCGCCTCCGGGCGGGAGTTCGACGTCGTGGACTCCGGGCGCGCCTGGGCCGCCGGCGGCGTGCCCGAATTGTCCCAGCTGTACGCCGAGGTCGCGGAGGCGTGAGACGCCGGACGGGCGCTCCGGTCCCGGCCGGCCCGCGCCCCGGCGCCCACCGGGCGCAGGCCGGGCTCCCGGGCCGCGCGCCCTGCGGGGCCTCGGCCTCGCCGCGGGCAGGGGAGAGGCGGTCGTCCTCATCGGCGCGTCGGGGGCGGGCGGTCCGCCCCGTACCGGGCGGGCAACCGGCCGGAGACCGTCGGGGCCGGCGTGATCGACGAGGCCCTGGACGTCATGCGGCACCTGGCCGGAGCGGACTTGGCCGTGATCATCGTCACGTACGGGAGGGCTTCGCCCGCCCTGCCGTCGGCCGGTCGACTTCATGGCCGGCGGCTTCCTGGCCAACGGCCGTATCGCCGAGGGCTGTACGCCCTACGGGTTCTTCACGGATCCGAGCGGGAACCGGGCCGAGGGCTTCGTCTTCAGGGCTCTCGAACAGTGAGCGGGGTGACGCGGGGACATCCGCCCCGCCCGGCCTCGACTACGATGTTTTCTCCATCCCGGTGGGGAGGGGGACTTCGCGGTCGGAGCGGGGGACGCCGCCGCCGGGAGGGGCCCACCGCCCCACGTCCGCGGGGGCGGCGGTTCACATTGGCCAGTCCCGTCCGGCGGCAGTCGGAGATCACTGTCCGCACGGCGAAGGCGGCCCGCACCACGGGCTGTTCGCCGGCGAGTAGAAGGTCAGCTGCGCGTCGGGCGGGTTGTGCCCGGTCGCCCGCCCGTGCGCCTCCCCGGGCGGTTCAGGACTTCTGCTGCCTCTTGCGCGAGGTGGGCGCCGGAGCGGGTACCGAGGCGGCGGGGGATTCGGCGGCGGGGTCCGGCAGGGGGGTCTGCGCGGCGCGTGTCACGTCCCCGACCACCTCGACGACATCAGGGCCGTAGGCCTGCGAGTTGACGACCTTCAGCAGCAGGACGAAGGAATGGGAACCGTGCTTGCGGGCCAGGCGCTCGTGATGGCGGGCGAGATAGCGGGTGGCGGCCTGGTTGGTGATCGCACGCTGGCCGCAGAACAGGAACACCGGCCGGGTGCCGTGCTGTTCACCGACGGTGAGCCGGGCGAGCAGGACGTACTCCGTGACACCCGGTTCCATCCGGTAGAGCTCGGTGCCGATCCGGAAGGCGCCCCGGTCCGGGCCCGGCTCCGGATCCATGGTGACGCGCACCCCCGGCAGCATCGCCGCCATGTGGGCCACCATCCGCCGGTTCGACGCGGGTCCCCCCACGCAGAACTCCGTGCGCTCACCGAAACCCTGGTGGGCCGCGTCCTGCGTGACCACCTGGACATGCGCCCCGCAGTCCTTGATCAGCGCCGAGAGCTCGAGCAGCGAGAACACGTCGAAACGATGCACGGCCGGTTCCGCCGTGGCAGGATCGCGGTTGACGACGAGGAGCGACTCGGAGTTGTCCGGCAGTCCGAAAAAGGCCTGCTTGCGCCTGAGCTTGCGCTTCCACAGGTAGGTACGGGCGATCCAGCCCAGTGCGGCGGAGAGGCCGGAGGCGACCACACCCAGAACAATGTTGCGTACGTCGTCACTCATGGGCGCGCATGCTAGCGGGCTCGGGCAAACCCGTGTTCGAGACGTCCGGGGAAAGGACGTCCGGGAACCCGCGACGGCACGCCCCGCGAGGTTCCTGACGCGGGCATGGCAATGAATTAGGCTGCGCGGACAGCCCTTCAACGGAGGTGCGGATGCGTCCTCGTGTCGGACGGAAACTGACGGTTCTGGCGGTCACCGCCCTCGTGGTCTCGTCGGGGGCGGCAGCGCCGTCATCGGCCGCCATGCCGCAGGGCGGCGGGCCCGGCCCGACCCCTGCCAAGACCCCGGTGGCCGTCGGCCACGGCGGAGCGGTCTCCAGCGTCGACGCCGACGCCTCCGCCGCCGGCATCGAGGTCCTCAGGAACGGCGGCAACGCCGTCGACGCGGCCGTCGCCACCGCCGCCGCGCTCGGCGTCACCGAGCCCTACTCGGCCGGTATCGGCGGAGGCGGCTACTTCGTCCACTACGACGCCGGGTCCCGCACCGTGCGGACGATCGACGGACGCGAGACCGCCCCGCTGACCGCCGACTCCGGCCTCTTCCTGGAGAACGGCGCCCCCCTCCCCTTCGCCGAAGCCGTCAGCAGTGGCCTCGCCGTCGGCACCCCGGGCACCCCGGCCACCTGGCAGCGGGCGCTCGACCAGTGGGGCAGCAAGTCCCTGCGGACGGTCCTGGCCCCCGCGCAGCGGCTCGCCCGCGACGGATTCACCGTGGACAGCACCTTCCGCGCCCAGACCGCCGCCAACGAGACCCGTTTCCGCCACTTCCCCGACACCGCCGAACTGTTCCTGCCCGGCGGTGAGCTCCCGGTCGTCGGCACCACCTTCAAGAACCCCGACCTCGCCCGCACCTACGCGGAGCTGAGCGGGAAGGGCGTCGACGCGCTGTACCGGGGCGGCATCGGCCGGGACATCGTGAACACGGTCAACAAGCCGCCCGTGGACCCGGACTCCGGCTGGAACGCCCGCCCCGGCGAGCTGTCCACCCGGGACCTCGCGGCGTACCGGACCAAGCTCCAGGCGCCCACCAGGACGTCGTACCGCGGCCTCGACGTCTACGCCATGGCGCCCTCCTCCTCCGGCGGCACCACGGTCGGCGAGGCCCTCAACATCCTGGAGCGGACCGACCTGTCCCGCGCCGACGAGACCCGCTACCTGCACCGCCTCATCGAAGCGAGCCGCATCGCGTTCGCCGACCGGGGCCGCTGGGTCGGCGACCCCGCCTTCGAGGACGTACCGACGAAGGAACTGCTCTCCCAGCGGTACGCCGACTCCCGTGAGTGCCTCATCCAGGACGACGCCGTCCTCACCAGCCCGCTCGCCCCCGGTGACCCGCGCGACCCCGCGGCCTGCGCGACCGGCGGCACCGCGGCCCCGACGACGTACGAGGGCGAGAGCACCACGCACCTCACCACCGCCGACCGGTGGGGCAACGTGGTCTCCTACACCCTCACCATCGAGCAGACCGGCGGCAGCGGCATCACCGTGCCGGGCCGCGGGTTCCTGCTCAACAACGAGCTGACGGACTTCTCCTTCGCCCCGGCGAACCCGGCCGTGCACGACCCGAACCTGCCGGGTCCCGGCAAGCGGCCCCGGTCCTCGATGGCCCCGACGATCGTGCTCGACCGCCACGACCGGCCGGTCGTGGCGCTCGGTTCGCCCGGCGGTTCGACCATCATCACCACCGTGCTGCAGACCCTCACCGGGTTCCTCGACCGCGGTCTGCCGCTGGCCGACGCGATCGCCGCGCCGCGCGCCAGCCAGCGCAACACGGCCCGCACGGACCTCGAACCCGGCCTGTACGACAGCGCGGTACGGCGGAAGCTGGAGGCCATCGGGCACTCCTTCCAGGCCAACCCGGAGATCGGCGCGACCACCGCCGTGCAGCGGCTGCCGGACGGCCGGTGGGTCGCCGCGGCGGAGAAGACCCGCCGGGGCGGCGGCTCGGCGATGGTGGTGCGTCCGGGGAAGTAGGCCGCGGGCCCGCCCGGCGGGAAGGCGCCCGTGCCCCTGGAGGGGAACGGGCGCCCGTACGCTCACCGTCCGGGCGGTTCGGGCGCCGGAGGCTCCTCGCGACCGGTGGCGGAGTCGGTGCCGGGGACGTCGGTGCCGATCGTCGAACCGCCGCTGGCTCCGGTCCCGGCCGTCGAGCCGGTCCCGGCCCCTGCGCCGGCGTCGTTCCCCGCCGCTGCGCCGGCCCCCGCCCCGGTCCGGAACGTGAGGTTCCCGTCCGCCGCGTCCACCGTCACCCGGTCACCGCTGCGGACACTGCCGTCCAGCAGCAGCCGGGAGAGCTGGTTGTCGACCTCCCGCTGGATGGTGCGGCGCAGCGGCCGCGCCCCGTACTCGGGCTCATGCCCGCGCCGCGCCAGCCAGTCCACGGCCGCCCCGGTGAACTCGACCGTGACGCCCTGCCCCCGCAGCCCGCGCCGCGTCGACTCCAGCAGCAGACCGGTGATCCGCCGCAGTTCCTCGGCGGTCAGCTGACGGAACACCACCACCTCGTCGATCCGGTTGAGGAACTCGGGCCGGAAGTGCTCCCGCAGCGGCCGCAGGATCTGCTCCCGCCGCGCCTCCTCGTCCGCTTCCGCGCCGCCCGTCGCGAAGCCCAGCGTCCCGCCGCGCCGGGTGATGGCATCCGAACCGAGGTTGCTCGTCATCACGATCACGGTGTTGCTGAAGTCCACCGTCCGGCCCTGGGAGTCGGTCAGCCGGCCGTCGTCGAGGACCTGGAGCAGGATGTTGAAGACGTCCGGATGCGCCTTCTCCACCTCGTCGAGCAGGAGCAGCGAGTACGGATGCCTGCGCACCACCTCGGTCAGCTGCCCCGCCTCCTCGTGGCCGACGTACCCGGGCGGGGCGCCGACCAGCCGGCTGACGGTGTGCCGCTCCTGGTACTCGCTCATGTCGAGGCGGACCATGCGGTCCTCGCTGCCGAACAGAGCCTCGGCCAGCGCCCGCGCCAGCTCCGTCTTGCCGACGCCGGTCGGCCCGAGGAACAGGAAACTGCCGATCGGCCGGTCGGGACTGGCGAGCCCGGCCCGGGAGCGCAGCACCGCCTCCGCGACCACCCGCACCGCCTCGTCCTGGCCGACGACACGCTGGTGCAGATGCTCCTCGAGGCCCAGCAGCCGGTCCTTCTCCTCCTCGGTGAGACGGCTGACCGGGATGCCCGTCAGCCGGGACACCACCTCCGCGATCGCCTCGGTGTCCACCACCAGACTCTGGCCCTCTTCGACCCGGCCCTCGCCACCGACCTCGGAGATACGTTCCTTCAGCTCGCCGATGCGGTCCCGCAGCTGGGTCGCCTGCTCGTACCTCTCGTCGGCGACCGCCTGGTCCTTGTCGCAGGTCAGCTGCTCCAGCTCCTGCTCCAGGGCACGTACGTCCGTGCCCTTGGTCCGGGACCGCAGCCGCACCCGGGCGCCGGCCTGGTCGATCAGGTCGATCGCCTTGTCCGGCAGACGGCGGTCGCTGAGATAGCGGTCGGACAGCTCCACGGCCGCCACCAGCGCCTCGTCGGTGTAACGGACCTGGTGGTGGGCCTCGTACCGGTCCCGCAGACCGCGCAGGATCTCGATCGCGTCGGACGGCGTGGGCTCCGGCACCATGATCGGCTGGAAGCGGCGGGCCAGTGCCGCGTCCTTCTCGATCCGGCGGTACTCCTCCAGCGTGGTCGCGCCCACGATGTGCAGCTCGCCGCGGGCCAGCGCCGGCTTGAGGATGTTGCCGGCGTCCATCGAACCGCCCTCGCCGCCGCCCCCGGCGCCCACGACGGTGTGCAGCTCGTCGATGAAGACGATCAGCCGGTCCGAGTGGGCGCGGATCTCGTCGACGATGGTGGTCATCCGCTCCTCGAAGTCGCCCCGGTAGCGGGTCCCGGCGACCACGGCCGTCAGGTCCAGCGCGACCACCCGCCGGGCCAGCAGCACGTCGGGCACGTCCCCGTCGACGATCTGCTCCGCCAGTCCCTCCACCACGGCGGTCTTGCCGACGCCCGCGTCACCGATCAGCACCGGGTTGTTCTTGCCGCGCCGGGAGAGCACCTCGATGGTCTGCTCGATCTCCTCCTCCCGCCCGATCACCGGGTCGATGCGGCCCTCACGGGCCAGCTCGGTGAGGTCACGGCCGTACTTGTCCAGCGTCGGCGTGCCCGTCGCGGTGCGGGGCCGCTCGGTGCGGGGCTGCGCGGAGTCCGGTGCGTCGGGCGGCATCCCGGTGGAGGCGAACCGGGCCGCGTCCAGGATGTGCCCGGCGGCCGAGTCGGGGTTGGCGGCCAGGGCGCTGAGCACGTGCTCCGGGCCGATGTATCCGGCACCGGTCGACCGGGCCATCTCGTGCGCGTCCAGCAGGGCCCGCTTCACGGCGGGGGTGAGGGAGAGCGACGTCGGCGGCGGGATGTCGTCCGGCCCGTACTGGACGGGCCCGGACCGTTCGTCGATCTCCGAGGCCAGGGAGTCGGGGTCCGCCCCCGCCCGGCTGAGCAGGCCACGGGTCGGCTCGGTGGCCAGCGCGGCGCGCAGCAGGTGCTGGGTGTCCAGGTCCCGGCTGCCGTGCTCGGCGGCGTACTGCGCGGCACCGCGCACCAGCTCCCTGGCCGGCTGGCTCAGCAGTCGGCCGATGTCGACCTGCCGGGGGCGTGGACCGCTGAAGAAACGTGCGAAGAATTCTTCGAAGGGGTCCGAGCCGTAGCCCTCCGGACCCGTGAACCCGCTGCTCATGGACATCCGTTCCGGCGCCCCCGCGGGGTCTCCCTGGGCCGGGCGGAACCGGGAACCCGAAGGAGGCCCGGGGCGCGCTCACTGCTCGACGTACGGTCCGGACGCGGGTGCCCGGCCGTCTCCCGGTTACACACATGCGTGTCCCCGCGGTGCGGGTGCCGCCTGCGGCGCGATCGAGATCACCCTCGCACGATCACTCCGGGGCGGCACCTCGGAACCGCACGCACCCCCGCGCGGGGCGCGTTCAGCGGGCGGTGAGGATGCGCGGGCCCGCGGTGGTGATGGCCACGGTGTGTTCGGCGTGGGCGGCCCGGGAGCGGTCGTCGGTGCGCAGGGTCCAGCCGTCGGAGGCGGCGTGGAAGCCGTCGGTGCCGCCGCCCACGAGCATGGGCTCGATCGCGAGGACCATGCCGTGCCGCAGGGGCATGCCCCGGCCCGGCCGGCCCTCGTTCGGGACCGACGGGTCCTCGTGCATGCGGCGGCCGATCCCGTGACCGCCGAACCCGTCCGGGATGCCGTACCCCGCCGCGCGGCACACCGTGCCGATCGCGTGGGCGATGTCCCCGATGCGGTTGCCGACCACCGCGGCCCCGATGCCCGCCGCCAGGGCCCGCTCGGCGGTCTCGACCAGCCGCACGTCGTCCGCGCGGGGCGTGCCCACGATGAAACTCACCGCCGAGTCGCCCGCCCAGCCGCCCAGCTCCGCGCCGAAGTCCACGGAGACCAGGTCGCCGTCGCGCAGCCGGTAGCCGTCCGGGACGCCGTGCACGATCGCGTCGTTGACGGACGTGCAGAGGACGGCGGGGAACGGGGTCGGAGCGAAGGAGGGCAGGTAGCCCAGGAAGGGCGAGGTCGCGCCCGCCCCGCGCAGCACCTCCCGGGCCACCTCGTCCAGCTCCAGCAGGGACACGCCCACGCCGGCGGTCTTCTGTACGGCCTTCAGGGCGTCCGCGACGACCTGCCCGGTCTTGTACATCGCGTCGATCTCCGTGTCGGTCTTCAGCTTCACCATTCCAATTACTATACCGGTATTAGAATGCCGGTATGGTACGCACCCCTCTCACCCCCGAAGAGCGCGAACGTGGCGAGCGGCTCGGCCGGCTGCTGCGCGAAGCGCGCGGCGACCGCAGCATGGCGCAGGTCGCGGCGGACGCCGGCATCTCCCCGGAGACCCTCCGGAAGATCGAGACCGGACGGGTCCCCACTCCGGCGTTCTTCACCGTGGCCGCCCTCGCCGACGCGCTCGACCTGTCGATGGACGACCTGGTGGGCCGCTGCGTGCCGGTCGCGTCACCGCTCGTGCCACCGGTCGCCGCCTGAGCCGAAGACCCCGGGCCGGGTGCCTTCCGGGCCCTTCCGGGCGCCGCCGCGCCCGGCGGGCGCACCTTGCACGCTGCCGGAAAACTCCCCGTAGCGCCCCCGTAACACGACGGGTGTTGCCTACGGGGCGAAGTGCTCCGGTCGTGACGGGAGTTGGCGATGGCAGTGGAGATGCTCCCGGTCCGGATCCGGGAGTTCGCGGACTACCTGCACGGGCTGCTGGCCCGGCTGGAACCGTCCGGCGGCTGGTGCGCGGTGTTCTGGCACCGGGACCCCGACGGCATGCGGGCCTGTCTCGACGGGCGTGAGGTGCCGCCCTGGGACGTGATGGAAGCGCTGCTCCAGGATCTCAGTACCGTCCACGGCCCGGGGGCCGCCGAGTCCGAGACGCCGAAGGCCCGTGGCCTGCACACCGCCGCCCTCCTCGCCCACGACGCCCGGCCCGGCGCCCGGGAGGATCTCGCCGACCGGCTCGACGTGATGCTCCGCGAGCAGAAGTACGCGGCGGAGCGGCACGCGCACCTGAGCGGGGCCCTCGCCCGCGCCACCGGCC
>NZ_LIQT01000470.1 GCF_001418415.1 Streptomyces hirsutus
CGGGATCATCGACCGGGTGGATGTGGCGCCCACCGGCGAGGTGCGGATCGTCGACTACAAGACGGGCAAGGCGCCGCGGCCGGAGTACGCGGAGGGCGCGCTGTTCCAGATGAAGTTCTACGCCCTGGTGGTGTGGCGGCTGAAGCGGGTGATCCCGCGCCGTCTGCAGCTCGTGTACCTGGGCAGCGGCGATGTGGTGACGTACGACCCCGTCCGCGCCGATCTGGAGCGCGTCGAACGCAAACTGCTGGCGTTGTGGGAGGCGATCCGGCAGGCCACGGAGACCGGCGACTGGCGGCCGCGTCCCACCAAGCTGTGCGGCTGGTGCGACCACCAGGCGCACTGTCCGGAGTTCGGCGGCACTCCCCCGCCCTATCCGCTGCCGGTACGGACCGCCGGGGGCGACGCGGTGTGATGCGACCCGGACTCCGGCGGGACACGGGGCGCAGGGCACAATGAGGGCGGACTAGCGAAGGAGACTTACGTGGCCATCCGCGTCCTACTGGTCGATGACCAGCCGCTGCTGCGCACCGGCTTCCGGATGATCCTGGAGGCCGAGCAGGACATCGCGGTCGTCGGCGAGGCCGGGGACGGCCTCCAGGCCCAGGACCAGGTACGGGCGCTGCAACCCGACGTGGTGCTGATGGACATCCGCATGCCGCGGATGGACGGCGTGGAGGCGACCCGGCAGATCACCGGCCCCGAGCGGGACGGCCCGGCGAAGGTCCTGGTACTGACCACGTTCGATCTCGACGAGTACGTGGTGGAGGCGCTGCGCGCGGGTGCCAGCGGCTTCCTGCTGAAGGACGCCCCGGCCAATGAACTGGTGCAGGCGATCCGGGTGGTGGCCGCCGGCGAGGCGATGCTCGCCCCGAGCATCACGCGCCGGCTGCTGGACAAGTACGCCACGCATCTGCCGTCCGGCGACGAGCCGGTGCCGGACACACTGCACACGCTGACCGACCGTGAGGTCGAGGTGCTGAAGCTGGTGGCACGGGGACTGTCCAACGCGGAGATCGCCGCGGACCTGTTCGTCAGTGAGACGACGGTGAAGACGCACGTCGGCCATGTCCTGACGAAGCTCGGGCTGCGCGACCGGGTGCAGGCCGCGGTGTACGCGTACGAGAGCGGGCTGGTGCGCCCGGGGGCGCAGTAGCGCCCGCCCGCTCACCCGGCGCCGCTCACGCGCCGCACGTGCATACGCCGAGGGCGCCTCCCGACTTTCGGGAGGCGCCCTCGGCGTATGCGGGCCCGGTCCGGGCCCGTTGTGTCAGCCGCTCACGCCACGGCCCAGCTCCCACAGCTGAAGCGTGGAGGAGGAGTTGAGCAGGTATGCGGTACCGGTGACGTTGTCGTTCGCGGCGACGTACTGCTTGCCCTGCCACAGCGGCAGCACGGGCACGTCCTCGGCAACGATGTCCTGAATCTGGTTCAAGCTGCTGACAGCGGCCAGCCGGTCGGCCTGACGGCGGGTCTCAGGGATCAGCTTCTTGCGGATCTCGGTGTTGGCGTACGGCGAGTTGAGGAAGTTGTCCTCGTCCAGGAACGGGGCGAGGAAGTTGTCGGCGTCCGGGTAGTCGGGGAACCAGCCCATGCCGTAGACGTCGAACTTGCCCTCCTGGCCGGCCGTCTTGAAGGTGTTCCAGCCCGCGCCCTCGATGTCGGTGTCGAACAGACCGCTGTCGTTGAGCTGCTTGCTGAGCTGCTCGAACTCCGCCTTGGTCGCGGGACCGTAGTGGTCGGTCGTGTAGTGCAGCGTCATCTTCACCGGGGTGGTGATGCCGGCCTTCCCCAGCAGCTCGCGGGCCTTGGAGACGTCGGGGTCGCCGTACTTGTTGAAGAACGCGTTGGAGTGACCGGTGACGGTCGCGGGGACCAGCGAGTACAGCGGCTCGGCCTGGGAGCCGTAGACCTTGGCGACCAGCTCGCTGCGGTTGATGATCTGGGCCATGGCCTGGCGGACGGCCTTGGTCTCCACACTGGGGGCATCGGTGTTGAAGACCAGGTAGCGGATCTCCAGACCCGGTGACTCGACGAGGTCCACGGTGTCGTCGGAGTCGTTGGCGAGCTTCGTGATCTGCTCCGGCGACATGCCTCGGGTCATGATGTCGATCTCGTTGCCCTCGAGCGCCTCGCCCATGGCCTCGGCGCTCTCGTAGGAGAGCATCTCGATCCTGTCGTGGCCGACCTTCAGGGACCCCTTGTAGGAGGGGTTCTTGACGTAGGTGGCGCGGACCAGCTCGCCGTCCTTGACCTCGGGCTCGAACATGTACGGCCCGGAGCCGTCGATGTCGAACCCGTCGCGCAGCTTGTCCTTGTCGTAGGAGTCCTCGGGGACGATGCCGGCGACCGGGGTGGACAGCTTGTACGGGAAGGTGGCGTCCGCCGACTTGAGGTGGAAGATCACCTCGCGGTCGCCCTGCGTCTCGATGGTGTCGATGCTGGACAGCAGCGCGAAGACAGCACTGTCGGCCTCGATCGCCAGGGCGCGGTCGAGGGAGTACTTCACATCGGCCGCGGTGATGGGGTCACCGTTCGAGAACTTCAGGCCTTCGCGCAGGGTGCAGCTGTACCGCTCGTTGCCGGAGTCGGTGAAACCGCAGCTCTCGGCCGCCTCGGGTACCGGCGCGCCGTCACCGCGCGGCTGGATCAGCAGCGTCTGCACGGTCTGGCGCAGGATGTTCCAGGTACCGACGTCGTAGGCGTACGCCGGGTCGACCGGCGCGGGGTCGTCCTTCGAGAGGGTGAACCGGTCCGTGGTGCCGACGACGATCGCGTCGCCGTCGCCGCTCCCGCCCTCGGTATCGCCACAGCCGGCGAGTACCGGCGCGAGCAGACCGATCGCGGCCGCCAGCACCAAAGTCTTGCGGTTCATGCTCGAGTTTCTCCAGAGCTGTCGACTCCGTGTATGCGGCATACAGGGGTGTTGCTACCGATCACGGGGATAGGGACGAGGTTCTCGCGATGAGATTAGTCCGGACTCGCGGGAAGGGCCGCAGCCACCGAAGTTGAGCCTCCATCACGCAGTGGAACCGGGTGTGAACGCACCGACGAACGCCGGTGCGGCAGGATTGGTGCAGTGATCCACTAATCGGGACACAAGGGAACGCCGGGGCCCGCCGAAAAGGGGCGGACACCACATGCCGACCCCACTGTCGAGCCTTCGAGGAGTGGTGAACCTCACATGTGAAATCCAGCCGGGACCACCGGAATTCAACGGTCGGTAGCGGTCCGAATTCCTTCGGACACCCGCTGGGACCATCGGGTGCGGGCCCCCGGAATTTCGGCCCCATACACCGGTCTACGCTCGGTGAACGCCTAGCGCATTTCCGTCATCAGGCCGTGCAGAAAGGTCAGGTCGACGGCTTCCAGCGAGGGGACGACGGTCCGCCGGGCGGCCGCCTCGATCGGGGCCACCGAGGGCACCGCCACGACGTGGCATCCCGCGGCCTCGGCGGAAGCGACGCCGGTCGCCGTGTCCTCGACGACGGCGCACCGCAGGGGGTCCACACCGAGTCCGGCGGCGGCGGCCAGATACGGCTCGGGGTGCGGCTTGGTGCGCGGGACCTCGTCACCGGCGACCGACAGCGCGAAGTGCTGGGGGCCCAGTGAGGTGAGCACCCGGTCGATGATGCGCCGGTGCGAGGCGGAGACCAGGGCCGTGGGGATGCCGTTCTCGGACAGCTCGGCCAGCAGGCGGGCGGCGCCGGGCATGAGCGGCAGGCTGTCGGCGATACGGGCCTCGAAGCCGTCGTTGAGCAGCACCGTCAGTTCGGTGAGGGGGATGTCGGCGCCGGTCGCCTCGACGAGGAAGCCCGCACTGCGGGTCATGGGGCCGCCGACCACGACGTGGCGCCAGGAGTCGTCGAGGGTGTGGCCGAGGGAGGCGAACACCTCGACCTCGACGTCCCACCAGAAGCCCTCGGTGTCGACCAGGGTGCCGTCCATGTCCAGGAACACGGCCTGAAGGGCGGATCCTCCGGCCTTGCGGGACGTGCCCGCCCGTACGGGCCGGAGGCTCTGGGAAAGGGTGTCGAGCGCGGGAACCGTACTGGTCATCCACGTACCTCCGTCAAAGGGACGATCAGGCCGGTTCCCTCTGAGGGAACCGGCCTGCGGTGGACCGACCAGTGTACGTCGTGCCCGGGGCAACCGCTTCCGGTGATGCACGGACCCCCTGGCGGGGTCAGCGGGCGTTGAAGTACTTGGCCTCCGGGTGGTGGATCACGATGGCGTCCGTGGACTGCTCGGGGTGCAGCTGGAACTCCTCGGACAGGTGGACGCCGATGCGCTCGGGCCGGAGCATCTCGGCGATCTTGGCGCGGTCCTCCAGGTCGGGACAGGCGCCGTAGCCGAGGGAGAAGCGGGCGCCCCGGTACTTCAGGGCGAACATGTCCTCCATCCCGGCCGGGTCCTCACCGGCGAACCCGAGCTCCGAGCGCACCCGCGCGTGCCAGTACTCGGCGAGCGCCTCGGCCAGCTGCACGGACAGCCCGTGCAGTTCGAGGTAGTCGCGGTAGGCGTTGGCCTCGAACATCCGCGCGGTCTCCTCGCCGATGCGGGAGCCGACCGTGACGATCTGGAAACCGACGACATCGGTCTCGCCGGACTCCTCCGGGCGGAAGAAGTCGGCCAGGCACAGGCGTCGTCCGCGGCGCTGGCGCGGGAAGGTGAAACGGGTGCGTTCGTTGCCCGCCTCGTCCAGGACGATCAGGTCGTCGTCCTTGGAGACGCACGGGAAGTAGCCGTACACGACGGCCGCCTCGAGCAGGTTGTCCGTCTGGAGCCGGTCCAGCAGGCCGCGCAGCCTGGGCCGGCCCTCGGTCTCGACGAGTTCCTCGTACGTCGGTCCGTCGCCGGCGCGGGCCTGCTTCAGGCCCCACTGCCCCTTGAACAGGGCGCCCTCGTCGAGCCAGGACGCGTACTCCTTGAGCTGGATGCCCTTGATCACCCGGGTGCCCCGGAACGGGGGCTCGGGGACCGGGTTGTCGACGGCGACGTCCGAGCGGACGTGACCGGTCTCGGGGCGCTCGTCGATCTCCACGGTGGCCGCGCGGACCCGGCGCTGCCGCAGCTCGGGCAGCTTCGCGCCGGGCACGCCGCGCTTGATGCCGATGAGGGCGTCCATCAGGCGCAGGCCCTCGAAGGCGTCGCGGGCGTAGCGGACCTCGCCCTGGTAGATCTCGTGCAGGTCCTGCTCGACGTAGGCGCGGGTCAGGGCGGCGCCGCCGAGGAGGACCGGGTAGTCGGCGGCGATACCGCGCTGGTTGAGCTCCTCCAGGTTCTCCTTCATGATCACCGTGGACTTCACCAGCAGCCCGGACATCCCGATCACATCGGCCCTGTGCTCGTCGGCGGCCTCCACGATCGCCGAGACCGGCTGCTTGATGCCCAGGTTGACCACGTTGTAGCCGTTGTTCGTCAGGATGATGTCGACCAGGTTCTTGCCGATGTCGTGCACGTCGCCGCGGACGGTGGCGAGCACGATGGTGCCCTTGCCGTCCTCGTCGGTCTTCTCCATGTGCGGTTCCAGGTGGGCGACCGCGTTCTTCATGACCTCGGCGGACTGGAGCACGAACGGGAGCTGCATCTGGCCGGAGCCGAACAGTTCGCCGACCACCTTCATGCCGTCGAGGAGGGTGTCGTTGACGATGTCGAGGGCCTTGCGGGTCTCGAGCGCCTGGTCGAGGTCGGCTTCCAGGCCGTTGCGCTCGCCGTCGATGATCCGCCGCTTGAGGCGCTCGTCCAGGGGGAGCGAGGCCAGCTCCTCGGCCTTGCCCGCTTTCAGGGACTTGGCGGTGGCGCCCTCGAAGAGCTGCATCAGCTTCTGCAGCGGGTCGTAGCCCTCGCGGCGCCGGTCGTGGATCAGGTCGAGGGCGGTGGTGACCTCCTCCTCGCTGAAGCGGGCGATGGGCAGGATCTTCGACGCGTGCACGATCGCCGAGTCCAGGCCCGCCTTGACGCATTCGTCGAGGAAGACGGAGTTCAGCAGGATGCGGGCGGCCGGGTTGAGGCCGAAGGAGATGTTCGACAGTCCCAGGGTGGTCTGCACCTTGGGGTGGCGGCGCTTCAGCTCGCGGATGCCCTCGATGGTGGCGACGCCGTCCTTGCGGGACTCCTCCTGACCGGTGCAGATGGTGAAGGTGAGGCAGTCGATGAGGATGTCCTCCTCGTGAATGCCCCAGTTCCCGGTCAGGTCGGCGATCAGGCGCTCGGCGATCTCGACCTTCTTCTCGGCGGTACGGGCCTGGCCCACCTCGTCGATGGTCAGCGCGATCAGCGCCGCGCCGTGCTCCTGGGCCAGCTGCGCGACGTGCGCGAAGCGGGATTCGGGGCCGTCGCCGTCCTCGTAGTTCACCGAGTTGATGACCGCCCGGCCGCCGAGCTTCTCCAGGCCGGCCCTCAGGACGGGGACCTCGGTGGAGTCGAGCACGATCGGCAGGGTGGAGGCGGTGGCGAACCGGCCGGCCAGTTCCTCCATGTCGGCGACGCCGTCGCGGCCGACGTAGTCGACGCACAGGTCGAGCATGTGCGCGCCCTCGCGGATCTGCTCGCGGGCCAGTTCCACGCAGTCGTCCCAGCGGCCCTCGAGCATGGCCTCGCGGAACTTCCTGGACCCGTTGGCGTTGGTGCGCTCACCGATCGCGAGGTAGGAGGTGTCCTGGCGGAAGGGGACGCTCTGGTAGAGGGAGGCGGCGCCCGGCTCCGGCTGGGGGGTGCGCTCGGGCGGGGTGACGTCCCGTACGCGTTCCACGACCTGGCGCAGGTGCTCGGGGGTGGTGCCGCAGCAGCCGCCGACCAGGGACAGTCCGTAGTCGCGGACGAACACTTCCTGGGCATCGGCCAGGCCCTCGGGGCCGAGCGGGAAGTGGGCGCCGTTCTTGGTGAGGACCGGCAGGCCCGCGTTGGGCATGCACAGCAGCGGGATGCGGGAGTGCCGCGCGAGATGGCGCAGGTGCTCGCTCATCTCGGCGGGGCCCGTCGAGCAGTTCAGGCCGATCATGTCGATGCCGAGCGGCTCCAGCGCGGTGAGCGCGGCGCCGATCTCGGAGCCGAGGAGCATGGTGCCGGTGGTCTCGAAGGCCATGGAGACCAGCAGCGGCACGTCGACACCGGTCGCCTCCATGGCGCGGCGGGAGCCGAGGATGGAGGCCTTGGTCTGGAGGAGGTCCTGGGTGGTCTCGACGATCAGCGCGTCGGCGCCGCCCGCGAGCAGTCCCTCGGCGTTGGCCTGGAAGCCGTCGCGGATCGTGCCGTAGCCGATGTGGCCGAGGGTCGGCAGCTTGGTGCCGGGGCCGATCGAGCCGAGCACCCAGCGGGTGCGGCCGTCGCGGGCTGCGTGCTCGTCGGCGACCTCGCGGGCGATGCGGGCGCCGGCTTCGGAGAGCTCGTGCACCCGGTCGGCGATGTCGTACTCGGAGGCGGCACTGTGGTTGGCGCCGAACGTGTTGGTCTCGACGCAGTCGACGCCGGCGTCGAAGTACTCCGAGTGGACCGAGCGGACGATGTCCGGGCGCGTCAGGTTCAGGATCTCGTTGCAGCCCTCGAGGTTCTCGAAGTCCTCGAGGGTGGGGTCCTGCTCCTGGAGCATGGTGCCCATCGCTCCGTCGGCGACCACCACGCGGGTGGCGAGGGCCTCTCGGAGCGCGGCCACACGGGTCCGGCTGTCGGCGGAAGGGGTCAGCGGCAACGAGGCCATGTCAAAGGGCTCCCTCAAATGCGACGGCTGTCGGCTTTGCGGCTGTCCGGAACGATCCCCGATGGAACCTCCCGGGCAGGGCACGCCGCCAGCGTAGCCGGGACCGCTCCCCGATGTTCGGGCCGTCCACAAGCCGGACCATGATGAACGGGCTCCGGTGTCCCGCGGACGGGTGACGCGGCGGACGACACCGCGGTTCTCGGCCGATGACGGCGGATCGTTGGCGAGAGGTCGGCATCGAGCGGTAGTGTTCGGCATTGCCGAACAGAGGTAGCGTCGCGGGGCGGCGGTCGAAGGGAACGGAGGCAGCACGGCGATGGCACGGAACATCCAGTCGCTCGAACGGGCGGCGGCGATGCTGCGCCTGCTGGCGGGCGGCGAGCGGCGGCTCGGCCTGTCGGACATCGCCTCGTCGCTGGACCTCGCCAAGGGGACGGCCCACGGCATCCTGCGCACGCTCCAGCACGTGGGCTTCGTCGAACAGGACGAAGTCTCCGGCCGTTACCAGCTGGGCGCGGAGCTGCTGCGCCTGGGCACCACCTATCTCGACGTGCACGAGCTGCGGGCGCGCGCCCTGGTGTGGACGGACGACCTGGCCCGTTCCAGCGGGGAGAGCGTCTATCTGGGGGTGCTGCACCAGCAGGGCGTGCTGATCGTGCACCACGTGTTCCGGCCCGACGACAGCCGGCAGGTCCTGGAGGTGGGGGCCATGCAGCCGCTGCACTCCACGGCTCTGGGCAAGGTGCTGGCCGCCTACGATCCGGTGGCCCACAGCGAGGCCCTGGAGGCCGACCGCTCGGCGTTCACCGAGCGCACGGTGTGCGACCCGGACGCCTTCGAGCGGATCCTCGACGTCACCCGCGCGCGCGGGTACGCGGCGGACGTCGAGGAGACCTGGGAGGGCGTCGCCTCGATCGCGGCTCCCGTCCACGACCGGCGGCGCATGCCGGTCGGCGCGGTCGGCGTCATGGGCGCGGTGGAGCGGCTGCAGCGGGACGGCGAGCTGCGTCCCGAGCTGATCGCGGCGGTCCGGGACTGCGCCCGCTCGGTGTCGCGAGACCTGGGCGCCCGTCGCTTCTGAACGCGGCGCGGGCGCGCCGGCCAAGCGCGGCCGGCCATGCGGGCCGCGGGCGGACCGGGGGCGGCCCCCGGCCGGGCACCAGGCCGGGTCCCGTGCGACACCGGCTCGACACATCCCTCACGAACCCCGGACCGGGACGCCGTACGGCGTCCCGGCCGTCGTCGTGCTCCGCGACGGAGAAGCGGGACATATCCCCATGGATCGATTCCGAAGATCGACATCCTGGGGCAACCGGTAACGATCGCGCTTTCGATGACCGAACCCTTGACGCACAGGTGAGGGCGGGGAAAGACTCCCGTCCATCGGTCGGCATTGCCGAACACCTACCGGCAATACGCGTTAGGGTGTGGCAAGGGCCGGCCTCGCTCTCACCACGGAGGGCGCCAATCCCCGGCGGGACCCGGGGGTCGGTTTCCCTGGACGAAGGACAAAGGAGTCGCGGGTGTCCAGCTCCGACATCTTCATCGGCGAGACCATCGGTACCGCCGTACTCATCCTGCTCGGCGGCGGTGTGTGTGCCGCCGTGACCCTGAAGGCCTCCAAGGCCCGCAACGCCGGCTGGCTCGCCATCGCCCTCGGGTGGGGCTTCGCCGTCATGACGGCGGTGTACATCTCCGCTCCGCTCTCCGGAGCCCACCTCAACCCGGCCGTGACCGTGGCGCTCGCGATCAAGGACGGCGACTGGAGCAACGTTCCGGTCTACTTCGCCGGAGAGTTCCTCGGCGCGATGATCGGCGCGGCGTTGGTCTGGGTGGCCTACTACGGTCAGTTCCAGGCGCACCTGACCGACGAGGAGATCGTCGGCGCCCGGGCCGCGCAGGCCGCCGACGCCAAGGCGGTCGAGGCCCGGGAGAAGGGCGCCGGCCCGGTGCTCGGCATCTTCTCGACCGGCCCGGAGATCCGCAACGCGGTGCAGAACCTCGCCACGGAGATCGTCGGCACCTTCGTGCTGATCATCGCTGTGCTCACCCAGGGCCTGAACGACGCGGGCAACGGCCTCGGCGTGCTGGGCGGTCTGATCACAGCCCTCGTGGTCGTCTCCATCGGTCTGTCGCTGGGCGGACCGACCGGTTACGCGATCAACCCGGCCCGTGACCTCGGTCCGCGCATCGTGCACGCCCTTCTGCCGCTGCCCAACAAGGGCGGTTCCGACTGGACCTACGCGTGGGTCCCGGTGGTCGGTCCGCTGATCGGCGGCGCCCTCGCGGCGGGCGTCTACACCATCGCCTTCGCCTGAGGGTGCCCCCGCCGCCGGGGAACCCCGAGTCTTGTAGAAGCGCCGTACGTACAGCCCCGTACCCAAGGAACCTCCAGGAGCACACAGTGACCGACGACCACTCCGCCGGCATCGCCTCCCACGGCCACGGTCCGTTCATCGCCGCCATCGACCAGGGCACGACCTCGTCGCGCTGCATCGTCTTCGACCGCGACGGCCGCATCGTCGCCGTCGACCAGAAGGAACACGAGCAGATCTTCCCCAAGCCGGGCTGGGTCGAACACGACGCCACCGAGATCTGGACCAACGTCCAGGAGGTCGTCGCCGGCGCCGTCGAGAAGGCCGGCATCACCCGCGACGACATCAAGGCCATCGGCATCACCAACCAGCGCGAGACCACCGTGCTGTGGGACAGGCACACCGGTGAGCCGGTCCACAACGCCATCGTCTGGCAGGACACCCGCACCGACGCCCTCTGCCGCGAGCTCGGCCGCAACGTGGGGCAGGACCGTTTCCGCCGCGAGACGGGTCTCCCCCTCGCCTCCTACTTCGCCGGGCCCAAGGCCCGCTGGCTGCTCGACAACGTCGAAGGGCTCAAGGAGCGCGCCGAGGCGGGCGACATCCTCTTCGGCACCATGGACACCTGGGTCATCTGGAACCTGACCGGCGGTACGGACGGCGGCAAGCACGTCACCGACGTCACCAACGCGTCCCGCACCATGCTGATGAACCTGCACACCATGCAGTGGGACAAGAAAATCGCCGAGTCCATCGGCGTCCCGACGGCGATGCTGCCCGAGATCCGCTCCTCCGCCGAGGTCTACGGCGAGATCGAGGGCGGCAGCCTGGGCGACCTGCTCGGCGGCATCCCGGTCGCCTCCGCGCTCGGCGACCAGCAGGCGGCCCTGTTCGGCCAGACCTGTTTCGCCGAGGGCGAGACCAAGTCGACGTACGGCACCGGCACCTTCATGGTGATGAACACCGGCGACAAGATCATCAACTCCTACAGCGGGCTGCTGACCACCGTCGGCTACCAGATCGGCGACCAGAAGCCGGTCTACGCCCTCGAGGGCTCCATCGCCGTCACCGGTGCGCTGGTGCAGTGGATGCGCGACCAGATGGGCCTGATCTCCACCGCCGCCGAGATCGAGACCCTCGCGCTCTCGGTCGAGGACAACGGCGGCGCCTACTTCGTACCGGCCTTCTCCGGCCTGTTCGCCCCGTACTGGCGCTCCGACGCGCGCGGTGTGATCGCCGGCCTGACCCGGTACGTCACCAAGGCGCACCTCGCGCGCGCCGTCCTGGAGGCCACCGCCTGGCAGACGCGGGAGATCTCCGACGCCATGACGAAGGACTCCGGCGTCGAACTGACCGCCCTCAAGGTCGACGGCGGCATGACCTCCAACAACCTGCTGATGCAGACCCTCGCCGACTTCGTGGACGCACCCGTGGTGCGCCCCATGGTCGCCGAGACCACCTGCCTCGGCGCCGCCTACGCCGCCGGCCTCGCCGTCGGCTTCTGGAACAACACCGACGACCTGCGCGCCAACTGGCGCCGGGCCGCCGAGTGGACCCCCCGCATGGACGCGGAGATCCGCGACCGTGAGTACAAGAGCTGGCTCAAGGCCGTCGAGCGGACCATGGGCTGGCTCGAGGACGAAGACTGACGAGGAGCACGACCCGACATGACCACTCAGTCCACCCTGCAGTCCGTGCCTGCCCTGGGGACGCGCCCGGCTTCCAGCTCGAACCCGAGCCGGGCCGAGACCCGGGAGCAGCTCTCCAAGGCGTCGTACGACCTCCTCGTGATCGGCGGCGGCATCCTGGGCATCTCCACCGCCTGGCACGCCGCGCAGTCCGGCCTCAGGGTGGCTCTGGTCGACGCCGGCGACTTCGCCGGCGCCACGTCCTCCGCCTCCTCCAAGCTTCTCCACGGCGGTCTGCGCTATCTGCAGACCGGCGCGGTGAAGCTGGTGGCGGAGAACCACTTCGAGCGCCGTGCGGTCTCCCGCCAGGTGGCACCCCACCTGGCGAACCCGCTCACGTTCTACCTCCCCGTGTACAAGGGCGGGCCGCACGGCGCGGCGAAGCTCGGAGCGGGTGTCTTCGCGTACTCGGCCCTGTCGGCCTTCGGCGACGGGGTGGGCCACCTGCTCTCCCCCGCCAAGGCCGCGCGGGACGTGCCGGAGCTGCGCACGGACAACCTCAAGGCCGTGGCCGTGTACGGCGACGACCAGATGAACGACGCGCGGATGGCGCTGATGACGGTCCGCGCGGCGGCCGAGTCGGGCGCGGTCGTCCTCAACCACGCCGAGGTGACCGGCCTGCGGTTCACCCGGGGCCGGGTGACCGGTGCCGAGCTGCGCGACCGGCTGTCGGGCGACGAGTTCGGCGTCGACGCCCGTCTGGTGCTGAACGCGACCGGGCCCTGGGTGGATCACCTGCGCCGGATGGAGGACCCGAAGGCGGCGCCGTCCATCCGCCTGTCGAAGGGCGCTCACCTGGTGCTGAAGCGGACCGCCCCGTGGCGGGCCGCGCTGGCCACGCCGATCGACAAGTACCGCATCACCTTCGCCCTCCCCTGGGAGGACATGCTGCTGCTCGGCACGACCGACGAGGAGTTCGAGGGCGACCCGGCGGATGTCGCGGTCACCGAGAAGGACACCGCCCAGATACTCGACGAGGCCGCGTTCTCCATCCGCGACCAGCAGGTGGACCGTGACCTGATCACGTACTCCTTCGCCGGCCTGCGGGTGCTGCCGGGCGGCCCCGGGGACACCGCGAAGGCCAAGCGCGAGACGGTCGTCAGCGAGGGCCGCGGCGGGATGCTGTCCGTCGCGGGCGGCAAGTGGACCACCTTCCGCCACATCGGCCGCACGGTGATGCGCAAGCTCCAGGAACTGCCCGGCCACCCGCTGGGCGACGCCTTCGAACCCGTCGGCTCGCTGCCGAGCAAGCTGCCGCTGCCGGGGGTCGCCAACCCGCGCGCGGTCGCCCACCGGCTGCTGGTGGACGGCCCCGCGCCCGGTCCGCGCATGGCGGCGGACACCGCCCGGCACCTGGCCACCCACTACGGTTCGCTGGCCTTCGACATCGCCCGGCTGGCCAACGACGACCCCGCGCTGGCCCGGCGCGTCCACCCGGACGCGCCGGAGATCTGGGCGCAGGTCGTCTGGGCCCGGGACCACGAGTGGGCCGAGACGGCGGACGACGTGCTGCGCCGCCGTACGACGCTGACGATCCGGGGGCTGGCCACGGACGAGGTCCGTGCGCAGGTCCAGGACCTGCTCGACAGGAAGTGACCGCACGGTCACCGGCCCTGCCCGCGCGGGAGCGGTCCTCCCTCCGGCAGGGGGACGGTGACACGAAGGGGCGATTCCCCACCGGCCTGCGGGCCGGCGGAGTCGCCCCTTCCGGCTGTGGGGCCCCGAAGCCACGCGCAACGGCCCGGACACCTCGGACATCTGTTCCCAGTGGATCCGCTGTTCCCGGTGGATCCACTGGGAAGGCCGGGGCGGCGGTCACCGACGAGGCGATCGGGAAGATCAAGGGGGTGATCGTCGTCGGCACGCCGCGTCCCGGCGACCGGTTGCCCGGGGAGCGCGAACTCGCCGCCGGACCGGGACCGTCGCGCAACTCTCTGCGGGAGGCGGTGCGCGCGCTGTCGCCGATCCGGATCCCGGACGTGCGGCAGGGCGACGGCACGTACGTCACCGGCCCGGACCCCCGACCGCTGCTGGAGGCACTCGGTTTCGCCGTGGACTGCACCGGGAGGCCACGGCCCTGGAGTTCCTCGCCGTGCGCCGCGCCCCGGAGCCGGCCGTGACGGCCACCACGGCCGCCCTGATCAGCGAGCGGGAACCGGACGCGCCGGCCGAGCGGTTGGACGGGCCCCGCGCGAACACCGGGCCGTCC
>NZ_LIQT01000471.1 GCF_001418415.1 Streptomyces hirsutus
CGCCGCGCTGCTCACGCCGTCCGGGGTGCGTACCGGGCCGGTCGCCGAGATGCTGGCCCGTACGGATCTCCTCGCGGCGGCGGGACTGCGGCTTCCGTGGGGCATCGCGGCCGCGCACCTGCTGCGCGCGTGGGGGCTGCCGGCCGACATGGCCGCCGTCCCCCTCACCCCGGAGGAACTGGCGGCAGTGGCCGCGACCGGCCTGTGAAGTGCTCCATCCGCCAGAAAGCCGGCGGGCGGGCGGGCGGGCGGGCGGCGCGGACATACGGGTGCGCGGGTGCGCTGGCACCGGCCGGGCAGGGCGGCGCGGTGCCATCCCACGCGGGGGGAGAGCGAACACCCGGGTCCGCTAGGCCACGGAGCGGAAAGCGGGCAGATATCCCCCTGACTGCCCGACGGCCTTCGGGTGGTAGGAGTTGATGATCGGAACCGACACGCTGTGGAGCCAGGCGTCGCCCGAGCAGAGTTCATGTCCGGTGAACTCGTCCACCACGCCGGAGAAGGTGAACCCGGCGTTGGCCGCCTGCTTCGCCATCACCCCGTTCAGCACGTCCGAGGCGTTGTTGATCGCACTGCGCTCGGTCTCGGTGAGCCCGGCGATGCAGCTGCCCGAGAGTCTGTAGAAGCGGGGATATCCGAGTACCACCACATGGGCCTGCGGGGCGCGTGCGCGGATGTTGCCGTACAGCGAGTCGAGCTTCCCCGGCAGGGAGCTCTGCATCTGCGAGACCGCGGTGTCGACGCGACTGACGCAGTTCGCCTGGCTCTGCAGCACACAGGTCTGCATGACGTCCGCGAAGCCGACGTCGTTGCCGCCCGCCGTGACGCTGACGAGCGTGGTCGACGAAGCCAGGGCGCCCAGTTGGCCACTGGACACGCTGGTCGTCGTCGCACCCGAACAGGCGACGAACTTGAACGAGGACGGGGCGTTCGCAGCCGCCCAGAGGGACGGGTACGCCTTGGTGCTGCGCTTGCAGTCACCGCTGTCGGAGGTGTAGCTGCCGGCGCCCACTCCGGAGGAGTAGGAGTCACCGAGAGCCACGTAGGCGTCGCCGGCGGCCGAGGCAGGCTGTGCCAGACCGAGCACGGCTGCGGCGCCCATCGTGAGGGTCAACACGGAGGCCCAGAGAGAACGAACTGACGCTGACATGACAATCAGCCCTTTCGAACATGAGGGGGTGAGCGGGTAGTTGATGAAGCAACCGTGTTTGTAGCAGGAGTGACTACCCCTCGGTAACACCCAGGAAAGAAGTCGCCCGGAATGCCTTAATGATCATTCCGCCGATCCGCTCCGCGCGTAGACAAACCTTCAATCGGCCCTTGGATCAGCGAAGTCGGAGGTCTTTCGGGTGCCGCCCCGTTCCCCCCGGGACGGTCACGGCGACACCCTCCGGGGACCTCGGCCGGCCCCGGCCGCCCGGCCACCCTCGGCCGGACGGCCGCCCGGCCACCCCCGGCCGCCCCGTCCGGTCACAGGTCTCCTTCCGCGCGCCGGGTCGTCGGACGGGCCATGATCCGGCGCGGGTCGGCGGCGCGGGTGATGGCCGACTCGACGGCGGCGATGCGCTCGCCGAGGAGGGCGAGGGCGGCGACCGCGCGGGTGAGGGCGTCGTCGTCGGGGCCGCCGAGGGCGTGGGTGCGCACGTGGGCGGCCTTGATCCCGGCCCAGCGGTCGGCCTGCGCGGCGGTGAGCGTGCCGCGCAGCTCGGCGAGCTTGAGCAGGTTGGCCTCGGCGCCGGTGGTGAGGGTCTGTGCCTCGGCCGCGTAGTGGTCGTCGATGACGGCGGAGAGTTCGGCGTCGTTCATGACCGGCTGGATCCGCTGGGCGATCTTGTTCATGTTGCGGTAGGAGCCCTGGAGGCGGAACGGCGGCTCGGTGCGGGCGTCGTCGGACTGGGCGGCGGAGGCGATGTAGGCCTCGTTGACCGCGAGAACGGTGCGGCGGGCGGTGAGCAGATGGCGCAGGACGGTGAGGACGCGGTCCAGTTCGGTGGGCGCGTACGGGTGGGCGAGCCGGTCGGCGTGGACGGTGGGGTCGCCCTCGGCGAGGCTGATCAGCAGGTCGAGGTCGCCGCGGTCGCGGCCGGCGAGCGGGGCGAGCACCGTGTTGGCGGTGAGCGCGTTCTCGATGAAGCTGGCCGCGAAGGCGTCGTCCTTGCCGGTGAGGACGTCGCCGAGGTTCCACACGTCGGCGCGGTTGGCCAGCATGTCGGGCACCCGGAAGAGGTCGCCGGACTCGGTGTAGGGGTTGCCGGCCATGCAGACGGCGAAGCGCTTGCCCCGCAGGTCGTAGGTGCGCGGCTCGCCCTCCCAGACGCCCTCCACGCGGCGGGTGGCGTCGCAGAGCGGGATGAACTTCTGGAGGAGTTCGGGCGAGGTGTGCTGGATGTCGTCGAGGTGGAGGAGCGTGTTGTTGCCGGCGGCCAGCGCGAAGTTGATCTTCTCGATCTCCTGGCGTGCGGTGGCGTTCGGCGCCTCGGCCGGGTCGAGGGAGGTCACGGAGTGGCCGAGGGCCGGGCCGCTGATCTTCACCAGGACGAGGCCCAGCCGGTCGGCGACGTATTCCATGAGGGTGGTCTTGCCGTAGCCGGGCGGGGAGACGAGGAGCAGCAGGCCGCCGGTGCCGGTGCGCCCCGACTCGCCGGTGGTGCCGAGCTGTTTGGCGAGGCTGTCCCCGATGAGCGGGAGGTAGACCTCGTCGACGAGGCGGTTGCGGACGAACGACGACATGACGCGCGGGCGGTGGTCGTCCAGGCGCAGCCGGGTGCGTTCGGCGGTGACCAGGGCGGTGCGGCGGCGCTGGAAGGCGCGGAACGCGGGGGTGTCGCGGTCCCTGAACTCCTCGGTGCGGGCGAGGAATTCGTCCAGGCGGAGGGTGAGGCGCCGGTCGGTGATGCGGGGGTGGGTGCCGAGCAGGCCCTCCACGGTGACGGTGAGGGGCGCGTCGGACTCGTGGCGGGGCTGGTCCGGGCAGAGTTCGGCGGCGACGGCCTCGGCGAGGTCGCCGGGGGTGAGCCGACTGCCGGTGGCGGCGGTGTACGCGGTCAGCCAGGCCTCGACGAGCTGGCGGCGGGCGGCGAGGGTGTCGAGGGCGGGCAGGTCCTCGTCGTAGGCCTCGGTGGCCACCGTGCGGCGGAACTTGTCGAGCAGGGTGCGGGTCTGCGCGCCGATGACGAACCCGTCGGGTCCGGTGGTGAGTTCGTCGAAGAGGTAGGCGGCGGCGGCCTCGGGGCGGGCCGGTGCGCCGGCCGCCACGTCGCGGTCGGCCCGGTCGCCGATCCGGCGGGCGATCTCGGCACACAGGTCGGCGAGGGCGGGGGGCGGGCCGAAGGCGTCGCGGACGCGGGCGAAGGAACGGGCCCGGCGGGTGAGGTCGGCGCGTTCCTCGGCGGTGGCGCCGTGGGTCCAGTGCAGCAGGGCGAGGGCGCGGGCCGCGGGCTCGTGGCGCAGGAGTCCGGCCCCGTCGTGCAGGGGCAGGACGGCGGTGAGCAGCGCGGTGGCGTCGTGGTCGTGGACGCCGCGCTCGTATCCCTCGTCGTAGGCCTCCTCGGCGGCCCTGCGTACGAGGGCGGCGAGGTCGTCGGCACCGTGCAGGGCGTCGGGGCCGTGCTCGTGCAGCAGGCGGGCGGCGAGGTGTTCGGCGCGGTAGACCTCGGGCGACTCGGAGGGCAGGTGCCGGTTCCAGTAGCGGCGGCCCTCGGCGAGGGCGGGGTCGGTGACGGGGGCGCGGTAGTCGGTGCCGGTGAGGGCGAAGGCGAGGCCGTCGCCGTGCGGGACCAGGGTGAGGTCGAGGGGCTGGGTGGTGACGGCGAAGCGGTGGCTGCCCAGGCGGATGGCGCGGCCGCCGTCGGCGTAGAGGTCGGTGCGGTCGCGCAGGGCGCGGGCGGCTTCCTGCCGGGCGGAGCGCAGCCGGCCGTCGAGTTCCTCGGCCCGGACCCGGTCGCCGAGGTCGCGCAGTTCACCGGCGGTGCGGCGGACCTTGGCGACCAGGGGGTCGGAGGCGAAGTAGGTGCTGACCTCGTCGGTGTCGGCGAGGGCTGCGGAGCGGCGGGCGATGGTCTCCAGGACGCGTTCGGCGGCGGAGGCGAGCTGTTCGGCGCGGCGGGCACGGGCGTCGGTGAGGCTCTGTTTGCGGGCGGCGAACGCCTCGTAGATCTCGGTGCGCTGGTCGGCGAGTTCGCCGAGCACGTCGTCGAACTCCGCGAAGCGAGACTCCAGGGTCTCCAGCTGGGCCAGTACGCGGGTCAGTTGTTCGTCGCACGCCTCGGGGTCGGCGGCGGCCGCGAGGGCGCCGGTCACGGTCTGGCCGAGCAGGGCGAGTTCGGCGGCGAATCCGGCGCGGGCCTCCCGGTCGCGCAGGCCTCGGCGGCGGGCGTCGAGGGTGGCGCGGGCGCGGTTGACGCCGCCGAGGGCTTCGGCGACGCGTTCCAGTACGGCGGTGCGGACGGTCGCGTCGCCGATGTCGAGTCCGGCGACGACTTCGGTCACCGTCCGCAGCCCTTCGGCGAGTTCGTCCAGACGGGCGGCGACGGGGACGGCCTCGGCGGCGGTGTCGATCTGCTCGGCGTCGGCGACGAGGCGTTCGACGTCGGCGTGGTGGGCGGCGAAGGCGTCCTCGTGGGCGAGGTGGGTGACCGCCCGCCGGCCGAAGGAGGCGAGGTCGTGTCCGGCCTCGTCGGCGAGTTCGTCGATGCGGGCGTGGTCGGCGTACCGCATCTCCTTCAGGGTCAGCAGATGGCCCTGGGCGTGGCGGAGTTCGGTGAGGCCGGCGACCCAGGCGGCGGCCTCGCGGGGCTGCTCGCCGCGCAGCCGGCGCACCACGGAGCCGATGCGGGCGGCCGCCTCGTCGAGCGCGGCGGCGGCGCGGCGGCCGAGGTCGCGTACGGTCTCGAACTCGGCCAGGACCTGTTCGGCGGTGGTGCGCACCTCCTCCAACGGTCCGCGCAGATCGCCGAGTTCGGCGTCGTCGAGCCAGTGGTGGGCGTCGGCCGTGCGGACGCAGGCGGCGGCCAAGGCCTCGTACACCTCGGTCGTCGGGGTGGTCTCGGTGACGGAGCGGACCAGGGAGAGGCAGTCGGAGATGCCGCGGACGAGGTCGGCGTTGCCGACCCGGTCGAGAGGGCCGTCGCCGACGGGCCGGCCCGCGGCGTGGGTGTCGGAGACGTAGGGCGAGTGCCACAGCTGGAGCGGGTGGACGCGGGCGGGCTCGTCGCCGTCGGGCCGCAGCAGGGTCAGCGCGCCGTCCTCGGACAGCGCCCAGCCGTGGCAGCTCAGCGGCGGCGCGACCTCCTTGCGGATCACGTTGTACGACAGGAGCAGGGCGCGGCCCCGGCCGGGTGCGTGGAAGGCGTACAGCACGTCCTCGCCGTTGGGTGAGCGCACCTCGCGCTCGAACTCCATGCCGGTGGTGTCGAGTCCGTACGTCTTGTGGGTGCCGGCGGCCAGGCAGTAGCCGCCGGGGAAGACGATGCCCTGGTCCTCGGGCAGGCGCCGGCAGCCCTGTCCGATGCCGTCGAGGCGGACGACGGTGCGGGTGAGGGTGTCGAAGACGAGGTGGCGGTGCGCGGTCTCCTTGTAGGGCAGGACGCGCAGCAGGATCAGCGCGCCGACGCGGGCGTACGAGACCTCGGCGTCGGCGAGGGACTGGAGCGGCTCGTCGACCGGTTCGGTGTGGATGCCGTCGGGGCTTTCGGTGTCGCCGTCCGTGCTGACGGTGAGGGTGCCGCCGAGCGTGTCGACGAAGACCTCTCCCTGGACGGAGACGTGCGGGTGCCGGCCGAGGACGTGGTCCTCACGGGTGGTGCGGATCCATTCGATGTCCGGGGCCGGGGTGCGCGCGTGGTCGCGGTCGCCGCGCGCGTCGAGGAAGACCGCCTCTCCGTCCTCGGACACCGACCAGCGCAGGACGCGGATGTCGCCGGCCTTCTCGCCGGTCTGGAACACGGCGAGAAGCCTGCCGTCGACGCGGCGCAGCCGCAGCAGGCGGGCCTGCCGGTAGTAGCGGTGCAGGGCGGCGAACTCCCGTACGAAGGCGGGGTCGTCGAGGAGTCCGGGCACGGCGTCGTCGGGCAGCCGGTTCAGGTCGCGGTCGTGGGCGGCGAGGACGTCGCCGACGGTGGTGTCCGTCTCCGGGCGGGGCTGGGTGCCGTAGCCGAAGAGGAGCACGTCGCCCACGGCGACGATGTCGCGGGGCACGCCGGCGCGGTCGGTGCGCAGCCGTTCGGTGCCGGTGAGGCGCAGTTCGGCGGAGCCGAAGGTGTCGATCCGAAGCCGGTTCAACTCCTCTGTGCGCCGAGCGAGTTCGGCGGCCTGCACGGTCAGGCGGTCGCGCAGCACCTGGTAGGTGCCGCCGTCGACCGTCTCGTGGACGCCGGTGCCTGCGCCCGCGCCCGCCGGGTCGTGCGCGCCCGCGACGGACTGCTGGTGGGTGCCCGTGCCGGGCTTCTCGTGGGTGCCGGTGGTCATGGCTGCCTCTCCAACGGGAGCGGTCGGGGAGCCGCCGTCCCCTGTGCGGCGGCTCCCCGACCAGGGGGGTGGTCAGGCCCTGGTGTGGCCGTTCAGCACGGCCAGCGGTGTGTCCGCGAGACCCAACTCCCCAGCTTTTGCGATCAGTTGCTCGATCTGTCCGGTGTTCTCGCCGCCCGACTTCATCAGCTTCATGAGCAGCGCGGACACCGTCAGGTTCTGTACGTCGGCGCTCGACACGGAGCCCAGGATCCGGCTCAGGTCGTCGGGGAAGCTCGCCGATCCGTCCAGCCACGGGCCGGCGAGGGCCTGGACGGTCCCGGAGTTCTGGACGAGGCCGTCGATGCCCTTGCCGAGCGCGATCGACGACATCAGCCGGTCGAAGAACACGGACTCCCCGCCGACGATGCTGATGTCGGCGCTCTCCAGACCGGTCGCGAGCACCGTGGCCTGCGCCTCGGCGACCTGCCGCTGCACCTCGAGCCCGGCGAGCCGGACGTCCTTCTCCGCCTCCAGGCGCAGCCGGTACTCCTCGTGTCCGCGGGACGCCTCGTCCAGCGCGGCCATCGCCGCCGCCTTCTCGGTGAGGCCGGCGGCCTCCGCCCTGAGCCTGCCGCTGATGCCCTCCGCGTCGGCGAGCGCCTTGGCCCGCGCGCCCTCGGCCTCGGCACGCATCCGGGCTTCGGACGCCTCGGCCTCGGCACGGCCGGCCTTCTCGATGACGTCGGCCTCCTTGTCGCGGACCTGCACGGCGGCGAGCCCCTCGGCGGCGGCCTCGGCCTGGATACCCTCGGCCATCCGCACCTTGGCGCGGGCGTCGAGGTCGGCGGCCTTCAACCGGGCCTCGGCCAGGGTCAGTTCCTCGGCGGCGCGGTGCGTGGCGGCCACCTCGGCGGCCTCCGCGGCCTTGATGTCCTTGACCAGCCTCTCCTGCGCCTCGGCCTCGGCGGCGATGATGACGGCCTGCCGCTCCCGCTCGGCCTCCTCCACGGCCCGCAGCCTCTTGATCGACTCCTCCTGCTCGGCGACCGTGCGGTCCACCGCGACCCGCTCCCGGACGACCTCGGCGATGTCGCGCTTCTCCGCCTCGACCTCCTTGTCGGCGGCGATCCGGGTCAGTTCGGTCTCCCGCTCGCGGGCGATGACCTCGAGCATCCGGTCCTTCTCGATGCGCTCGCTCTCCACGGCGATGACCCGCTCGCGGTTCTTGGCGGCGACGGCGACCTCACGGGCCTGGTTCTCGCGCTGCACGCCGAGCTGCTCCTCGGTGCGCAGGAAGGCGCTCTGTGCGCGCAGCCGCTCCTCCTCCATCACCCGCGCCGTCTCGGCCTCCTCGCGGGCCCGGACGGTCTCGATCTCCCGGCGCTGCTTGATCTCGGCGTCGGCCTGCCGGCGCTCCAGCTCGAGGATCGCCTCGCGCGCGTCGACGTTCTGCCGGGTGATCTCCTTCTCCTCGCCGCGCTGGGCCTCGTTGGTGCGGACGTGCTCCACGGCCGTCAGCTCGGTGATCTTGCGGATGCCCTGCGCGTCGAGCACGTTGCCCGGGTCCAGCTGGGCGAGCGGCGTCTGCTCCAGGTAGTCGATCGCCGCGTCCTCGAGGTGGTAGCCGTTCAGGTCGATACCGATGACCTCGATGATCCGGTACCGCAGTTCCTCGCGCTTGGTGTAGAGGTCGGTGAAGTCCAGCTGCTTGCCGACGGTCTTCAGCGCCTCGGAGAACTTCGCGTGGAACAGCTCCTGCAGCGTGTTCCGGTCGCTGGCCCGCGCGGTGCCGACGGCCTGCGCGACCTTGATGACGTCCTCCACCGTCTTGTTGACCTTGACGAAGAAGGTGATGCGGATGTCCGCCCGGATGTTGTCCTGGCAGATCAGGCCTTCCTTGCCGGCCCGGGTGATCTCTATGGTCTTCACCGAGATGTCCATCACCTCGGCCTTGTGCAGCACCGGCAGCACGACCTGACCGGTGAAGGTCACGTCGACCTTGCGGACCTTGGAGACGATGAGCGCCTTGCCCTGCTCCACCTTGCGGAACAGCTTGGACATGATGAACAGCACGACGAGTACGACGAGAAGGCAGGCGCCGACGAGCACGGCGATGCCCACGGTGGCAGCATCCATGGGATACGTCCTTCGGAGCTGGGTGACGGACGGAAGTGACAGGTCGGCGCCGGGCGCCGGAACGTGGGACGGCCGGGGCCGCCCCGGTGCCGCTCGGCCCGGACAGCACGGTGGCGGCGTGGTGGTGACGTGGCGGTGAAGTGACGGCTGTGCGGCGGCGGCCCGGTGGTGCGGTACGCGTGGCCCGCACGGGAGCCGCGCGCCGGCTCCGCCACGAGACACGCCGGGCGAACCGCCCCGGTTCCCGCCGGTCCGCGGAACTACCGGGACGGCCCGGGTTCGTCGGGCAGCAGGCGGTGCAGCGGACGCACGAAGAAACGGGTGAGCCGCCAGGCCGCGAGCAGCGCTCCGGCCAGGGCCGGCAGACGCAGCAGTCCGGCGCCGGGCCCCTCGGGGACGTGCACGTCCAGCAGCACCGTCACGCCGGTGGCCAGCAGCCAGGCGAACAGGGTCAGCAGGGAGAGCGCGAGGGCGACCGGCACCCCGCCCATCCCCCAGGCGTCGAGATCCGCGTCCGAGTCGAAGGCCTGCGGTGTGGTGACACCGACGGCCACCAGCAGCCAGAAGCCGGCTGCCACGACGAGGGCGGCGGTGAGCAGAAGCGTGGGCAGGCCCGTGGCGGCATCCGCGATCATGTGCATCCCCGGCCACCCCTTCCCGGATCCCCGCGTCCCGCGTTCTGCGTCCCGCGTCCCTCTTGACGGCTCACGCCGACGACCGCACCGGCCCCCGCCGGTTCCGGAGCCCCGCACCTGCCGGTGCCAGGCACCGGAACCGTCCGCGGTGCTCCCCGCGGACCATGATGCCCGGCCAACTACCGCCCCCGCATTGCCGGATTCCGGCAATGTTCACTAGGGTCTGCATGCCGGGTGTGGATCAAACCGCGCGTCAGGACGGCGTCAAGGACGCATCAAGGATGCGTCAGGATTCGGGGGGCGATGTGGCGGAGCGGGAAATTCCCGAGGAGTATCTCGAAGGTTATGCCCAGATTTTGGAGGAGGTCGCGGCCACGGGCCGGCGCCTGTCCCGCGACGAGTTGGTCTCCCGCCGGAACCTGGGGGAACGGGCCGCGGAGGCGGGCTTCGGACTGCGCGCCCTGGTACGCACCCACCTGACCGCCGCGCGTGACGCCTGGCCGCGCGGCCGGGACGACTCGGCCGAGGAGGCGCTCGCCGCCGTCCAGCAGGCGGTGGACGCGTTCGCCGAGGGCTACGAGCGGGCGCAACGGCTGGCTGTCCGCCAGGAGGAGGCGGCCCGGCGGGAGTTCATCGACGACCTCCTCTACGGCCGCAGCGACCTCGGCCGGCTCGCCGAGCGCGCCGAACGCTTCGGCCTGCGGCTCTCCCACGAGCACGCGGTCGCCGTCGCCCGGGGCCCCGTCGCCTACGACGAGGGGGACGCCGTGCCGCGGCAGGTGGAGCAGGCCCTCATCTCCCGGTTCGGTAACCGCAGCATCCTGCTCACCACCAAGGACGGGCGGCTGCTGTGCGTCGCGCCGGGGCACCAGGGCGAGGTGCTCACGCACTTCGCCAAGCAGGCGCACGCCGCCACCGACGGGGGTCAGGTCGCCATCGGCCGCCCGCAGTCCGGACCCGGCGGAGTCGTCCAGTCGTACGAAGAGGCCCTGAGCACGCTGGAGATAGCCGAACGGCTGGGGCTGGACGAACCGGTGCTGCGCGCCGCCGAACTGCTCGTCTACCCCGTCCTCGCCCGCGACCGTCAGGCCATGACCGACCTGGTCCACAACACCCTCGGCCCGCTCACCTCGGCCAGGGGCGGGGCGGAACCGCTCCTCGACACGCTCACCGCGTACTTCGACTCGGGCTGCGTGGCGGCGGAGGCGGCCCGCCGGCTCTCACTGAGCGTGCGCGCCCTGACGTACCGTCTGGAACGCATCCACAAGCTCACCGGCGCCAACCCGGCCGAGCCCGCCCACCGTTACATGCTCCAGACCTCGGTCATCGGCGCCCGCCTGCTGGCCTGGCCGGCCGAGCGGCTCTGACCCGGGGCCGGCGGACGGACCGGCGCGGTCCGGGCCGGCCGAACGGCCGGCGGGCGGGCGGGCGCCCTTCACTACTCACTCAGCCGCGGACCACTCGACTGCGGACCACTCAGCTGCGGACCAGGGTGACCTTCTGCTGGTGGACCGCGTGGAACACGGGCAGCAGCAGGCCGTCGACCGAACGCAGCTCGATGAGGGTGGCCTCGACGTCGGCGGCACCGGCCTTCAGGGCGCCGGAGGGGACCCGTCCGGTGTTCTCCCACTCGTGGGTCTCGCCGTCGCACACCGCCAGGGTGCCGCCGACGCCGTACCGCGTGTGGGCGGTGCCCTGGTGGACGGAGGAGCCGACGAGGACCGGCCCGGAGGCGTCCAGGCAGCGGTACGTGCCGGAGAGGGTGACGGTGCCGCCGTCGGCGATCCGGCCCTTGGAGCCCACCGTCACGGTCTCCTGGACAGGAGCGGGAGCGGCGGACGCCGCCGGGGGCACGGCCACGGCGGTGCCGAGCAGCAGCGCCGCGCAGGCCGCCGCGCGGATGAGGACGGGACGCGCGGACCCGGACACGGATGCGGAAGCGGGTACGGACATGGGGAACCTCCCGGAACGCAGGGCACGAGGGTGTGAGGCCCCCACCAGTACCGGGAGAGCGGGCCGGGAGGGGTGACCCTCACCCCTTCGGTGGCGAGTCGGCATCGGTCGTCGGGGAACCGTCCCGGGATGGTCCGGGAGCTGTCACGCTTCGCGGCCGGCCGTTCCGGCGGGTCCGCGGCAGGGGCATGGTCCTGGTGGACGACCCCTTCGGATCGATCCACCTATATCGATCCACCTATGTGGAGGTGCGCCATGTGTGCCCACCGGACGTCATGCCCTCAACCCCATGTGCAGGTCCCCCATGTGGTCGCCGCCCACCCCGAACAGGGCTGGAGCCTGCTGTGCGACGGCGCGATCGTCTTCGACGACACGGGTGAACTGCTGCCCGACGGCCGCGTGATCGCCCCGCACCGGATCCCCGCGGACCACCTCACCGTCGCCGCCTGAACCGACACGGCACGAAGGTCGCGCCGCACACCCGTCCCCTCCGCCCGTCCCACGGGACCGGCCTGCGCCCCGGACGTCCCACCGGCCCGCCTCCCCCTTTACCGGAACCTCCTTTCCCCGTACGGGAGATGACCAGGCGTGATGCCGACGCCCGGGGGGAGGGCGCCGATCGGCACGACCTAAGATGATCAACGTGTCCGACCAGCCTGCCCCACGGTCTCTCATCGTCACGCTCTACGGCGCGTACGGCCGCTTCGCGCCGGGCCCCGTGCCCGTCGCCGAGCTGATCCGGCTCCTGGCCGCGGTCGGTGTCGACGCTCCCGCCGTGCGTTCGTCGGTGTCCCGGCTCAAGCGGCGCGGGCTGCTCCTGCCGGCCCGCACCGCCCGGGGCGCGGCCGGCTACGAACTCTCCCCGGAGGCCCGCCGGTTGCTGGACGACAGCGACCGCCGCGTCCACGCCTCCGCGAGTCCCGGGGACGAGGGCTGGGTGCTCGCCGTGTTCTCCGTGCCGGAGTCCGAGCGGCAGAAGCGTCACGTCCTGCGCTCCCGCCTGTCCGGCCTCGGCTTCGGCACCACCGCCCCGGGTGTGTGGATCGCGCCGGCCCGGCTGCACGAGGAGACCAGGCACACTCTGGAGCGGCTGGGGCTGGACGGTTACGTCGACCTCTTCCGCGGCGAGCACCTCGGGTTCACGCCCACCGTCGAGGCGGTCGCCCGCTGGTGGGACCTGGCCGGGATCGCCGAGGAGCACGAGGCGTTCCTGGACCGTCACGCGCACGTGCTGGACGCCTGGCGGCAGCGCGAGGACACCCCGCCCGAGGAGGCGTACCGCGACTACCTCCTCGCCCTCGACTCCTGGCGCCACCTCCCCTACACCGACCCCGGGCTGCCTTTCGGGCTGCTCCCCGAGGGCTGGCCGGGAGCCCGCTCGGCGAGCGTCTTCCACGGCCTGCACGCACGCCTGCGGGACGCGGGGGCGGTCTTCGCGGGCCTGTGACACGTGCCACGTGACGCACGGCTCGCGAAGTTTCCTTCCGCCGTCGTCCTCATGCGCCCATGACCGCCTCGTCGTCGCCTCTCCATGACTGCCGTCATGATTACGCCACAAGCGGGCTGGGCATGATCGGTGCGACGGGTTCCGGGGCCCGCCCGGTCNNGACCGGGCGGGCCCCGGAACCTTGACGTCCGTCACGGGCCGACGACACCTCCTGAGGGGTGGCGCCGTACCATTGAGTAATTGAAAGCAGGACCGCCTGCCTGCTCTCCATGATCGGATCCAGCGTGCACGAACCCTCGACCTCCGCCTCCTGGCGCGTCGCACTGCCGCACACCACCGCGGCCGTGCCCGTCGCCCGTGCGCTGGTCCGTACCGCGCTGGCCGAGCGGGAGCACGCCGCGGACCGCGACACGGCGGAGCTGCTCACCGCCGAGCTGGTGGCCAACGCCGTGGAGCACACCTCCGGGGGCCATCCGATCGAGCTGGTGGTGGAGCTGCTGCCCACCGGATGCCGGGTCGAGGTGCACGACGCCGATCCCGAGCCGCCTCACGACCTGACCCGCCCGCCCCGCGGCGAGCCGGACCCCTGGCAGGAGCACGGGCGCGGGCTGATGCTGATCCGCACCCTGAGTTCGTCGTGCGGGCACCGCCCGACCTCGTCCGGCAAGGCCGTGTGGTTCCGGCTGCCGGCGGTGCCGCGCCCGCGCAGGCCCGACTGAGCGGACCGGCCGGCCCCGCCCCCGCTCAGGCCAGGGTCGCCACCAGGACCGCCTTGATCGTGTGCATCCGGTTCTCCGCCTCGTCGAAGACGACCGAGTGGGCCGACTCGAACACCTCGTCGGTCACCTCCAGCGACTCCAGGCCGTGCTTCTCGTACACCTCACGGCCGACCCGTGTCCCCAGGTCGTGGAAGGCCGGCAGACAGTGCAGGAAGCGGACGTCCGGGTTGCCGGTGGCCCGCAGCACGTCCATGGTCACCGCGTACGGCGCGAGGGCGGTGATCCGCTCGTCCCAGACCTCCTGGGGCTCCCCCATCGAGACCCAGACGTCGGTGACGACGAAGTCCGCGCCCGCGACGCCCTCGGCGATCTCCTCGGTGAGCGTGATGCGGGCCCCGCTGGACTCCGCGAGCGCGCGCGCCCGGTCGACGACCTCCTGGGCGGGCCAGTACGCCTTCGGGGCGACGATGCGCACGTCCATGCCCAGCAGGGCCGCGGTGACGAGGTAGGAGTTGCCCATGTTGAAGCGGGCGTCGCCGAGGTAGGCGAAGGAGATCCCCGTGACCGGCTCGGCGCTGTGCTCGGTCATGGTGAGCACGTCGGCGAGCATCTGGGTGGGGTGCCAGTCGTCGGTCAGACCGTTGTAGACGGGCACTCCCGCGTACGCGGCGAGGGTCTCGACGGTGGACTGGGAGTCGCCCCGGAACTCGATCGCGTCGAACATCCGGCCGAGCACCCGTGCGGTGTCCTTCGCCGACTCCTTCTTCCCGATGTGCGAGCCGCTCGGGTCGATGTACGTCGTGGAGGCGCCCTGGTCGGCGGCGGCGACCTCGAAGGAGCAGCGGGTGCGCGTCGAGGGCTTCTCGAAGATCAGCGCGATGTTCCTGCCCTGGAGGTACCGGGTCTCGGTACCGGCCTTCTTGGCGGCCTTCAGCTCCGCGGCCAGGTCGAGCAGGCCGAGGAACTCCTGCGCGGTGAAGTCCACCTCCTTGAGGAAGTGGCGGCCGGCGAGGGCGGTCGGGACTGTCGCCATGGGGCGCTCCAGAGCTGCAGGTACAGGGATGGATGTAACTGTATACAAGTATCAGAATTTATATGCAAGCTGGTGGCGACGGTGCCGGGACGGGTGCGTGCGCCCGGCCGCGGCCCCGGGCTAGACCGCGTCCCGCTCGACCGGGCAGCTCATGCAGCGCGGCCCGCCCCTGCCCCGGCCCAGCTCGCTGCCGGGGATCTCGATCACCTCGATGCCCTGCTTGCGCAGATGTGTGTTGGTGGTGGCGTTGCGCTCGTAGGCGATGACGACGCCCGGTTCGACGGCCAGGACGTTGCAGCCGTCGTCCCACTGCTCGCGTTCGGCGGCGTGGACGTCCTGGGTCGCGGTCAGCACCCGGATCTCGCTGAGCCCGAGCGCGGCGGCGATCGCACGGTGCATGTGCTCCGGCGGATGGTCGGTGACCTTCAGTTCCCTGTCCCCCGAGCCGGGTTCGATCGTGTACGAACGGAGCATGCCGAGGCCCGCGTACTGGGTGAAGGTGTCCCCGTCGACCATCGTCATCACCGTGTCCAGGTGCATCACGGCGCGCCTCTTCGGCATGTCGAGGGCCACGATGGTCTCGGCGGACCCGGCGGCGAACAGCTTGTGCGCGAGCATCTCCACGGCCTGCGGGGTGGTCCGCTCGCTCATGCCGATCAGCACCGCGCCGTTGCCGATGACCAGCACGTCCCCGCCCTCGATGGTGGACGGGTAGTCGGCCTGCCCCTCGGACCAGAGGTGGAAGCCCTCGTCGCGGAACAGCGGGTGGTACCGGTAGATCGCCTCGAAGTGCACGGTCTCGCGCTGCCGGGCGGGCCACCGCATGGCGTTGATGGAGACCCCGTCGTAGATCCAGGCGGAGGTGTCGCGGGTGAAGAGGTGGTTGGGCAGCGGGCGGAGCAGGAAGTCGTCGAGTTCCATGGCGTGGAAGCGCACGGACGTCGGTTCCGGGTGGACGTCCAGGAACTCCCGCTTGGTCATCCCGCCGACCAGCGCTTCGGTCAGTTCGGCCGACGGCAGTGTCTCGAAGGCCGCGCGCAGGTGGTCGGTGGCCAGTGGGCCGTACTCCTTCTCGTCGAAGACACGGTCCAGGACGAGCGAGCGGGCCGCCGGGACGTCCAGCGTGGAGGCGAGCAGGTCACCGAAGAGGTGGACGGTGACCCCCCGGTCGCGCAGGACGTCGGCGAACCCGTCGTGCTCGGCGCGCGCCCGGCGCACCCAGAGCACGTCGTCGAACAGCAGGGCGTCCTTGTTGCTGGGGGTGAGCCTTTTGAGCTCGAGATCGGGCCGGTGCAGGATGACACGGCGCAGCCTTCCGGCCTCGGAGTCGACGTGGTAGGTCATGACTCCATCCTGACCACCCGAGGGGGTGTTCACCCCTCCGCAGCCGGGACGGACCCCGGCCGCGGTCCGGGCGGTCCAAGCGGCCCGGACGGCCCGGGCGGGGAGATCCGCCCGGACCGGCCGGTCGCCGTACGCGTCCGTCCCCTACAGCCGCGGGTCGACGGGCTCCGACTCCAGGGCCAGGACGCCGAAGACGGCCTCGTGCACCCGCCACAGCGGCTCGCCTTCGGCGAGGCGGTCCAGGGCCTCCAGGCCGAGGGCGTACTCGCGGATCGCCAGGGACCGCTTGTGGCCGAGTGAGCGGCCGCGCAGCCGGGCCAGGTGGTCGGGGCGCGTGTACTCGGGGCCGTAGATGATCCGCAGGTACTCGCGGCCCCGGCACTTGATGCCGGGCTGCACCAGACGACCCCGCGGGTCGCGGACCAGGGCCCCGACCGGCTTGACGACCATGCCCTCGCCGCCGCGTCCGGTCATCTCCAGCCACCAGTCGACGCCCGCCCGCACCGACTCGGGGTCGGCGGGGTCGACGTACAGGCGCCGGGTGGTCTGCAGCAGGCCCGTGGCGTCGTGCTCGACCATGCGGTCCAGCAGGGCGAGCTGCTCGTCGTGCGGCAGACCGGCGAGACTGCGCCCCTGGACGGCGAGGACCTGGAAGGGGGCGAGACGTACGCCCTCCAGCTGGTCGGTGGTCCAGCAGTAGCGCCGGTACGCCCGCGTGAACGCCTCGGCCGCACCGGCCCGTGCACGCTGGCGCTCCAGCAGGTCCCCCACCTCGACGCCCCGGGCGGCGGCGCTCTCCAGGGCCGCGAGCGCGCCCGGGAACACGGCGCCACTGGCGGCGCCCACGGCGGCGTACTGCGAGCGCAGCAGCCCGGACGCCTTCAGCGACCACGGCATCAACTCGGCGTCCAGCAACAGCCATTCGGTCTCCAGGCTGTCCCACAGCCCGGCGTCGGTGATCGCCGTGCGCAGCCGGCCGAGGATCTCCTCGGTGACCGCGGTGTCGTCGAAGAACGGGCGGCCGGTGCGGGTGTAGAGCGATCCGGCCGGGCCGTCCTCGACACCGAAGTGCCGGGCGGCCGCGTCCGCGTCCCGGCAGACCAGGGCGACCGCGCGCGAGCCCATGTGCTTCTCCTCGCACACGACGCGCTCCACCCCGTCCTCCTTGTACTGGGCGAACGCCTCGGCCGGGTGCTCCAGGTAGCCGTCCAGGTGCGAGGTGGCCGTGGGGGCCATGGTCGGCGGGAGGTACGGCAGCAGGCGCGGGTCGATCGCGAAGCGGCTCATGACCTCCAGCGCGGCGGCCGCGTTCTCCTCGCGTACGGCCACCCGGCCGGCGTGCCGGGTCTCCACGGCCCGGCGACCGTGCACGTCGGCGAGGTCCAGGGGCCGGCCGTCCTGCCCGCCGGGGGCCTCGGTGCGCAGCGGGCGGGCCGGCTCGTACCAGACCCGCTCGGCCGGTACGTCGACCAGTTCCCGCTCCGGCCAGCGCAGCGCGGTGAGCTTGCCGCCGAAGACGGCGCCGGTGTCCAGGCAGATGGTGTTGTTGAGCCAGGTGGCTTCCGGGACCGGGGTGTGGCCGTAGACGACGGCGGCACGGCCCCGGTAGTCCTCCGCCCACGGGTAGCGCACCGGCAGGCCGAACTCGTCGGTCTCGCCGGTGGTGTCGCCGTACAGCGCGTGCGAGCGGACCCGGCCGGAGGTGCGGCCGTGGTACTTCTCCGGCAGACCGGCGTGGCAGACGACGAGCCTGCCCCCGTCGAGGACGTAGTGGCTGACCAGCCCGTCGACGAACTCCCTTACCTCGGCACGGAATTCCTCGCTCTCCCGGTCCATCTGCTCGATGGTCTCGGCGAGCCCGTGGGTGTGCTGGACCTTGCGGCCCCTGAGATACCGGCCGAACTTGTTCTCGTGGTTGCCGGGGACGTACAGCGCACTGCCCGACTTCACCATCGACATCACCCGGCGCAGCACACCCGGACTGTCCGGGCCGCGGTCGACGAGGTCACCGACGAAGACCGCGGTGCGGCCCTCGGGGTGCACGCCGTCGGCGTACCCCAACGCACCGAGCAGAGACTCCAGTTCGGCGGCGCAGCCGTGGACGTCGCCGATGATGTCGAAGGGGCCGGTGAGGTGGGTGAGGTCGTTGTACCGCTTCTCGGTGACGACGGTGGCGTTCTCGATCTCCTCGACCCCGCGCAGGACGTGCACCTTGCGGAACCCCTCGCGCTCCAGGTGCCGCAGGGAGCGGCGGAGTTCGCGGATGTGCCGCTGGACGACCCGGCGGGGCAGGTCGGCGCGGTCGGCACGGGCCGCGTTGCGCTCGGCGCACACCTCCTCGGGCACATCGAGCACGACGGCTATCGGCAGCACGTCGTACTGCCTGGCCAGCTCGATCAGCTGACGCCGGGCGTCCTGTTGGACGCTGGTGGCGTCGACGACGGTGCGGCGGCCCGCGGCCAGCCGCTTGCCCGCGATGTAGTGCAGGACGTCGAAGGCGTCCCCGGACGCGCTCTGGTCGTTCTCGTCGTCGGCGACCAGGCCGCGGCAGAAGTCGGAGGAGATGACCTCGGTGGGCTTGAAGTGGCGGCGGGCGAAGGTGGACTTGCCCGAACCGGAGGCGCCGATCAGCACCACGAGGGAGAGATCGGTGACGGGCAGGGCCCGGCCGCGGCCCAGGCCCGGGCTCCGGCCCTCGTTCTCGCTGTCCCCGTCACTGGGCCGGGCGCCGGTGGTCTCGTGGCTCATGCCGCCTTCGCCTCCTTCTTGTCTCCGGTCACGAACACGGCCATCTGGGTGGGCGGGCCGACCTCGAGGTCGTCCGGTCCCACGGGTACGAACTCGACGTCGTAGCCGTGCCGTTCGGCAACCCTGGCCGCCCAGGCGCGGAACTCCTCGCGGGTCCACTCGAAGCGGTGGTCGCCGTGCCGGGCGTGCCCCGCCGGCAGGCTCTCCCAGCGGACGTTGTACTCGACGTTCGGGGTGGTCACGAGGACCGTACGGGGGCGGGCCGCGCCGAACACGGCGTACTCCAGGGCGGGCAGCCTCGGCAGGTCGAGGTGCTCGATCACCTCGCTGAGCACGGCCGCGTCGTACCCCTTGAGCCGCTTGTCGGTGTACGACAGCGAGCCCTGGAGGAGCTTCACCCGGGACGCCTGCCGCTCCCCCATACGGTCCAGCTTGAGCCGCCGGGAGGCGATGGTCAACGCGCGCATCGACACGTCGACGCCGACGATCTCGGTGAAGGCCGGGTTCCGCAGCAGTTCCTGCACCAACTGGCCCTGTCCGCACCCGAGGTCGAGCACGCGTGCGGCACCGGAGGCACCGAGCGCGGTGATGATCGCGTCCCGGCGCTGCACGGCGAGCGGGGTCGGCCTCTCCTCGGACTCGGTGTCCGCCTCGACGGCGTTGTCGATCTCCTCGACGTCACTGTCGTCCGCCTCGGCCAGCCGGACCAGCTCGAGCCGTTCCAGCGCCTGACGGGTCAGCGACCAGCGGCGGGTGAGATACCGGCTGGTGATCAGCTTCTGCTCCGGATGGCCGGGCAGCCAGCCCTCGCCGGCGCGCAGCAGCTTGTCCACCTCGTCGGAGGAGACCCAGTAGTGCTTGGCGTCGTCGAGGACGGGGAGCAGCACGTAGAGGTGCCGCAGGGCCTGGGCGAGGGTGAGGGTGTCCGCCTCCAGGACGAGACGTACGTACCGCGAGTCGCCCCACTCCGGGAACTCGGTGTCCAGGGCCACCGGGTCGGCCGTGACCGTCCAGCCGAGCGGCTCGAAGAGCCGCCCGACCAGGGCGGGGCCGCCGCGTGCGGGCAGTACGGGTATCTCGATGCGCAGCGGCAACGGCTGTCCGGGCAGCTCCGGGCGGGCCTTGCACACGCCGCGCATCGCGCTGGAGAAGACGCCGCTGAGCGCGACGGCGAGCAGCGAGGACGCCGCGTACGGGCGGTCGTTGACGTACTGGGCGAGGGCGGCGTCGGGGGCGCCACCGCGGCCCTTGCCCTTGCCCCGCCGGACCAGTGCCACCGCGTCCACCTCCAGCAGCAGCGCCGCCGTGCAGCGCTCGGCGTCCGCCTCGGGATAGAGGACGTGCGCGGCGCCGTAGGACAGATGGGCCGAGAAGGGGCTTTCAGGGTGCTTATGGAGGAGGAAGCCCAGGTCGGTAGCGGGGTTGGTCTGGTCGCCGGTGGTCGAGATCGTCAGGAACACGTGATCGAGTATGGGCGGCTCGGGCCCACGCCGGTACTTGATTACCTCGCGACAACAGCGGAACCCACCAGGCCGGCAGGCGTCCAGCAACAAGGGGAAACCCCACTCCGTGGCGTAGACCCACGACGACGGCACGACTCTCGCCCCCTCCGGCCGCATCGGATCGTTGGCGCCGAGGCAGGCCATGAGCCGCCACCGCACGCCACGGCTTCGGCGAGCCCGTCATCCCGGGTGACGATGACGAGGTGAGTCAGCGCGACCACGAAGCCGACCGACAAAAAGCAGTCGAGACATTGCACCACCCTGCCCGATCATGCACGTATGCCCCTGACAGCCACCCTCGCCCGAGTCGACGCGGATCTGGCAGCCGGCCGGGTGCCCATGGCACGCCAACGTCTGCGCGGACTGGTCTCCTCACTCCCCAACGACCTGACGCTTCGCCGACGCCTGGCCGAGGTGTACCGGCTGTACGGTGAGCCCGCGGAAGCCGGGCGCTGGATGTACCTCGAGGAGGACAGGAACACAGAGGAGACCTCCGCCTTCGAAGCGAGGTACCGGACTCCTCAGCAGCGCATGAGAGCGCTCGCGTGGCGCGGTCCCGAGTCGCTCACCCACTCCAAGTTCGCCATGGAACAGCTGACAGCAGTACGAGTCACCTGCTCCGACGCCCTGGGTCACCCGGTGGACTGGGACTCAGTGCCCTCCGCTTCGGACGAACCGGGCAGCGGGAAAGGCAAGTTCACCGGGTTTCTGACGGGAGCCGGATGCCTGACGGTGTTCCTCGTGATGCTGGGAATCTGGGTGAACGGACTCATCGCCCTCTTCGACTGACGGTGAGCACTGGTGACGGGTGCGACCAGGGATCCGACACCACTGCACCGCAGGCTTCGCATACGGCAGCCGCCTCAGGCGACGGGGTGTTCCGCATCCCCGAAATCTGCGACAACGCGCAGCCGACCCCATCGAAGCCGCCCCACTCGCTCTGGCCCGGCTGCCGAAGAGATGCCGGCGGGGACGCCAGACACTGCTCCGTACCGACTCCGCCGGCGGCACCCACGCGTTCGTCACCTGGCTCGCGAAGCGGGGCAGGTGACTGTCGTACTCGGTCGGCATGACCATCACCGACGCCCTCCACCACACCGTCCTCAAGGTCCCGCCCGCCACGTGGACACCGGCGGGTGGGACCGGGCGGCGGAGGCCTCGCCCTCGGCCGTGCCCAGCCAAGTCTGTTCGGCGCTCTTCGATGCACCCCCCGACCCCTTCGGCGACGTCGTGGGCAGCGGATTCCTGGCCAACGAAGACGTTCGATTCCGTGCGGATGGGACAGAGCTCGGGCGTTCATTCGCAAACACCGCGGGCACAGTCGCTGTCAACAACCTCACTTTGACGGCTCGGACCTCCACCCTGGTGGGCGACGTGTCGGGACGGGTTGCCACCTGCCCTGGTTGGGCAGCGACCTCGACTACCCCTCCACCGGACGGAACAGTCCCCCCACTGTCGTACGGGACGAGGGCCGCAGGGACGGGCTGGCGGTCGGTCTGGCCGGCTGCCGTCTGGGCCGCGTGGTGACCGACGCGCAGGAAGACTAGGAAGGCCCCAGGAACGCGGGCTACTTCGCCGGTTACGCAGCCAGCAAGGTGGAGGCCCTGAACCGCGCTGCCTGCCCCAACAGACCGCCCCAGACCACCCAGTCCGGTCAGACCGACCGCGATCAGCAGGGCCACGGAGATCGTGACCGTGGGGGCAACCGCTGAAGGCATGGCGAGTGAGCCCGGCCGCGTGCCACCCGTGGCGGGGACGACGGAATGACCGCCGCCCCCGCCACGCAGTGGGTCCCCTCCGTACTCGTTCATGAAATAGCCGACGTAGTCCTTGTCGGTGATGTCACCGCCGCACAGGCGGCCAGGGACGGGTTCCATCGCGGGCGGGGTGCCGTTCATGCCACGGCTTCCCCAGCGGATGGTGAGGTGACGCAGGCCGGACAGGCCTCAGTAGAGGATGACTCTCCAAAGTTCGACCCACAGCACCCGGCCGCTGTTCGTGTCGCGCACCTGGACCCGGTCGTCCTCCACCTGCCAGACGGTGCCGTAGAGCGTGGTATCCGGAAGGTCCACCCTGACGGTGTCGTACACGTCCAGGTCGTTCTCGACCGGGCGGAACCACGTGTGCCTACAGCGGTCGCAGCGGTAGCTGATGACGTCGCGCTCTTGAGTAAATGAAGGGCTGCCTGTACGAACCTCCTCAACGAGGCACTTGGGGCATGGGTCTGCGGTATGCGCGCCTATCAACCGGGACATCGTCCGATCCTGCGATAGAGCAGCGAAGTACAGCAACAACCGATGGTCGGCGCCGGCTCCTGCTGAACCTATGGCGGTCCTTGCTACTGCTGAGGGCAAAATCAGCCAGAGCCAGGGGCCCGGAGAGGGATCGCCAGGTATGCGGCCCGAGCCGTCTCCGGGCCGTCCGAGGCCGCTCGACGGTGGCCAAAGACGACCACCAAGCGAACGGGATCACCTTCTCTGAACGGGAGAAACGCAGGTCACCAAGATCCCCGGCAAGACCCAGGGAAAGAAGAAACAAAGTCGGACCAGTAGACCCCGTCCCATAGAGCTCGTAACACGATCATGATCGAGTCTTCTTGAGGCGTCTCCAGCAGATCGGGCTGCGTGCCAGGGAGACGAAGGCATCGTGGAGTCCGGTGCGGCGTTCCCAACGGGCGGCCAGGCGCTTGAACTGGTGGAGCAGGGCGAAGGTCTGCTCCACGACGTACCGGAGCTTGCCCAGGCCCTGGATGTTCGGGGCGCCCTTGCGGGAGATCACCGGCAGGATGCGCCGCTTGCGGAGCTCTTCGCGGTTGGGGTCGGAGTCGTAGCCCTTGTCGCCGAGCAGGGCCTCGGGAAGGCGGCGCGGACGGCCGGGGCGGCCGGCGAGGGGAGGGATGCCGTCGACCAGGGCGAGGGTCTGGGTGACGTCGTTGACGTGGGCCGCAGTGGTGATGACCTTGAACGAGGTGCCGCGGCCGTCGCAGATCAGGTGGTGTTTGCTGCCCGTCCTGCGCCGGTCGACCGGCGACGGACCGGTGTCGGCACCCCCCTTTTCGCCCGGAGGTGGGAGCCGTCCACACACGCCCGCGACCAGTCGAGTTCGCCGGCCGCGTTCAGCTCGGCGAGCAGGACGCGGTGGAGCTGATCGAAGACGCCGGCCTGTTGCCACCGTTGCAGGCGCCGCCGGCAGGTCTGTCCGGAGCCGAACTCCAGCTCCAGGGGCAGAAGTTGCCAGGCCATGTCGTGGTGGAGGACGTAGAGGATGCCCTGCAGACACAGCCGGTCCGCCACCGGCTGTGGCCCCGGCGCCCGCTCGGGCCAGGGCGGCAGCAGCGGCTCGATCAGCGCCCACAAGTCGTCGTCCACGATCCACGGCCGAGCACTCACACCACCACGAACGGCCGAATCACCCGACCGGTCACGCCCGACCAGGACATCTCAACAAGATCGTGTTACGAGCTCTTCGGGGTCTCGGGCATGTTCTGTTGTGCCTCCACAGGACAGGGCCGCCCCTTGAAGGCGCGGCCCTGCGAAAAAAGGATCGGCGGCATGATCCCTGATTCGGGCGGGGAACCTGCGGCCTCCCGGCTGCGTCCTTCTGGGGGTGACTGAACCTCCCGACCTCTCCAGTCCTGACATCGGTGCGAGCTCCGACGACGAAGAGTCCCTGCGACCCGGTCCGTTATGGCGCCATGCCTTGTGGGTGGCGGGCTTCACCATCTTCGGGGTGGGTCTTGGCTGGGTCAGCGCGTCGTTCCGTATCGGCCCCGATGAGTACGGGATGCCGCTCGCCGCTCCGGGGCAGGTGTGGTCGTATCTGGTGGCATGGACCGCGACCGGTCTGACGGCGGCAGCCGCGCTGCGGGCTGTCGCCGCCAAAGTTCCGCTCTACGGCCTGGAGGTGGTCGTAGTCCTACTCACCTTCCTGGGCACCCGGCTCTCGCTGGGCTATCGGCCGGAGCCACCGGTGCTGGGTGCGATGGCCGCAACCGCACTGACGGCAGCGGCCATATGGTGTGTCCTTGCGCTGCGCCGCAGCTTTCGTGGCTACCGCGGGCGGTGAGTTACTTCTGGCGGGCGAGGGGGCCGGGTAAGCAGGGGATCCGCACACCCGACCGTCAACGCAACAAGGCTCTACGGCTCAAGGAGCAGCAGCCCATGAAACTAGAGCCGACCGCAATCTGGGCTCGACTCGACCAGTTCGAGGCCGGAGCCCGCTCTCACGGAGTCACCCACACGACTTTCCGCCGCATCACCGAAGCCCTGCACCTCAGCGGCTTGCAACGCAACGACTTGCAGCAGCTCCTCAACCGCGGCTGCCCGAAGCAGTACGCAACTCCCCTCTGGCGAATCGCATGACGAGGGACAACCGGCTCGCATCACTGGGCGCACTTGGCCCTGAAGTCGTGCTATCAGGTACGGACTGGGCTGCGCTGGGACATGCGTACGGGCTTGCCTCTGAGGCGCCTGAGATGCTGACCGCACTGCTCGACCCAGATCAAGGCGTCAGAACCAGGGCACTTGGCTATCTACACGGCACCCTGCACCACCAAAACACGCTCTACGATGCAACGGTGCCCGCAGCGCTGTACGTGGCCGCCATCCTGCCGGATCCGCGAACGAACAGCGCCGTCACCAAAAATCGCCACTCCTTCCCTGGATGCATGCGCGCGGAGCTCCTGCGATGGGTCGCCTCAGTGGCGAGCGAAGTCACAGATGAGGTCGCGGCTATAAACCAACAGTGCGGATTCCCCCTCGACGACTACGCGCCGGCCGTAGGCATCATGGGGATTCGGCCACTCCTGTTCTCAGCGTCGCTCCCCTCCACCGAAGACCCTGATCGCCACATACGCGAAGCAGCGCTGACGGCATGCATCCCGCTCCTCGATGATCCCCAGTTGCTGCACCACCGAGAAAACCTGGCAGACCTGCTCCGGGATGAGCTGGGCACCAGTGACCTCTGGCAACATCGAGAACGGGCCATCGACGCCCTCGACGCATGGGGCAAGGACTTCTCCGGCATAGAGCGGCAGCGGAATCCGTTCCTGTTCTGCGACTCAGATCCGTCACCCGGCAAGGCATCATCGTGGCTCGCTCGTCCAGACTCCATCGAGGGGTACAGCGAAAATCCACCGTTCTGACCGCCCCCACCAAGATCTACGAGAATCTCAGCCTGTCTAGTCCCAGGTGATGTTTGACGTTCTGGTCCCAGCTGTTGCTTGACGGTGGGCCTAAAGGCTGTCCCGTAACCGCTGGCTGCCGCAGGCGCTGAGCCGTTCCCTGTGCTGGGCGCCAATGAGCGCCGCGGGCGTTGTCAGTGGGCGAGGGCACACTGACGGCATGAGCGCCTCTTCATCCACCGCAGCCGATGTGTCCCACTCCTCCCCTGCCTGGGTGGAGTCGATGGGCGGCCCTTTGATCGTCGTCCCCGTCTCCGCCCTGGCTGCATGGCGCGAGTGCACGGAGAGCGGGGTCGTGGCGGGAGACGCCACCGCTCCAGACGACTACGACCGGGCCTGTGCGGTGGACGATCTGGCCGGTGTGATCACCGTTGGCGGGAACGGTGCGCAGGCACTGGTGTTGGCGGACGAGCCAGCCACCAGCTGCTACCTGCCCGAGCGCCGAGCGTTCCTGCGGTGGCTTGCCGCCGGCTCCGAGGCCGGACTGAGGGCCGCGGCAGACGCTGTCCTCGCCGACCCGGCCACGGTGTGGGAGAAGTGCGGCACCTGGGTGTCGGACGGTCCGGCCGTGCTCATGGACTCCGCCGAAGCAGGCTCCGAACTGGGCATCGAGTATCCCGGCGGCGGGATGCCCGCCCAGGCATCGGTCCCGCTGGCCGCTGGCCGCTGGCCGCTGGAGGGTCCGCGCCACCCACACCAAGGTGGACGAGGAGAACTGGATCGGCCTGGTCCAGCTCCTGCCCACCGAATCTTGACGGGTAGTGCTTCGGTCTGGTGCGGTCAGGCGCGGCGCGCAAGGTTGTGGAGGCGGGCGATGCCGAGCATGGCGTGGTGGACACCGTCGCCTCTCAGGCGGCAGTCGCGGAGGATCTTCCAGGTCTTCATGCGGGCGAAGGTGTGCTCGACGCGGGCGCGGACCTTGCGGTGGGAGCGGTTGTGGTCCTCTTTCCAGGCCTCAAGCTCCTCGCCTGGAGCACGTCGGTGCGCGATGACCAGCCCGGTGCCGCGGTAGCCGCCGTCAGCGATGGTGGTGACCCGGCCGACCATGGCCTTTGCACCTGATTCTTCCCATGCCTTGCAGTCGTTGCGGTTACCGGGCACTGGTCGGCCCACGACAACGACCAAGCTGCTTTCCGCGTCCAGCACGATCTGGTGGTTGGTGGAGTAGCGGTAGTTCTTGGACTGCTTGAACTTTCCCCGTGATGCTG
>NZ_LIQT01000472.1 GCF_001418415.1 Streptomyces hirsutus
GGGCCCCGTCGGCGTCCGTGCTGCTGCCCCGCGTCACGCCTTCAGGCGTTCCACCGCCGCCCGCACCCGCTCGTCCGTGGCGGTGAGGGCGACGCGTACGAACCGCTCGCCGGCCGGGCCGTAGAAGTCGCCCGGTGCCACCAGGATGCCGAGCTCGGCGAGGCGGGCGACGGTGTCCCAGCAGGACTCGTCGCGGGTGGCCCAGAGGTAGAGCCCGCCCTCGCTGTGCTCGATGCGGAAGCCGTGCCCCAGGAGGGCCATCCGCAGCGCGGTGCGGCGGGCCGTGTAGCGCTCGCGCTGGACGCGGACGTGCTCGTCGTCGCCCAGCGCCGCCACCACGGCCGCCTGGGTGGGCGCCGAGGTCATCATGCCGCCGTGCTTGCGGATCTGCAGCAGCGGGCCGAGGACGGCCGGGTCGCCGGCCAGGAAGGCGGCGCGGTAGCCCGCGAGGTTGGACCGCTTGGACAGCGAGTGCACGGCGACGATGCCGTCGTACGAGCCGCCGTTGACGTCCGGGTGCAGCACCGAGACCGGGTCGGCGTCCCAGCCCAGTTCGAGGTAGCACTCGTCGGAGAGGACCAGGACGCCGTGCTCGCGGGCCCAGGCGACGATGCGGGTCAGCTCCGCCTTGGGGAGCACCCGGCCCGTGGGGTTGGACGGGGAGTTCAGCCAGAGGAGCTTCAGGCCCGTCGGGTCCAGCTCGGTCGGGTCGTCGTACGCCTCGTACTCCGCGCGGGCCAGGCGGGCGCCGACCTCGTACGTCGGATAGGCCAGGCGCGGGTACGCCACCCGGTCGCCGGGACCGAGGCCCAGCTGGGTGGGGAGCCAGGCGACCAGTTCCTTGGAGCCGACGACCGGCAGCACATGGTGGTGGGTGATCCCGCGGGCACCCAGACGACGCTCCGCCCAGCGGGTGAGCGCGTCCCGCAGTTCCGGGGTGCCCCAGACCGTGGGATAGCCCGGGGAGTCCGCGGCGGCGATCAGGGCCTTCTGGATCGGCTCGGGGACGGGGTCGACGGGGGTGCCCACGGAGAGGTCGACGATGCCGTCGGGGTGCGCGGCGGCGGTCTTCTTGTACGGCTCGAGCTTGTCCCAGGGGAAGGTGGGCAAGCGGTCGGAGACTGCGGACACGGTTACTGGCTCACTTTCATCGGTACGCGTCGGTACACGCCGGTACGGCAAACGCCTCGGCCCCGTACGGCGCCGATCGGGGTGATCAGGCCGTACGGGACCGAGGCGGCGCGGGCGCGGACCGCTTCCGGGCCGCCCTGGTGCTTACGCCTGCGGCGGCAGCGCGGCGATGAACGGGTGGTCGCGCTCGATCAGCCCGAGCTTGCTGGCGCCGCCGGGCGAGCCGAGGTCGTCGAAGAACTCGACGTTGGCCTTGTAGTAGTCCTTCCACTCCTCGGGAGTGTCGTCCTCGTAGAAGATGGCCTCGACCGGGCAGACCGGTTCACAGGCGCCGCAGTCGACGCATTCGTCCGGGTGGATGTACAAGGACCGCTGGCCCTCGTAGATGCAGTCGACCGGGCACTCCTCGATGCACGCCTTGTCCTTCACGTCGACACAAGGCTGCGCGATGACGTAGGTCACGCTGTCGTTCCTCCTCGATAGGGCGCTGGCGGGCCTCCTCAGGCTCCGCCGCCTGGCGCGCGGGAGCGCGGCGTCGTCGATGCCCGCCCCTAGTATCTCCGTTCTTGGGCATGATCCGAACAGGAGGGGTGTACCGACCTGTGGAAATCTCCGCCGCCGGACGTCTAGAGGTCCGCATCACCACTGCTGACGTGGGCAAACGGGTCTCCGTACGGAGCTTGATCGAACATGGTCCCCCGGGTGAGAGGTTCACCGACGTGGTCGGAGTTCTCACATCATGGGACAGCGGTGTGCTGCGGATCACACGGAAGAACGGCGAGAGCGTCCTCGTCCGGGAATCCGCGCTGGTCGCGGGCAAGGTGGTGCCGTCCGCACCGGCCCGCCGACGTGGTCCGGCCGCCTCGTACGAGGAGCTGGCGCGGGTCGCCGCGCGGGCGTGGCAGCCCGTGGAGAGCGAGCGGCTGGGCGATTGGGAGCTGAGGGCGGCGGCCGGGTTCACCCGCCGGGCCAACTCGGTGCTGCCGCTCGGCGACCCGGGCGTGCCGCTGGACGAGGCGCTGACGACCGTGTGCCGCTGGTACGCCGAGCGCGGACTGCCCGCCTACGTGCAGACGGCGACCGGTGCCGAGGGCACGCAGGAGGCGCTGGGCGCGGAGCTGGAGCGGCGGGGCTGGGTGCGGGAGGTGACCGCCGAGCTGTGGGTCGGCGCGCTCGCGCCGGTCGCCGACGCGGGCCCGGACCCGTCCGGCGGCGAACCGGCCGGGGTGGACGTCCTGCTGTCCCGGGAGGCCGACGAGGGGTGGCTCGCGCGCTATCAGCGCCGGGGCGTGAGCGAGGTCGCCCTGAAGGTGCTGGGAGGGGGGACCCCCGTGAGTGGGGGAGAAGCCGGAAGTGGGGGAAGCCCGTCGGTGTGGTTCGCGACCGTGCCGGCGGGGCACGGTGGACCCGAGGGCGGTACTCCGGGCGATGCCGCTCCCGCCGCGATCGGGCGGTGTGTCGTGGACGGCCGATGGGCCGGTTTCGCCGCCGTCGAGGTGGATCCGGCGCTGCGGCGGCGCGGGCTCGCAAGCGCCGTGATGGCCGCGCTGGCCCGGCGGGCGCTCGACGAGGGCGCGTCGGCCGCCTGGCTCCAGGTCGAGGACGACAACACGGCGGCTCACGCCCTGTACGGCGGGATGGGTTTCGCCGCGCACCACGCGTACCACCACTACCGCGCGCCCCGGTCGTCGGCTCCGGCCGGCGACGGGGCGCCGTGAGAGGGCACGAACCGGTCATGCGCTCCCCCCATCCTCCGCTCCCGGAACGCTCCGCCGAGCTGCGGCGGCGGTTCGCCGAGGAGGCCCGGTCCGAGCGGCCCGATCTGGCCACGCTGTGCCTGCTGGTCGGCGCGGTGGCGGACGGCACGCTGGACGAGGCGGGCATCGACGCCGCGCAGATCGAGCTGGACGCGCTGGCCGGCCGC
>NZ_LIQT01000473.1 GCF_001418415.1 Streptomyces hirsutus
CCGGCCGGGCACCCCGGGACGGGACGGGCGCCTCGCGAGGGGACGCGCGGCAGCCCCTGGGAGCCCGCCCGCCCCGCCTCTCTCAGTACCGCAGTACGCCCGCGATCCGCTCCGCGTCCCCGAGGGCGCCGTCCGGGACGAAGCGGACCTCGGCGCCCGTCTCCAGGCACTGCTCGACCAGCTCGTCCACGATGTCCTCGCGGGCGTCCAGGTCGCCGGACTCGGCGGCGACCAGATGCTCGCCCGCTTCACGCACCGTCGCCCGGAAGTTCTCCTCGACGGCCAGCAACTGGACCCGCCCCTCCCTGGTGTTCTGCCACAGCTCGTCGACCCCGGCCGCGAACCTCTTGCGCCCGCGGGCCGTCTCCAGGGCCCGGCGGACGCCCTCGGTGCTCTTGCGGGCCTCGCTCTCGAGCACGGGGCGCAGGGCCTGCCACACCGCGTCGGGCGTGCCGTGCGCGAGACCGCCGTGCTGGACCTGCACCGCGTCCCGGGTCACACCGCCGGCCTCGCCCAGCAGGGACAGCGCGGCCGGCTCCCCGGTGATGTACAGAGGCCGCGGATGTTCACGCAGGATCGCGCCCATCGCGGTATCGGCCTCGCGCAGGAACCGGCGGGTGCCTTCGTCCCGGAAGGCGCTCGGCTGGTCGCCGACCTGCTCCAGGCGCTCGGGATCGAAGTTCTCCACGGCGCGGGTCAGCGGGAAGCCGCCGGCGTGCTCCTCGGTGACCCGGTCCGTGCCGCCGTTCCACAGCGTGACCCGGTCCGGGGAGACGGACAGCGCCCAGAAGGGGCGCTCCGCCGTGTGGGCGGACACCAGGTTGCGGGTGAGGAAGGTGTCCGAGAGCACCACGCGCTCCGGCACCGACCGGGCGAGCGACCACACCTGGTGCTCGCCCGGAGCGGCGAAGATGACCAGGCCGTCCTCGGCGTGCGTCAGGTCGACCTCGGCCAGGGCCCGGTCGAGCTGCAGCTCCACCTCTCCACGCCGGTCCCGGGTGACCGCCGGATCGGCCTCCAGCTGCTTCTTGGCCTCGGCCACCACATTGCGCAGCCGGACCGGATCCTGGGCGTTGAGAGGCTCGCGCCGGTGTGTCGGCGTCAGCACCGACACCGCGGGGTAGGGGCGCGGGCGGCGAAGCTCGGCAAGGGTTGCGGGACTCAGATCGTGCTCCATGACAGCACCATAGAGCCGAATCGCGGATCGGGCATTTGGGGCATCGGGTGCGCCGTCCGGGTGCGGACTCATGGGCGGGCGTCGTCCTCGGCGCCGCAGGAGCTGCCGCTGGGCGGCAGGGTTCCGTAGAGGAGGAAGTCGTCGATCGCCCGGTGGACGCAGTCGGACGACCCGTAGCCGGTGTGGCCCTCGGCCCGGTTGTCCAGCACCACGGCCGACGGGCCGAGCCGTTCGGCCGTCTCCACCGTCCACCGGTACGGCGTGGCCGGGTCGCCCCGGGTGCCGACCAGCAGCATCTTCGGAGTGTCGACGTCCTTGACCTTCTCGCGGATGAAGTCGGTCCCCTTGGGACGGCCGTGGCACATCAGCACCTGGGCGAGCCGGTGGCGTCCGAAGACCGGGGAGGCCTCCTCGTAGGCGGTGCGCAGCCGGCCGAGGTCCCGGGTCACCTGCTCGGCGGCCGGGCGGTCGGGATCGTCCGCGCAGTTCACCGCCATCAGCGCGGCCGGCAGATTGTCCAGCGGCACCTGCTCCTCGTCGACGAGCGGATCGTCGGCGCGATGCGGCAGGGGGAGTGTGACCCCACCGGTGGCGAAGGCCTCCACCCCGCGGGTGTCCCCGTCCTCCATCAGCGCCGCGAGCGCCCGTTGCAGCAAGGGCCACAGTTCCCTGCTGTAGAGGCCCTGGCCCAGGGCGACCACGAGGTCCTGGCCGGTGAACGCGTAGCCGAAATCGGTCGGTACGGGGTTCTCGTCGAGCGAGTCGACCAGCTTCACGGCCGACTCCCTCGCCTTGCGCGGGTCCTGGCCGAACGGACAGGCGATGTCCTCGGTGCACCAGGTCAGGAAGTGCTCGAGCGCGGTCTGCTGGCCCCGTACGCTCGCCAGCCCCTGTTCGGCCAGTGGTTCGGTCAGCGTGTCCACCCCGTCCAGCACCAACCGGCCCACCTTCTCGGGGAACTGGGCCGCGTACACCGCCGCCAGCCGGGTTCCGTAGGAGAAGCCCAGGTAGTTGAGCTTCTTGTCGCCGAGCACCTGCCGCATGACGTCCAGGTCCCGTGCGACGTTCACGGTGCCGATGTGCGGCAGGACCGGGCCCGAGTGCTCGGCGCACTCGGCGGCCACCTCGCGCAGCCGGGCCAGCGTTTTCCTCGGATCGGAGATGTCCTCGCCGCCGGTGGCCTCCAGCGCCTGACCCGTGGCCTCCGTGCCGCAACTGACCGGTGCGGATCGGCCGACCCCGCGCGGGTCGAAGGACACCACGTCGTATTCGTCGGTGAGGCCCATGAACTCCTTGCCGCCGTGGGCGAGTCCGAGGACGCCCGAGCCGCCCGGCCCGCCGAAGTTCAGCACCACCGAGCCGCGGGGGTTCCCCGTGCCGGGGTAACGGGCGAGGGCCAGTTCGAGGGTGCCCCTGTCGGGTTCGGCGTAGTCGACCGGGACGGTGATCTTCCCGCACTGCAGGTCCTCGGGCAGGTCCGCGCCCTCGCACGCCGACCACGTGATCCCCTGGTCGTAGAACCGGTCGAGGCCGGGACCGGGGCCTTCGGCGGCGGCCGCCGGGAGACCTGTGCCCAGCAGGGCCAGTCCGGCCGCCCCGATGACCGCGCAGCGCCGGACCGGGAGTCGCATGGAGAGCTTGGAGAGCTTGGCCAGCATCGATGCCTCCAGGGGCGCCCCACAGCGGACCGGGAACCGGCGCCCTCGATCACGATACGGGGACCCCACCGGCCCCGCCTGTCGGCCGGACCGCACCCTGCCGTGCCCGGCCCGGCGCACTGGGGTCCGTCACCTCCTGTGTCTGTTCGGCAACCGGTGCCGGAGTTCGAGCGACGGGCGCTCCACGGAGTGAACGGTGTGCGACTTTCGGACAAGCCATGACCCGGTCGGCGCACCCGCGTTCTCCCCGCCCCGGGACCCGAGGCGTACGCCGCCGCGCCGGCCGCCCCGCCGGCTCGGGCGCCCTCGCCGCAACGGGCGGGGACCAGACCCTCCCGGTCCTCGCCCCCGGAGTGGCGCTCTTCCCCGGCGGGACCGCCCTGCACCGCCGCTCCCGCCCGGGAGCGGAAGCGGGCGCGGGCGCGCAGGCCTGAGGCCGACGGGGACAGGACCCTTGGGCGGCGACGCCCCGCGCCGGGTCAGCCGCCCGCGCGGTGGAACCTGTGGTGCAACTCCCGCACGGCCTCCGTCAACCCGGGGACCGGCCCCTCCACGGTCACGCCGGGGGCGATCTCGCGCACGGGCAGCGTCCGCACCGGCGGTGCGGGCACGCCCAGCTCGGTGAGCCAGGACGCCAGCTGGGCGGAGGAGGCGACGTACACGATCCGGCCGAGGCCCACCCAGGCGTGCGCGGCGGCGCACATCGGGCAGTGCTCGCCGGAGGTGTACACCGTGGCGGCGGCCCGCTCACCGGGCGTCATCCGGGCCGCCGCCCAGCGCGCCAGCTCGAACTCGGGGTGCCGGGTACGGTCCCCGGAGGCCACCCGGTTGTGGTCCTCGGCGAGTACGGTGCCGTCACCGCCCACCAGGACCGAACCGAACGGCTCGTCCCCTGCCTCCAGCGCCTCGGTGGCCAGCTCCACGCAGCGACGCAGATACGGCAGTTCGGTGTCCTTCACGGCCATGGGGCGAGGCCTCTCTCCCGGGGAATGGGTCGACGGCAACCCTATGCGCGGTCGTCGGGCCGACGCGATGCCGAATCCCGTTGCCCGGCCGGGTGGGCCCGTGCTGGGGTGTGCCGTATGGATCACGCCGCGGTACTCGCCCTGTTCGACCGTGAGCTGCGCGAAGGCGCGCGGCCGGACGGCCCCGGCGCCCGCGTCGAACGCATCGGCCCGGTGGTGCGCCAGACCGCCCCGCGGCACGGCTGGAACGGCGTCGTCTGGTCCGGCCTGCGCGGGGCGGCGGAGACGGGGGAGCGGCACGAGGGCGGCCCGGACCCGCGCGGGACGGATGCGGACGGCGTGATCGCCGCGCAGATCGCGTACTTCACCGGACTGAACCGCGCGTTCGAGTGGAAGCTGTACGGCCATGATCTGCCCGCGGACCTGGGGCAGCGGCTCGTGGCGGCGGGGTTCACGCCCGGCCCCGAGGAGACGCTGATGATCGGCGAGATCTCCGGGCTGCGCCTCGACACCGAGCCTCCCGAGGGCGTCCGGATCGTACCCGTCACCGACCGGGCGGGCGTCGGCCTGGTGGCCGACGTGCACGCGAAGGCGTTCCGGAGCGACGCCTCCTGGCTGCGGCGCCAACTGCTCGACCGGCTCACCGCGGCGCCCGGCACCGTGGTCGCCGTGGTGGCCCTGGCCGGCCGGGAGCCGGTGAGCGCGGCCCGGATGGAACTCGTGCCCGGCACCCGGTTCGCCGGACTGTGGGGCGGGGGCACCGTCGATGCCTGGAGGGGCAGGGGCATCTACCGCACGCTGGTGGCCCACCGGGCACGGGTCGCCGCCGAGCGCGGGTACCGCTACCTCCAGGTCGACGCCTCCAGCCAGAGCCGCCCGATCCTGGAACGCCTCGGCTTCGCCCCGCTCACCACGACGATCCCGTACGTGTACGGCCCGTAGTCGCACGTCGCACGTCGCACGCCCTGGTCACCCCGGGCCTCGCACGGACGCCGCTGGGGCGCACACGAACGGGTCCGGTGGGCCGCACCCTCGTGGTGCTCCCACCGGACCCGTTCCGGACCCGTTCCGGACCCGTTGTCCGTCATCAGTCCACGTGCGTCCGTCCGCGTGCGTCCGTTCGTGCGTGCTTGTCCGCGCCGACGGCCCTCGCCGTCAGCGGCGCGCCTTCACCCGGTCCAGCGCGGCCACACCGAACGCGGCGAGGCCGATCTGGATGAGCCACTCGACCCAGTCGACGCCCTTGGTGTCGGCCACCCCGAACGCCGAGGCGATCGCCGAGCCGATGAGCGCGGCGACGATGCCGACGAGGATCGTCCACAGAATGCCGATGCGCTGGCGGCCCGGGACCACGAGACGGCCCAGGACGCCGATGACTATGCCGATGATGATGGCACTGATGATGCCGCCGATCTCCATCTCGCCCCTCCTTTTCGGAACCTCCGCTGCAGCGCTTGTGCCCGCGGACGGCCAGGGCAGTCCCCCGCGGCCCGGCTTTTCCCGGTCCGGACAGGGGAAGGCCGGTCCACGGGGACGCGGACCGGCCTGCGCTCGAGGGTTTCCCTCCCGGGGTGCCCCCTAGGTCCTCGAGGTGCTCCTGGACGCCGTGCCGACGCACATGATGCCGAGCAGCAGGGTCAGGGCGCCGATGACGATGTTGTTCCAGACGATGCCCGCGTCCGGGTTGGTGCCGACGATCCACGGGGACACGATCATCCACACGCCGAGGGCGCACATGGCTCCGCTGAGGCCGTACATGCGCGCCGGCGCGGCGGTGAAGCCGAGGGCGAGCAGACCGATCGCAATGCCGACGATCAGGTTGTGGGGCGCGAGTGCGGGCTGGCTCGTCGTGTAGTGGAGTATCCAGGGGGACACCGCACAGTAGAGGCCGAGCAGGAAGACCGGCCCGTCCACCAGGACCACATCACGACCGCCGAGCATGCGGTCGTACCGTGCCCGCATTTCTGGAGCATCGGGGTGGCTCGTGATGTCACCGCGGGGATGCGAGACGTTGGCCATGAGTCGTCTCCTTTGGCTGGCAGGTCTGACCGCTTCTGGGGTGGTATGCGGCAAGCGTCGCTTTAGCTCATTCTGCGCTCATTCAAGCTTTATGTGTAGAGGTCGGAATGGGGGACCCGCCCCGAGTCGCTCCGTCCCCCTCTGCCCCGTGGGTCCGGCCGATACCGCCGCCCAGTCGCCGGGCCCGGCGCACGAAGGTGTCGTGCAGGGCGCGGGCCGCCAGCGGTACGGCTTCCGACCTGCGCCTTCGCAGCATGAGCAGCACCCGCGCCCGGTCGCCCGCCAGCGGCCGGCACACGATCGCACCCTGCCGTTCCAGCGGATCTCCGACGACACTGAACTCCGGCAGGACCGTCACGCCGAGCCCTTCGGCGACCATCAGCTTGCCCATCTCCGCGCCGTCGGTGGAGTACGCGAACGCCGGTGAGCGGCCCTCCAGGAGCCGGTGCACATAGCGGTGCATCACATAGCCCGAGCGCATCGCGATCAGGGGCTCGGTGAGCAGCTCGTCCGTCGACACCTCCGCCCGTGCCGCCAGCGGGCTGTCCGCCCGCAGGCACACCACGGGCCGACCGCGCAGCAGCTCGACGGACTCGAACTCGGCCGGCATGTCGTCGCCCTCCAGATGGTTCACCAGCCCGAGGTCGAAACCGCCCTCCAGCAGCGCCCGGTGGATGTCCGACTGCTGCGCGCCGACCACCTCGACCTGGGTGAGCGGATGCTCGGTCCGAAACTCCCGCACGACCGGCATCAACAGGGACACGGTCGCCGCGTTGACCGTGCCGACGCGCACCATCCGCCGGATGCGGTGCTGTTCGCCCGCTGCCGCGCGCAGCCGGTCCACGGCGTCCAGGATGTCGACGATGTGGGGCAGCAGCTCCTGCCCCGCCGCGCTCATCGTCGCTCCGGAGCGCTTGCGTTCCAGGAGATCCACGCCCAGTTCGCGTTCCAGATTCCGTACGGTCTCGCTCAACGCGGGCTGGGAGAGCCGCAGTTCCTCCGCCGCCCGGCGCAGCGAACCCAGCCGGGTCACGGCCGCGATGTATTCCAGCTGTTCCGTTCGCATGGCGACAGAATGGGGATGCATTACCGGCCTGTTCAAGGGTTTCCCTGTCACATGTTCGTGAAATTCAATGGTCCGTCATGCGAGAACGGTCGGGTTTTCCTTGACGGTGGCGACCGAGGGCTGCCACGATCGACGGCATGACGAAGCGACTGGACCTCACGCGGCGACGCCACGTCGACCTCGCGCGCGTTTCCAGCGCCTCCTGTCGCGTCGCGGCCTGATTCCCCCGATCCGCCGCCGCCCGTTCCGCACGTCGTAGCCGCCTTCGGGCCACCGGGCGTGATCTTCCCCTCACACCGTCCGGACTCCGCGCACTTTCGCGCCGAGTGAATTCGGCGTGCTCGCACACCTGCCTCACACCCTGACTTGCACATCTCTGCATTTCGCAACAGGAGTTCCGCATGCCCGCAGATCCCGTGAAATTCGCCTACTGGGTCCCCAATGTCAGCGGAGGCCTGGTCACCAGCACCATCGAACAACGTACCGACTGGGGATACGAGTACAACCGGGAACTCGCTGTCCTCGCCGAGAACAACGGCTTCGACTACGCCCTCAGCCAGGTGCGTTACATGGCCAGTTACGGTGCCGAATACCAGCACGAGTCCACCGGTTTCAGCCTCGCGCTGCTGCTGGCCACCGAGCGTCTGAAAGTCATCGCCGCCGTCCACCCCGGGCTCTGGCACCCGGGTGTCCTGGCGAAGTTCGGCGCAACCGCCGACCATCTGTCGAACGGCCGCTTCGCGGTCAACGTGGTCAGCGGCTGGTTCAAAGGAGAGTTCACCGCCCTCGGCGAGCCCTGGCTGGAGCACGACGAACGCTACCGCCGCTCCGAGGAGTTCATCCGTGCCCTGCGCACCATCTGGACCGAGGACCACGCCGAACTCGCCGGTGACTTCTACCGGTTGCGCGACTTCTCGCTCAAACCCAAGCCGCTGAGCACACCGGGGCGTCCGCACCCGGAGATCTTCCAGGGCGGCAACTCCACCGCCGCCCGCGCCATGGCCGGCCGGGTCTCCGACTGGTACTTCTCCAACGGCCGGAACCACGACGGGGTCGTCGAACAGATCGCGGACGTCCACCGGGCCGCTGCCCTGGCCGGCCGCAGGCCCCCGAAGTTCGGCCTCAACGGATTCCTCATCGCCCGCGACACCGAGGCCGAGGCCCGCGAGACCCTCCGGGAGATCGTCGCCAAGGCCGACTCCGAGGCCGTCGAGGGCTTCGGCGCCGCCGTCAAGCAGGCCGGCAGGTCCACGGCCGACGGCAAGGGCATGTGGCAGGACTCCACGTTCGAGGACCTGGTCCAGTACAACGACGGCTTCCGCACCGGGCTGATCGGCACCCCGGAGCAGATCGCCGAGCGGATCGTCGCCTACAAGCGGCTCGGTGTGGACCTCCTTCTCCTCGGCTTCCTGCACTACCACGAGGAGGTCGAGTACTTCGGCCACCGCGTCCTGCCCCTGGTGCGCGAACTGGAGGCGGCCCTTCCCGCCGCCACCGACTCCGTGCCCGTACGCGCCTGACCGCCCCCACGCACAACCCCCACGCACAACCCCACGCACAACCCGCACGAACACGCCGACGAGAAAGGCCGAACCGATGAGCACCACCACACCCGCCGACTGGCACGTCCGCCCCGCTCCGCGCACCGCCGAGGACTGGATCGCCCGCGCCGCGGCCGTCGCCGCGGTCCTCGCCACGGATGCCGCCGCCCGCGACCGTGCGGGCGACACTCCGTACGAGGAGATCAGGCTGCTGAAGGACTCCGGCCTCGTCACCCTGCTCGGCCCCGTCGAGCACGGCGGCGGAGGGCAGAACTGGATCACCGCCTACCGGGTGATCCGGGAGATCGCCAAGGCCGACGGCTCCCTCGGCCAGCTCCTCGGCTACCACTACCTGTGGAACTGGGCGGCCCGGCTGGTCGGCACCCGTGAGCAGTGGGAGCACGTGGAGGCGGAGGCCGCCCGGAACCGCTGGTTCTTCGGCGGCGCCGTCAACCCGCGCGACCGGGACGTCGTGGTCACCGAGGACGGCGACGACCTGGTCTTCACCGGCCGCAAGTCCTTCTCCACCGGCAGCAAGGTCTCCGACGTCACCGTTCTGGAGGGTGTCCTGGAGGGGACCGAGCAGCACGTCTTCGCGATTGTTCCCTCGGACAGCGCGGGACTGACCTTCCACGACGACTGGGACAACATCGGCCAGCGGCTCACCGAGAGCGGCAGCGTCACCATCGACGGGGTCCGCACCCCCTGGACGTCCGCGGCCGGATACGTCGACAAGCAGTTCCGGCCGCGCGTCTACAACACCCTCAACGTCCCCACCATCCAACTGGTCTTCGTCAGCTTCTACCTCGGCATCGCGGCCGGCGCGCTGGAGACGGCGGCCACCTACACCCGTACCAGGACCCGGCCCTGGCTGCACGGCGGCCACGACCGCGCGGTCGACGAGCCGTACGTCGTCGACACCTACGGCGACCTCACCGCGAAGCTGTGGGCGGTCGAGGCCCTGGCCGACGCCGTCGCCGCCGAGGGACAGAAACTGCACGACGACCCCGACGCGGTCACCGAGCAGGCGCGCGGCGACTTCGAGGTGCGGGTCGCCGCGGTCAAGGCCCGCGCCACCGACACCGCCCTGGAGATCGCGAGCCGCGTCTTCGAGGTGACCGGCGCCCGCTCCACCACCACGGCCGAGGGACTCGACCGGTTCTGGCGCGACATCCGCACCCACACGCTGCACGACCCGGTCGCCTACAAGCGCCGGGAGGTCGGACGCTGGGTCCTCGAGGGCGAACTGCCCGAACCCACCTGGTACTCCTGACGCCCCGGGGCGCCCGCGGGTCGCGGGCGCCCCGCGCCTCCCGGCCTCCGCACCTCGTGGTCTCCGGGTCCACCGAAAACCTCACGGGCCTGCGTGAGCCCAGAGTCGTGAGCCCCGAGCCTTCCGCATCCCGAGCCTTCCGAAAGAGGACCCATGGCCACCGTCCTGTCCGTCTCCGGCAGTCCCTCCGCCTCCTCCCGTACCAACAGGCTGCTGCGCCACCTGGACCAGCGGCTGACCGCGCAGGGGCACGAGGTGATCCCGCTCGACGTGCGCACCCTCCCCGCCGAGGCGCTGCTCGGCGCGGACTTCCGTCACCCGGCCGTCGTCGAGGCCGCCGAACTGTTCGCCCGTGCCGACGGCGTGGTCGTCGGCACTCCCGTCTACAAGGCGTCGTACTCCGGTGTCCTCAAGGCGCTCCTCGACCTGCTGCCGCAGTACGCGCTGACCGGCAAGACAGTGCTGCCGCTGGCCACCGGCGGTACCACCGCCCACGTCCTGGCCATCGACTACGCCCTGCGCCCGGTCCTGAACTCCATGGGCGCGGCCCACATCGTGCAGGGCTGGTTCACCCTCGACAAGGACATCACCGTGCACGACGACGGCTCGCTGGCCGTCGCCCAGGGCGCCGCCGAAGCACTCGCCCAGGTGGTAGACCAGTTCTCGGCGGCCCTGCGCCCCGCCACCCCGGCGACGCTGGCGGTCGCGAGTTGACCGGGGGCACCGCACACGTCGTCGCCGACGACGCGGAAGCACTCGCCGTCGCCGCCGCGCTGGCCGAGGAGTTCCGCGCGGAGGCCTCCGCGCGCGATGCCGAACGCCGGCTGCCGCGTGCGGAGGTGGACCGGCTCGCCTCGTCCGGTCTGCTCGCCGTCACCGTCCCGGCCGAGTACGGCGGGGCGGACGTGAGCCAGGAGACCCTGACGGAGATCTTCCGGCTGCTGGCCGCGGCCGACGCCAGCCTCTCCCAGATCCCGCAGAGCCACTTCGTCTACGTCAATGTGATCCGCCGTCAGGGAACCGTCCCGCAGCGCGCGTTCTTCTTCGCGGAGCTGCTCGCGGGCCGGCGCCTCGGCAACGCCCAGTCAGAGGCGGGCACCCGGCACGTCCAGGACATCCGCACCCGCCTGGAGCCCCGGCCGGACGGTTCGTACGTCCTCAAGGGCGTCAAGCACTACGCCACCGGGGCCCTCTACGCCGACTGGATCCCCGTCCTGGCCCGCGCCGAGGACGACAATCTGCACGTCGCCTTCGTCCCGCGGGACGCCCCGGGCCTCACCGTGACCGACGACTGGGACGGCATGGGGCAGCGGACCACGGCCAGCGGCACCGTGCGCCTGGACGGTGTCCCGGTGGCCGCCGATCGGATCTTTCCGCACCATCTCACCTTCCAGGGCCCGCAACTGCACGGAGCCGTGGCCCAGTTGCTGCACGCCGCGATCGACGCGGGAATCGCCGGGGGAGCACTGGCGGAGGCCGCCGAGTTCGTCCGGACGAAGAGCCGCCCCTGGTTCGAGAGCGGCTTCGACGCCGCGGCCGACGATCCCCTGCTCATCCAGCGGTTCGGTGAACTCGCCGTACGCGTACGCGCGTCGGAGGCGCTGCTGCGGGAGGCCGCCCGCGCCGTGGACACCGCCCGCTCCGGTCTCACCGACGCCTCGGCCGCCGAGGCGTCCATCGCGGTGGCCGCCGCGAAGGCGCACGCCGCCGACACCGCGGTCGAGGTGGCCGGCGCGCTCTTCGAGGTCGCCGGCACCCGCGCGGCCCTCGACTCCCTGAACCTGCACCGGCACTGGCGCGACGCCCGCACCCACACCCTGCACGACCCGGTGCGCTGGAAGATCCAGCACATAGGCCGGTACGTGCTGAGCGGAACCCCGCCGCCCCGCCACGGCCTCCTCTGACGAACGCACTTGATCGGAGCCCCTCGTGTCCCTCACCTTCCACTGGTTCCTGCCCACCAACGGCGACAGCCGCCATGTCGTCGGCGGCGGCCACGGCACCCCGGCGTCGGTCTCGGGCCGGGACCGGCCGCCGACCGTCGCCTATCTGAGCCGGATCGCCGGTGCCGCGGAGCAGCTCGGTTTCGTGGGTGCCCTGACCCCCACCGGCGCCTGGTGCGAGGACGCCTGGCTGACCACCGCCATGGTCAGCCGGCACACCGAACGGCTGAAGTTCCTGGTCGCCTTCCGGCCCGGGTTCGTCTCGCCCACACTCGCCGCGCAGATGGCCTCCACCTTCCAGCGGCAGACCGGCGGACGCCTCCTGCTCAACGTCGTCACCGGCGGCGAGAGCCATGAGCAGCGCGCCTACGGTGACTTCCTCGACAAGGACGCCCGTTACCGCCGAACCGACGAATTCCTCCGGATCGTAAGGGACTTGTGGGGCGGTGAGACCGTCAGTCTGGACGGGGAGCACCTGAATGTGCAGGAGGCGTCCCTGGCCCGGGTGCCCGACCCGGTGCCCGAGGTGTATTTCGGCGGGTCCTCGCCCGCCGCCGTGGAGGTGGCCGCCCGGCACGCCGACGTCTACCTCACCTGGGGCGAGCCGCCCGCGCAGGTCGCCGAGAAGATCGAACGGGTGCGGTTGGCCGCCGCCCGCGAGGGCCGCACCCCGCGGTTCGGCATCCGGCTGCACGTCATCACCCGTGACACCGCCGAACAGGCCTGGTCCGAGGCGTTCCGGCTGCTCGACGGATTCGACCGGGAGACCGTGCGCTCCGTCCAGGCCGGGCTCGCCCGGAGCGAGTCCGAGGGGCAGCGGCGCATGCTCGCCCTGCACGGCGGAAGCCGGGACGGGCTGGAGATCCACCCCAACCTCTGGGCGGGTATCGGGCTGGTGCGCGGCGGCGCGGGCACCGCCCTGGTCGGCGGCCACGACGAGGTCGTCGAGCGGATCAAGGAGTATCACGCCCTGGGCATAGAGGAGTTCATCCTCTCCGGCTACCCGCACCTGGAGGAGGCGTACTGGTTCGGCGAGGGCGTCCTGCCCCGCCTCGCCGCACAGGGACTGTGGCGGCACCCCTTCCAGGAGGCGGTGGAGCCCGCGGTCCCCGCCCAGGTGCCGTTCGCGCGATAGAGGAGGACGCGCGAAAGGGGGGTGACGGGACTTTTCGAAACGGTCAACCGGCTTTCACCAATAGGTAATTGACTACCCGAAACAGGGTTCCGGAGTCGGCCGGTCCGCAGACTTGACTGGTACAGACCAATGCGGTTGAGTGAATGCGACACCCCCCACCACGGCCGCCCCCACCCCGTGGCCGGCCCCGCCGGCGCGTGCGGCGAGACCCCGCTCCGGCATGCCCTCGCTCGGGAGCGGCCGTGTCCCGCATAGGAGTTGATCCCTTGTCGAGACGCCGCATTTCCTCCGTTCTGGCTGCCGTCGTCATCGCCGCCAGTGCGCCCGTGCTGCTCCCCGCCGCGACCGCTTCCGCCGCCCCCGCCTCGGCCGCCGCCGCGTGTTCCAGTTACCCGAACTGGGTCGCCGGGCAGTGGTACAACGCCGGTGACATCGTCCGCTACACCGACGGCCGCGCCTACATCGCCGAGCATGCCAACCCGGGCTATGACCCGATCATCAGTACCTGGTACTGGGAGCCGCACTCCTGTGACAACGGCCCCGGAACCCCGGTCGGCAACTTCGTCGTGACCGAGGCGCAGTTCAACCAGATGTTCCCGAACCGGAACTCCTTCTATACCTACAGCGGGCTGAAGGCGGCCCTGAGCGCCTACCCCGGCTTCGCCAACACGGGCAGCGACACGGTGAAGAAGCAGGAGGCCGCCGCCTTCCTGGCCAACGTCAGCCACGAGACCGGTGGTCTGGTGCATGTGGTCGAGCAGAACACGGCCAACTACTCGCACTACTGCGACTGGGGGCAGCCGTACGGCTGCCC
>NZ_LIQT01000474.1 GCF_001418415.1 Streptomyces hirsutus
GGGGTGGGCAGAGGGGCATCGTGGAGCCGGTCGAGGTGTGCACCTGTGCGGCGGTCGAGGTGGCCGGGTCGCGTGCGGTCGCGGGCCGAGAGGGACCGGACCCGCCGGGACACGGCCGGGGCCCGTCGGCGCCCGGTCGGGCCCCGGCTATGTCCCGGCCGGTTTGCCGGAGGGCCTCGTCAGGGTTTCGGGGTGTGCAGGAGGGCTCCGATCCGGGCTGCGGCCGTGGACAGGTGGCGGCGGGCTTCGCGGAGTTGGTCCGGGGTGATGCCGTGGTCGCGGGTCGCGTCGCGGATGTCGTCCCGGAAGCGGTCCAGCAGGCGGTCCAGGTCGCGCGCGGGGTCGCCGGTGGAGTCCGTGGCGCCCTCGTGCGCCCAGGCCGGGGTGTAGTCGGCGGGGAAGTCCTCCGGGGTCCGGGAGTACGACGGTCCGGGCCCCGGGGTGGCGCTCTCCGCGCTGGTGCGGCCGAAGCCGAAGTCCTTGCCGAACTCGCCCACCTCCTTGACCAGCTCACCCAGGCCCTCGCGCAGGCCCGTCGGCCAGTCGCCCCGTGAGAAGTGGTCCTGCACCTGCTCCTGGACCCGCCGGGCGATGCGCTGCACCTCCTCCTGGGCCTGGGCGGCGGCCCGGTCCTGGGCCTCCTTGGCCTGACGGCGGGCACGCTGCGCCTCGTCGCGGGCGCGGCGGCTCTCGTCCTTCGCGCGCCGGGCCTGTTCCTTCCACTCCTGCTTGGCGCGGCGCATCTCCTCCTTCGCGGCGTGCCAGGCCTCCTTCTCGCCGAGGCCCGTGACATCGTCCGCCCCCGCATCGGCTTCGCCGGGCGCCCCCGCGCCATGGCCGCCCTTGCGGGCCTGGCCTGCGGCGGCACGCATCTCGCGGCGCAGGTCGCCCGCCGCACCGCGGACGTCGGCCTGGATCTCGGCGGCCAGCTCGGCGACCGACTCCCGGATCTCCAGCTCCAGGTCGATCAGCTCACCGCTGCGGTCGGCCAGTTCGGCACGGCCGGCGTCCGTGATCGAGTACACCTTGCGGCCGCCCTCGGTGGTGTGGGTGACCAGGCCCTCCGCCTCCAGCTTGGCCAGGCGCGGGTAGACCGTGCCCGCCGACGGCGCGTACAGCCCCTGGAAGCGCTCCTCGAGCAGACGGATCACCTCGTAGCCGTGGCGCGGGGCCTCGTCCAGCAGCTTCAGCAGGTACAGGCGGAGGCGTCCGTGGGCGAAGACGGGGGGCATGTCAGAGCACCTTCTTGTCGGTGGAGCCGTCGGAGGAGCCGCCGGGTGCGGCGTCGGTGGGGCCTGGGCTCGGGGCGGGGACGGAATGGCCCCCGGCCCCGCCCCGTGGCCCGCTCCCGGAGCCGTCCGGGCCCGCAGGTCCGTCCATGGGCGTGTCCGCAGGTGCGTCCGGTCCGCCCTCGGCGGCGGGCGGCGCGTCCCACGGCTCGCTCTCCTCCTCGTGGGGCGGGCGGCGCAGCAGGGCGATGGAGCCGGAGACGGTGGTGGCCCGCAGCTTGCCGGTGCCCGCGCCCAGCCGGCCGGTGATCTTGTGGGCGCCCCACTGGCCGTGCACCCGCAGGCCGTCGAAGGCGTTGGAGACGGCGCCGCTCGCCGTGTTGGCCTCGACCTCGGCATCCGCCGGATCGGGCAGTCGGATCGCGATCTCGCCGGAGACGCTGGTCAGCCGGATGTCGGTGGGGCCGTCGGGAGCGAGGTCCACGATCATGGAACCGCTGACCGAGTCCGCGCGCACGGTGGAGCCGGAGCCGTCGACCACGGTGAGGTCGCCGGAGACGGAGTTGAACCGGAGGTCGCCGGTGACGGACTGGGCCTCGACGTTCCCGGACACGGTGTCCGCGCGGACCGGGCCGGAGAGGGCGACCAGGGTCGCGTCGCCCGTGACGCCCTTCACCACGGACGGCCCCTTGACCCCGGAGACGACGGCACCGGCGCCGACCACGCCCACCTCGACCCGCGTGTGGGCCGGAACGGCCAGGGAGACCACCGCGCTGCGGCGCCAGCCCTTGCGGTCCAGCCACTTGAGGAAGCCCTTCCAGGGCAGGTCCTCGTAGGCCACCGTCAGGACGCCGTCCCGCTGGGTCACCACCAGGGGCGGTCCCTCGATCTCGGAGACCTCCAGCCGGGCGGGACCCTCGTCCGTGCCCACCACGTTCACCGTTCCGTTGACGATGCGGACGTGGAGCTCGGCCACCGGGTCGTCGAAAGTGAGCTTCTCGGGCCCCGAGACGGACCTTTCGAACATGGGGGAACCTCCTGGACCGGGCTGCCGGATGTCTGACTGGCGGAGGGCGAAACGGCGGGACGAGGAACGAGGAATGCGGCGCATGGCCGCACGCGCACCCCGACGCGCCATATCGCGTCTCACGTAATTCACGATATATCGCGGCCGATGAAAGTCAAGACACTCGTTCCGGTGATCAGCCGCCGTGCGCAGCGGGTGAATTGTCCTACGGTGTGACCATGTCGACGGAACCCTCCCAGGTCACCGGCCGGGCCCGTCCCGCATCGGGAGCCTTGCTGCTGTGCCGCGCGGAGCCCGGCTCCGTCGTTCCCGCCGCCCGGTTGCTGCACGAGCGCATGCTGCTCGCCCGAGCCGGCGACGCGTGGAGCGTGCTCGTCCCCGAGGGCGGTCCCTGGCGGTCCGGCACGGACCCGGTGGACCGGGTGGTCAACGGCTGGGCCATCGCGCTCACCGTCGGCGTCTCCTGGCCGGTGCTGGCCCTGTGGTGGGACGGGGAGCGGGCCGGATTCACGCTCGCCGCCGGCTTCCGCCGCCCGGTCGGCTACGTGTGGCCGGCCGACGGCACGCCGGCCGGCATGGAGGAGGCCATGCGCACCTTCGCGGACCGGCTCGGCCTCGACCCGGTCCTGGACATGCAGGCCCTGGAAGAGCTGACCGAGCCCGATTCCGCCGCCGACGCCTCCGCGCGGCTGAGCGGAGTGCTCGCCGTCCTCACTCGCGCGGGCGTATCCCTTCCCCCGGGACTCGTCCCCGGTGGCAACGCTGACGCACTGCTCGAAGCGGCCCGGCTCCAGCCGGACGCCCGCCTGATCGGGGCGGACGGGGGCGGCGGGAGG
>NZ_LIQT01000475.1:0-157 GCF_001418415.1 Streptomyces hirsutus
GTCGGCGAAGGCGCGGACGGCCCGGGGGGTGGCGCAGATGGGGACCAGGTTGGCGCCCGCGTAGCACAGGGACGTGAGCATGCCGTCCTCGTACCAGCCCCACATCTCGCCGCCGAGCCGCCACGGGTCCAGGCCCGCGACCTGTACCCGGGATGCC
>NZ_LIQT01000475.1:197-7928 GCF_001418415.1 Streptomyces hirsutus
CGCCGTCGGCTTCCATCTGTTCGGCGATCTTCATGGCCTCCTCGATGAGGGTCTCCACGATCTTCGACTCCGGCACGGTCTTGATGACCTCGCCCTTCACGAAGATCTGCCCCTTGCCGTTGCCGGACGCCACCCCCAGATCGGCCTCCCGGGCCTCCCCCGGACCGTTCACCACACAGCCCATCACCGCCACCCGCAACGGCACGTCCATCCCCTCCAGACCGGCCGTCACCTCGTCCGCCAGCTTGTACACATCCACCTGCGCACGCCCGCAGGACGGACACGACACGATCTCCAGACCACGCTGCTTGAGATTCAGCGACTCCAGGATCTGCAGGCCGACCTTGACCTCCTCCACCGGCGGCGCCGACAGCGACACCCGGATCGTGTCCCCGATCCCCTGCGAGAGCAGCGCCCCGAACGCCACCGCCGACTTGATCGTGCCCTGGAACGCCGGACCCGCCTCGGTCACCCCCAGGTGCAGCGGATAGTCGCACTGCGCCGCCAGCTGCCGGTAGGCCTCCACCATCACCACCGGATCGTTGTGCTTGACCGAGATCTTGATGTCCCGGAAGCCGTGCTCCTCGAACAGCGACGCCTCCCACAGCGCCGACTCCGCCAGCGCCTCCGGCGTCGCCCTCCCGTACTTCCGCAGCAGCCGCCGGTCCAGCGAGCCGGCGTTCACCCCGATCCGGATCGGCGTGCCGTGCTCCCCGGCCGCCTTCGCGATCTCCTTGACCTTGTCGTCGAACTGCTTGATGTTGCCCGGGTTCACCCGCACCGCCGCACAGCCCGCCTCGATCGCCGCGAACACGTACTTCGGCTGGAAGTGAATGTCGGCGATCACCGGGATCTGCGACTTGCGCGCGATCGTCGCCAGCGCGTCCGCGTCGTCCTGCGTGGGACACGCCACCCGCACGATCTGACAGCCCGACGCCGTCAGCTCCGCGATCTGCTGCAGCGTCGCCCCGATGTCCGAGGTCCGCGTCGTCGTCATCGACTGCACCGACACCGGCGCGTCCCCGCCCACCGCCACCGACCCGACCTGGATCTTCCGGCTCTTACGGCGCCGAGCCAGCGTGGTCGGAACGGACGGCATGCCGAGAGAAATCGCAGTCATCTGCTGTGCAACCCCAAGTCGTGGATCAAGGTCCGGCTCCCGGTGAGCAGCGGGCTCCGCGCTCCGAGATTACGGCACGGCCATCGGCCCCGGCACATCCCGGTCGTAAACCCACCCAAAGGGCGATGGCCCGGAACGAAAGGGTTCCAGGCCATCGTGAACGGCAGGTGTCCGGCGGATGCGTACCGGACGGGCTTTACGAGATCCGTATCGGGTTGACCACGTCCGCGACGAGAACGAGGAGGGTGAAGCAGACGAAGACACCGGCCACCACATAGGCCACCGGCATCAGTTTCGCCACGTCGAACGGGCCCGGGTCGGGGCGGCGCAGCACCCTGGCGAGGTTGCGGCGCAGCGACTCCCACAGGGCGCCCGCGATGTGCCCGCCGTCGAGGGGCAGCAGCGGGAGCATGTTGAACAGGAACAGGGAGAGGTTGAAGCCCGCGAGCAGCATCACGAACATGGCCATCTGCTGCGAGGCCGGGATGTCGAGCGTGGCGATCTCGCCGCCGACCCGGGCCGCTCCGACGACGCCCATCGGGGAGTCCTGCTCGCGCGGGCCGTCGCCGAAGGCGGCGTCCCACAGGGCGGGCACCTTGGACGGCAGGGCGGCCAGGGAGTCGACCGCGTCGCCGACCCGGTCGGTCATCCAGACCACGGAGTCGCCGAAGTCCTGCTTGACGACGCCGGTGGCCGCGCTGAAGCCGAGGAAGCCGGCCTTGACGTACTCGCCCTCGACGTAGAGCCCGTCGGAGTCCTTCTTGGCGACCAGGTTGGTGGCGATGTCCGCCTGGAGGGTGACCTCCTGGCCGTCGCGGTCGACGACGATCGGCACGGCCTTTCCGGCGCTGTCGCGGATGAGGTCGGAGAGCGTGCCCCAGTCGTCGGTCCGGACGCCGTCGAACGCGACGATCCTGTCGCCCGCCTTCATCCCGGCCGCCTCGGCCGGGGACCGGGGGTCGGACTTCTCGCACGTGTCGCGGTTCTCGCTCTGCGAGATGACGCAGGGGGAGACCGAGCTGACGGTGGTGGTCTGCTGCTGGACGCCGAAGCCCATCAGCACGGTGAGGAACAGTGCGACCGCGAGGATCAGGTTCATGAACGGGCCCGCGAACATCACGATCACCCGTTTCCAGGGTTTCCGTGTGTAGAACAGGCGCTTCTCGTCGCCGGGCTGCAGTTCCTCGAAGGCGGCGGAGCGGGCGTCCTCGATCATGCCGCGCCACGGTGAGGTGGAGCGGGCCTCCAGACGTCCGTCCGCGCCGGGCGGGAACATGCCGATCATGCGGATGTAGCCGCCGAACGGGATCGCCTTGATGCCGTACTCGGTCTCGCCCTTGTGCCGGGACCAGATGGTCGGGCCGAAGCCGACCATGTACTGGGGCACCCGGATGCCGAACATCTTGGCGGTGGACAGGTGGCCCAGCTCGTGCCAGGCGATCGAGACCAGCAGGCCGACCGCGAAGACGACTATGCCGAGGATGAACATCAGGGTCGTCATGCACGCGCCTCCGCGCTCGCCGTACGGGCTGTCAGTTCCCGGGTCCTCGCTCGCGCCCAGGTCTCCGCTTCGAGGACGTCCGGGACCGTCAAAGAGGTTCCCGGCCGGGGGGTGCCGTGCTCCTCGACCACCCGAATGACCGTATCGATGATCCCGTTGAACGGCAGCGCGCCGGCGCGGAACGCCTCCACGCACTCCTCGTTCGCCGCATTGAACACCGCCGGGGCGGTTCCCGCGAGCCCGCCCACGTGCCGGGCCAGGTTCACCGAGGGGAAGGCCTCGTTGTCGAGGGGGTGGAACTCCCAGGTGGACGCCTTGCTCCAGTCGAAGACCGGGGCGGCGTCGGGGACCCTTTCGGGCCAGCCGAGGCCGATGGCGATGGGCCCGCGCATGTCGGGGGGCGTCGCCTGGGCCAGTGTCGATCCGTCCGTGAACTCAACCATCGAGTGGACATACGACTGCGGGTGCACGACGACCTCAATGCGATCGAAGGGAATGTCGTACAGGAGGTGGGCCTCGATGACTTCGAGGCCCTTGTTGACGAGGGTCGCGGAGTTGATCGTGATCACCGGGCCCATGGCCCAGGTGGGGTGGGCCAGGGCGTCCTCGACGGTGACGTTCGCCAGTTCGTCCCTGGTACGGCCGCGGAAGGGGCCGCCGGACGCGGTGACGACGAGCTTCCGGACGTCCGCGCGGGTTCCGGCGGCCAGCGCCTGGAACAGCGCGGCGTGCTCGGAGTCGACCGGGATGATCTGTCCCGGCTTCGCCAGTGCCTTGACCAGCGGGCCGCCGACGATCAGCGACTCCTTGTTCGCGAGCGCGAGGGTGCGGCCCGCCTCCAGGGCGGCGAGGGTCGGGGCCAGTCCGATGGAGCCGGTGATGCCGTTGAGGACGGTGTGGCAGTCGGAGGCGGCGAGCCGTGTGGCCGCGTCCGCTCCGGCCAGGATCTCGGGCAGCGGCTCCCCCGGGCCGTACCGCGCGGCCAGCGCGTCGCGCAGCGCGCCGACGACGTCCTCGCGGGCGACGGCGACCGTGCGCACCCGCAGCCGGTGGGCCTGTTCGGCGAGGAGCGCGACACGGCCGCCGTTGGCGGACAGGCCGGTGACGCGGAAGCGGTCGGGGTTGCGCAGTACGAGATCGATGGCCTGGGTGCCGATCGACCCGGTGGAGCCGAGGATCACCACGTCCTTGGGGCCGTCCCCCGCCACGGGGTCGTACACCAGGTGCGGGTCGGCGAGCGGAGCTGGAACGTCGGTCATGGACTCCATTGTGTCCGGTCGCGGGGACTGCCGGGGCCCCGCCCCGGCAGCTCGTGCGTCGTGGTCCGCGCCGGGGCTGCGTCACCGGGTCCGCCCCGCTCCGGCCCTGTTCCTTCCCTTCTTCCTCCCGGCTCCTTCCCGGCGTCACCCGCCTCGGCCGGCCGCGGTGGCCCGCGGCCGGCCGCCTCAGCGGATCGGCCGGTGCCGGTTCTTGCGGGTGCTCGGGCCGGGCGCGGCGTCCGCGATCCAGGGGCCGTCGCCCGAGGGGTCGACGATGCCCTGCTCCAGCCAGGTGTACGTGCCGGAGAGCACACCCTTGACGACCTTGTGGTCGATGTCGTCTGTGTTGGTCCACAGCCGGTCGAAGAGCTCCTCGACGCGGACGCGGGACTGGCGGCAGAAGGCGTCGGCGAGCTGGTAGGCCTCGCGCCCGTTCTCGCCGCGGGTGCGCAGGAGCTCGGCGCGGACGCAGGCGGCGCTCATCGCGAACAGTTCGGCCCCGATGTCGACGATCCGGCCCAGGAAGCCCTGCTTGGTCTCCATCCGGCCCTGCCAGCGGGACATGGCGTAGAAGGTGGAGCGGGCGAGCCTGCGGGCCGCGCGCTCGACGTACCGCAGATGCGGCGACAGGTCGATGCCGTGCTTGAACTCGCCGTAAGTGCGGGGCAGTTGTCCGGGCCCCGCGACGAGCTTGGGCAGCCACTTCGCGTAGAAGAGGCCGGCGTTCGCCCCTGCCCTCGCCTTGTCGCCCAGGGTCTTCTCGGGGTCGATGAGGTCGCCGGCGACCGACAGGTGGGCGTCGACGGCCTCCCGCGCGATCAGCAGGTGCATGATCTCGGTGGAGCCCTCGAAGATGCGGTTGATGCGCAGGTCGCGCAGGATCTGCTCGGCCGGGACCGCCCGCTCGCCGCGTTCCCGGAGGGAGTCGGCGGTCTCGAAGCCGCGTCCGCCGCGGATCTGGACCAGTTCGTCGGCCATCAGCCAGGCCATCTCCGAGCCGTACAGCTTGGCGAGCGCGGCCTCGATGCGGATGTCGTTGCGGTTCTCGTCGGCCATCTGCGAGGACAGGTCGAGTACGGCCTCCAGGGCGAAGGTGGTCGCCGCGATGAACGCGATCTTCGAGCCGACCGCTTCGTGCAGCGCCACCGGTTTGCCCCACTGCTCGCGGGCCGCCGACCATTCACGGGCGATCTTCAGGCACCATTTCCCGGCGCCGACGCACATCGCGGGCAGGGACAGCCGTCCGGTGTTCAGCGTGGTGAGCGCGATCTTCAGGCCCTGCCCCTCCTCGCCGATGCGGTGGGCGGCGGGGACCCGGACGCGGTGGAAGCGGGTGACGCCGTTCTCCAGGCCGCGCAGGCCCATGAAGGCGTTGCGGTTCTCGACGGTGATGCCCTCGGAGTCCGCCTCCACGACGAACGCGGTGATGCCGCCCCGGTGGCCCTCGGACTTCGGCACGCGGGCCATGACGACGAGGAGGTCGGCGACCACGCCGTTGGTCGTCCACAGCTTCACGCCGTCGAGGACATAAGCGTCGCCGTCCGGGACGGCGGTGGTGGCGAGCCGTGCCGGGTCGGAGCCGACGTCGGGCTCGGTGAGCAGGAAGGCCGAGATGTCGGTGCGGGCGCAGCGCGGCAGGAAGGTGTCCTTCTGCTCCTGGGTGCCGAACATCTTCAGCGGCTGCGGGACGCCGATCGACTGGTGGGCGGAGAGCAGGGCGCCGATCGCGGGGCTGGCGGAGCCGACCAGGGCGAGGGCCTTGTTGTAGTAGACCTGCGTCAGGCCGAGGCCGCCGTACTTGGTGTCGATCTTCATGCCGAAGGCGCCGATTTCCTTGAGGCCGGTAACCACCTCGTCGGGGATGCGCGCCTCGCGGTCGATCAGGGCTCCGTCGATCCGCGTCTCGCAGAAGTCGCGGAGCTTGGCCAGGAACTCCTCGCCGCGCTCGGCGTCCTCGCCGGCCGGGAGGGGGTGGGGGTGGATGAGGTCGAGCCGGAAGCGGCCGAGGAACAGTTCCTTGGCGAAGCTGGGCTTGCGCCAGTCCTGCTCCCGGGCGGCCTCCGCGACCTGGCGGGCCTCACGTTCGGTGACGGTGGATCGGGACGGAGACTCGGGTGTTGCGGACATGAGGCTCACCTCGCCGCTTGTAGGAGGGTATGCGGAATGTTGGGGGTTCGTCTCGGCACCGGCCCCGAGGATCGTTTCATGTGATCTTGGGGGTTTACGTTACCGACTGGTGCTACCCGTACGTATGTACCCGATTCGTAGCGACCTCGCCACCCTTCGTGCACCCGTTCGGCCGACCCGCCACGGTCTCCCGGCCCGGCCGGACCCCGTGGGAGTGACGGCGGCACGTTCGTGGCAATCTGGGTGTCACGGGGTCCGGCTCGCACCCCGTCCACGAAGTGACGGACACTTTGACGCCCCCTTTCGTCGAAGCGCTTCGACAGCTGTATGGACACGTACCCGTGCTGGTATTAGGGTCGAGCCACCGATCGAACCGCCCTCATCCGTCCCATCACCCTGGCGCACCGTCGAAGCGCTTCGCAACAATTGGAGAGCTGGATGGTCACCCTCGCCGAGGTCGCCCAGCACGCCGGAGTCTCGGCGAGCACGGTGAGTTATGTCCTCAGCGGCAAGAGGTCCATCTCCACGAACACCCGGCAGCGGGTCGAGGAGAGCATCCGCGAGCTCGGGTACCACCCGAACGCCGGGGCCCGCGCCCTGGCCAGCAGCAGATCGAACATCATCGCGCTGATGGTCCCGCTGCGGACGGACATGTACGTGCCCGTGATGATGGAGATCGCCATCGCCGTGGCCACCACGGCCCGCGCCCACGGGTACGACGTCCTACTGCTCACCGGCGAGGAGGGCCCCGACGCGGTGCGCCGCGTCGCGGGCAGCGGACTCGCCGACGGGATGATCCTGATGGACGTCGAGCTCGAGGACGAGCGGCTGCCGTTGCTGCGCGGCGGGGACACCCCCGGTGGAACGCGGCCGGGCGTACGCGCCGACCAGCCGGCGGTGCTGATCGGACTGCCCGCCGACACTTCCGGCCTGACCTGCGTCGACCTCGACTTCCGGGCCACCGGTGCGCTCTGCGTGGAGCATCTGGCGAAGCTGGGGCACCGCGACATCGCCGTCATCGGCGAGGCCCCCGCCGTGTACGAACGGCACACCGGTTTCGCCGAACGCACCCTGGACGGACTGCGCTCCGGGGCAAGGGAGGCGGGCGTGCGGCTGCTGCACCGGCCGTGCGAGGGCGGGTACGACGCGATGGCCCTGACACTCGCCCGGATCCTGGACGAGCGTCCGGGCACCACCGGGTTCGTCGTGCAGAACGAGTCGGCGGTCGAGCCGCTGCTCGCCCTGTTGCGGCAGCAGGGGCGGGCTGTGCCGGAGGACGTCTCGGTGGTCGCCGTCTGCCCCGAACAGGTCGCCGTCCAGGCCTCGGTGCGGCTGACCTCGGTCGCCATTCCCGCGCAGGAGATGGGCCGGTACGCCGTGGAGCACCTGGTCGCCAAGCTCGACGGGCGGGACGGGGACGAGGTCGTCCTGATCGCTCCCGAGCTGACGGTCCGGGCGAGTTCGGGTCCGGCGCCCTCCCGCGCGTGACCCGCGCCGCCTCGGTCCCGCCCCGTCCCGCCGTCGCCCAGGTGCTCCACGGCGTACCGGCCCATCTCCTGCGCGGGAATGGCGACCGAGGTCAGCCGCACCGAGGCCTGGACGGCGACCTGTTCGGGGCAGACGGAGACCACCGAGACGTCCTCCGGCACAGCCCGCCCCTGCTGCCGCAACAGGGCGAGCAGCGGCTCGACCGCCGACTCGTTCTGCACGACGAACCCGGTGGT
>NZ_LIQT01000476.1 GCF_001418415.1 Streptomyces hirsutus
ACGGGCGCGACGGCGACACCGGAGCCGTTGGTGAGGACGGTGGCCACGCTCTCGCCGCCGATGAAGGTGGTGTCGGTGTCGCCGTCGCGCCCGTACTCCGGGCAGGTGAGAAGACCGGCGACGTCACCGTCCGCGCCACCGTCGTCGGCCGCGTGGTGCCCGGCCTCGACTACCGGGCCACCGTCACCGAGCGCGTCGCCGACACCGTCGTCCGCACCGATGACGAGGCACTGACCTGCACACCGGGCGGCGAGTTCGCCCACCGCCTCGAGGTGCTGGCCACTCACGACGGCACCGCCGCAGGCAAGGTCGCCGCCACCGCCACGCTGATCACCTCGGCCGACGATCCGACCGTCAACGACGAGGGCCCCTACTTCAAGGACGCCGACGACAAGGCCGTACGCACCCTGAGCGACCTTCGGACGGACGCGGACGGCCGGCTGAAGCTGCCCCAGCTGTACGCGGACGACACCACCGGCACCTTCCTGCTCCGCATCACCACCGCGGGCGGCGCCACCCTCACGGTCGAACTCACTGTGGCCGAGGCCGGGACCGCCTCCCCCGAACCCACCGAGGGCGCGTAGCCGCACGCGTCCGCGCGGACACTTGGGGCGCCCCTCCGTTGCCGGCGGAGGGGCGCCTCCCGCGTGCGCGACGTGTTCTTATCCGGTCCGCCGGTCCGTCCGCCCGCCCGTCGCCAAGGTGCCGACCCCGCCAGGATCCGACGCCCCGTCAGTCCACGTGGGGTCGCGGGACCGTGGACCCGGTAGGGGCCGAACGCACCCGCGTCCTGCTGACGACCTCGTACCCGCCCCGGGGATTCCCGGGCCCCGGCGTCCTGCTGCTGGGCCCGGCATCGCGCCTGGAGCCTCGTGGCCGCCGCTCCGCCGCCGGGGCGGTCAGGTCCCGCCCCGGCGGGGGAGCGGGAGCGGGTCACCGCCTGAGCCGCGCGTTGGTGTGCCGGGTCGGCTCGGCCGCAGCGGGGTCCTCGGGCCACGGATGCCGGGGATAACGGCCGCGCAGCTCGGCCCGTACGCCCTTGTAGCCGTCCTTCCAGAAGGAGGCGAGGTCGGCGGTGACGGCGGCGGGCCGGCCGGCCGGGGACAGCAGATGCACCAGCAGGGGCACCCCGGCCACCCGCGGCGACTCCTGGAGCCCGAACATCTCCTGGAGTTTCACCGCGAGCACCGGCCGCGCGGGGTCGGAGTAGTCGACCCGGACCGCGGACCCGCTGGGCACGGTGATCCGCTCGGGGGCGAGTTCATCCAGACGGGCGGCCTCCCCGGACGCCCACGGCAGCAGCCGGCGGAGGGCCTGCCCGGCGTCGATCCGGGCCAGGTCGGCCCGGCGCCGGGCCCGGCTCAGCTCCGGCTCCAGCCACTCCCGCACGCGCGCGTGCAACGCGTCGTCGGACACGTCGGGCCAGGGTTCGCCGGCCTGCCGGTGCACGAACGCGAGCCGCTGCCGCAGCACGGCCGCCCCGTCCGGCCACCGCAGCAGCCCGAAACCCTCCCGCCGCAGCCCGTCCAGCAGTGCGGCCCGGACGAGCGCGGGCTCCGCGTCGGTACGGGGCCGCACGGCCAGTTCGACGGCGCCCAGTCGCTCGACCCGCCGGGCGACGACGTCCCCGTCGGCCCAGTGCACCTCCTCGCGCGTCTCCAGCAGGGCGCCGGCCGCCCACCGCGCGGTGGCCTCGTCGACGACCGCGCCGAGCTGCACGCGCGCGTGCCCCCGTCCCACGGGCCGGTCGGCCGCGGCGACCGCGATCCAGGGCGCGCCGCGCAGCCCGGTGCCCGCCCCGGCCTCGGCCCGCGTTCCGGACACCATCAGATACGAACCGCCGTCCGCGCGGGCGATCCGCTCGGGGAACGCGAGCGCGGCCACCAGCCCCACCCGCGCGTCCGTCCCGTCCACGCGCGGCAGGCCGCCGCCCGTCCGCGAGGAGCCCTGTGCGGAGACGTCCTGAGCGAGCGCGCGCAGCCGGCGCACCTCGGTGCGCCACCGCTGCGCGTAGGCGTCGTCCCCGCGCCGCGCGGTGCGCAACGCACCGGCGAGATCGTCCCCGTAGCTCCGCGGCGCCTCCTCGCCGATCAGCGCGACCACCTCGGCGGCGAGCGCGGGGCCCACGACCGCCGCCGCGTCCAGCAGGGCACGCCCGAGCCGTGGATGCAGGCCCAGCCGGGCGAGCCGGGTGCCCCGCTCCGTGGCCCGCCCGTCGGCGCCGACGGCCCCGATCGCGGTCAGGACGGCCCCGGCCGCCGCCATCGCCCCGGCCGGGGGCGGATCGAGCAGGGCGAGCCCGGAGGCGTCCGGATCGCCCCAGCAGGCCGCCTGGAGCGCGAACGCCGTCAGGTCGGCCACCTTGATCTCGGGGGAGGGGAACCGCGGCAGCCGGACGTCCTCCGCCTCCGCCCAGCACCGGTACACCGCACCCGGCGCCTCACGCCCGGCCCGTCCCGCCCGCTGCCGGCCCGCCGCCTGCGAGGCCCGTACCGTCGTCAGAGCGCTCAGCCCGCGCGCGTGGTCGACACGGGGCTCACGCGCGAGGCCCGCGTCCACGACCACCCGCACCCCCGGCACCGTCAGCGACGACTCCGCCACCGAGGTCGCCAGCACCACCCGCCGCCGCCGTCCGGGCATCAGCACCGCGTCCTGCACCGCGGCCGGCGCCCGCCCGTGCACCTGGAGCACCTCGACGTCCAAAAGCGTCCCCAACTGCGCGGCGACCCGGGCGATCTCGCCCACGCCCGGCAGGAACACCAGAACGTCCCCGTCCCGCTCGGCCAGCGCCCGCCGCACCACCGACGCCACATGCGTCAGCAGCGCCGGGTCGACCCGCATGCCGTGCGGCGGCCGTACCGGCCGCGGGGGCGGCGCCCACACCACCTCCACCGGGTGCGCCGTGCCGCGCGCCTCGACGACGGGCGCGTCGCCCAGCAGTCGTGCCCAGCCCGCCGCGTCGGTGGTCGCCGACGCGGCCACCAGACGCAGCTCCGGACGCAGCGTCTCGCGCACGTCCCACAGGAACGCCGCGGCCGTGTCCGCGTCCAGATGCCGCTCGTGGCACTCGTCGAGCACCACGACATCCACACCGGTCAGTTCCTGGTCGCGCTGCAGCCGCTGAAGGAGCACACCGGTCGTGACGACCTCCACGCGCGTGTGCCGACCGGTCACCCGCTCCCCGCGCACCGTGAAGCCGACCGACTCGCCGGGCTTCTCGCCCAGCAGCCAGGCCATCCGCCGGGCCGCCGCCCGTGCCGCGATCCGCCGGGGCTCGGCGACCACGACCCGCCGCGCGGGACCGTCGCCGATCAGCCCCGCCAGCACCAGCGGCACCAGGGTCGTCTTCCCGGTGCCGGGCGGGGCGACGAGCACGGCGGTGCCGCGCTCCTGGAGGGCGTCGGTCAGAGGGGGGAGCGCTTCGCGTACGGGGAGGGACTCCAGAGCGTCGTGACGGATCACGCCCTCAGTCCCGTACGCACACGAAGATCGCCGTTCCCGGGATCAGACGGCCGCGCAGCGGGGACCAGCCGCCCCATTCCGAGGTGTTCCACTCCGGCCACTGCGGCTCCACCAGGTCCACCAGCCGGAAGCCCGAGGCGGCGACGTCGCGGACCCGGTCGCCCAGCGTCCTGTGGTGCTCGACGTACACCGCGCGGCCCTGCTCGTCCTCCTCCACGTAGGGCGTGCGGTCGAAGTACGACCCGGAGACGCTCAGCCCCTCCGGACCGGGCTCGTCCGGGAACGCCCACCGGATGGGATGCGTGACGGAGAAGACGAACCGGCCGCCGGGCCGCAGCACCCGGTGCACCTCGCGCAGCACGAGCCGCGGGTCGGCGACGAAGGGCAGCGCCCCGTACGCCGAGCAGGCCAGGTCGAAGGAACCGTCCGCGAACGGCAGCACGCCCGCGTCCGCGCACACCAGCGGGAACGCGCCCCCGATGCGCAGCGCGTGCTGCAGTTGCCGGTGCGAGATGTCCAGGGCCACCGGGCGCGCGCCCTGCGCGGCCAGCCAGCGCGAGCACTGGGCCGCGCCGGCGCCGAGCTCCAGGACGGCGCGGTCCTTCAGGTCCTCCGGCGGGCCGAGCAGCTCGGCCTCCACCTCGTCCAGTCCCTCGGGGCACCACACGAAGCGGTCGTCGCCGAGGAACGTGCCGTGCTCGACCTGGTACTCGTCGGCGTTGCGGTCCCACCAGCCCCGGTTGGCGCGGGCGCTCTCGGTGATGCCGGCGTCCCGTCGGGTCGCCTCGGGTTCGGGACCTTCGGACTCTTGGATGATCGGCTCCATCGTCGTACTCTTCCGTCCAGTCGCCCCGGCTGTCGCCACAGGGGGCGCGGTGTCCTGCGGTGCGGGTTCCGCGTGGCCTCGAGGTGGCATCTGACGTGCGGCTCTACCCCCGGACGGGGGAATTGTGCCGGTTATGCGGCGATCCGCCCCGGGTGGGGGGCTTCGCGCATTGACCCTGCCCGGCTGCACCCGTATGCTACAAGTTGCGCTGCGAGCCTGCGCACCTCAGACGTAGCAGGCTGCGCTCGCATCTGTTGTATGTCCCCTCGGTTGTCGAGGCGCCACCGGGCACTCCGGTGTCTGGAACGGCGCTTCCCAGGCTGTCCGGCTTCTGCAGAGCGAAACGGGCTCCGGCGTAGCAGTACCTACGACTCACTGTCCGTACCGGAGCCCTTTCCCACATGACGAGCAGCACCGAGACCACCGCCACCACCCCGCAGGTTGCGGTCAACGACATCGGTAACGAGGAAGCCTTCCTCGCCGCGATCGACGAGACGATCAAGTACTTCAACGACGGCGACATCGTCGACGGCGTCATCGTGAAGGTCGACCGGGACGAGGTCCTGCTCGACATCGGTTACAAGACCGAAGGTGTCATCCCGAGCCGCGAGCTCTCGATCAAGCACGACGTCGACCCCAACGAGGTCGTCGCCGTCGGTGACGAGATCGAAGCCCTTGTTCTCCAGAAGGAGGACAAGGAAGGCCGCCTGATCCTCTCGAAGAAGCGCGCCCAGTACGAGCGCGCCTGGGGCACCATCGAGAAGATCAAGGAAGAGGACGGCATCGTCACCGGTACCGTCATCGAGGTCGTCAAGGGTGGTCTCATCCTCGACATCGGCCTCCGTGGCTTCCTCCCGGCCTCCCTGGTCGAGATGCGCCGCGTCCGCGACCTCCAGCCCTACGTGGGCAAGGAGCTCGAGGCGAAGATCATCGAGCTGGACAAGAACCGCAACAACGTGGTCCTGTCCCGCCGTGCCTGGCTGGAGCAGACCCAGTCCGAGGTCCGCCAGACGTTCCTCACCACCCTCCAGAAGGGTCAGGTCCGTTCCGGCGTCGTCTCCTCGATCGTCAACTTCGGTGCCTTCGTGGACCTGGGTGGCGTCGACGGCCTGGTGCACGTGTCCGAGCTGTCCTGGAAGCACATCGACCACCCCTCCGAGGTCGTCGAGGTCGGTCAGGAAGTCACCGTCGAGGTCCTCGACGTGGACATGGACCGCGAGCGTGTCTCCCTGTCGCTGAAGGCGACGCAGGAAGACCCGTGGCAGCAGTTCGCCCGCACCCACCAGATCGGCCAGGTCGTGCCCGGCAAGGTCACGAAGCTGGTTCCGTTCGGTGCGTTCGTCCGCGTGGACGAGGGCATCGAGGGTCTGGTCCACATCTCCGAGCTGGCCGAGCGCCACGTGGAGATCCCGGAGCAGGTCGTCCAGGTCAACGACGAGATCTTCGTCAAGGTCATCGACATCGACCTCGAGCGCCGCCGCATCAGCCTCTCGCTGAAGCAGGCCAACGAGGCCTTCGGTGCCGACCCGTCGGCGGTCGAGTTCGACCCGACCCTGTACGGCATGGCCGCGTCCTACGACGATCAGGGCAACTACATCTACCCCGAGGGCTTCGACCCCGAGACCAACGACTGGCTCGAGGGCTACGAGACCCAGCGGGAGGCGTGGGAGACCCAGTACGCCGAGGCGCAGAACCGCTTCGAGCAGCACCAGGCGCAGGTCATCAAGTCCCGCGAGGCGGACGAGAAGGCCGCTGCCGAGGGTGTCGACACCGCGGGTGCGGCTCCGGCTGCCTCCGGTGGTGGCGGCGGCTCGTACTCCTCCGAGGGCGGCGACACCTCCGGCGCCCTGGCTTCGGACGAGGCGCTGGCCGCGCTGCGCGAGAAGCTGGCCGGCGGCCAGAGCTGAACCGCGGCACGCTGAGCGGTAACCACTGAGCGCGAGCTCTTGGGCCGAGGGCCCGCACCCCACCGGGGTGCGGGCCCTCGGCACGTCCCGGTCCGGTGAGCCGGCCGGCCGGGAAGCCGCCCGGCCGGCCGGTCACGGTGCCCGAGCCGGCCGTGGGAGGACGGCGCCCCAGGTGAAGTCCCGTGAGAGCAGGGGCGTTCGAGGACGGACGCCGGGAATGCCGGTGCCGCGTGCCACGTTGTCCACTAGGAAACACGAGGAGGGGCGGTCACTGTGCTTGATCCGCAGGGTTTGTACGCATGGGAGCCGAAGGGGCTGGCTGTCGTCGACATGGCGCTCGCCCAGGAATCGGCCGGGCTTGTCATGCTCTACCACTTCGACGGATACATCGACGCGGGCGAGACCGGCGAGCAGATCGCCGAGCGACTGCTCGACTCGCTGCCCCATCAGGTCGTCGCCCGGTTCGACCACGACCGGCTCGTCGACTACCGGGCCCGTCGCCCTCTGCTGACCTTCACCCGCGACCGCTGGACCGACTACGAGGTGCCCGCGCTCGAGGTGCGGCTGGTCCAGGACGCCACCGGAGCGCCGTTCCTGCTGCTGTCCGGGCCGGAGCCGGATGTGGAGTGGGAGAGGTTCGCCGCCGCGGTGCGGCAGATCGTGGAGCGGCTCGGCGTCCGCCTGGCGGTGAACTTCCACGGCATCCCCATGGGCGTCCCGCACACCCGCCCCGTGGGCATCACCCCGCACGGCAACCGCACCGACCTCGTCCCGGCCCACAGCAGCCCCTTCGAGGAGGCGCAGGTGCCCGGCAGCGTCGAGGCCCTCGTCGAGTACCGGCTCATGCAGGCCGGACACGACGTGCTCGGAGTCGCCGCCCATGTGCCGCACTACATCGCCCGCTCCGCGTACCCGGACGCGGCACTGACCGTCCTGGAGACCATCACGGCCGCCACCGGCCTGGTCCTGCCCGGCGTGGCGCACTCCCTGCGCACCGACGCCCACCGCACCCAGACCGAGATCGACCGCCAGGTGCAGGAGGGCGACGAGGAACTCACGGCCCTCATCCAGGGCCTCGAGCACCAGTACGACGCCGCCGCGGGTGCCGAAACCCGGGGCAACATGCTCGCCGAGCCGGTGGAGATCCCGTCGGCGGACGAGATCGGGCTCGAGTTCGAGCGGTTCCTGGCGGAGCGCGAAGGCGACGTCTGAGACGGCCGGGACGGCCGGGATCCCCGGCCGTCCCGGCAGCACCTACCGGTCCCGCCCGGGGCGCCGCCGACGACAGGCCCTAAGCTTTCGGACATGCTGACGGTGGGACTGACCGGCGGGATCGGCGCAGGCAAGAGCGAGGTGTCTCGGCTGCTCGTCGAGTGCGGCGCCGTACTGATCGACGCGGACCGCATCGCACGCGAGGTCGTCGCACCGGGGACACCCGGTCTCACGGCGGTCGTGGAGGCCTTCGGCGAGGAGATCCTCACCGAGGACGGCAGCCTGGACCGGCCGAGGCTCGGCGCGATCGTCTTCGCCGACAAGGAGAAGCTCGCCCTCCTCAACTCGATCGTGCACCCCCTGGTGGGCGCCCGCTCCCGGGAGCTGGAGGAAGCCGCCGCCGAGGACGCCGTCGTCGTCCACGACGTGCCCCTCCTCACGGAGAACGGCCTCGCCTCCCTCTACGACCTCGTGATCGTGGTCGACGCGAGTACCGAGACCCAGCTCGAGCGGCTCGTCGGCCGGCGCGGCATGAGCGAGGAGGACGCCCGCGCGCGGATGGCCGCCCAGGCGACGCGCGAGCAGCGCCGGAAGATCGCGGACATCGTCATCGACAACGACGTGTCCCTGGACGAGCTGACGCGGAGGGTGAAGGACATAGGGGCCGAGCTCGTACGCCGGGCGGGGGCGGACCGACGGCCCGCGCGGGAATAGGGGTTCCCGGCCGGGGCGTTGAACCGGTTCGGCAAGGGAAGGATGCAGCTGTGCCCGAGAGCAGTGGTTCGACCGGACGTACGCCGGAGACGCATGTCATCGACTTCCGTGCCGCCGAGCAACTGCTCGCCTCGCGGGACCCGCGGGGTGCGGTGAAGCTGCTCGACGGGGTCATCGACGCCTATCCGGAGAACACGGCCGCGCGGCTGCTGCGCGCGCGTGCTTTCTTCGCGGCGGCCCAGCTGCGTCCGGCGGAGCTCGAGTTCTCCATCGTCCTGGAGCGCGAGCCGGACAACGCCTTCGCGCACTTCGCGCTCGCCCGCACCTACCAGCGGCAGAGCCGGCCCGACCCCGCCAGGCGCCACTTCCGGCTGGCCGCCGCCCTGGACCCGAACCCGGAGTACCTGAAGGCCGCACGGTTCGACGACTGATTCGACCACGCCCGAGGCGGCAGGGTGAGGACGGCCGGGCCTCCGGGAGGACCCCGCCCGGACCCGGTCACGGTGCCTGCCGTCCCAGGGCGACAGGCCGTTCTTCGACGGTCACATCGCGTCCCGGGGCGGTTCGTACGGTGGCACGTCGCGGCCCGGCTGGTAGTGCGAGCCCTGACGCAGGTGCCGGACGACCACGATCAGGTCGACGGTGACGACCAGCCACAGCAGCCCGCAGACGAGCGCCCAGCCCGGGTACCCGGAGACCGCGAACGCCACCGTCCCGAAGACCGTCCAGACCTCGCCCCACACGCTCAGCCAGAACCGCATGCGCAGCGCACTGCGCGCGGTCCTCGGCTCACTGCCCGTACGCATTCCGTCATCACCCCACCTGTCTCCACCGTACGCCGGGCCGCGGGAAACGGCCGCCGACCTCTCCTTGCGGGGTGCCGTCACTCGGTCGGGTGAAACCAGGGAAGCATGGGAACGGGCTTGCGGATCCGGTCCGTTGGACGGGCATGAAGCTGAAAATGCGTGAGGGACACGAGGGGACGGGGCCCGGGGCGATCACCCCGGACGGCTGCGCGGTGGAGCTGTACTCGCGGCTGCCCGTCGGGGACGAGCCGGACATCATCGCCGCCGCGGTGCCGAAGGGCGCGAGCGTCCTGGAGCTGGGCAGCGGCGTGGGCAGGATGACCCACGCGCTGCTGGAGCGCGGATTCGGGGTCACGGCCGTGGACGAGTCCGCCGAGATGCTGGAGCGCGTCCGCGGGGCGCGAACCATATGCGGTCCCGTCGAGAGGCTGCGGCTGGACGAGACGTTCGACGTGGTGCTGCTCGCGTCGTTCCTGGTGCACGCGGGCGACGCGGAGGTGCGGCGGGGACTGCTGCGCGCCTGCGTGCGGCATCTGGCGGAGGGAGGGTGCGTACTGATCCAGCGGGAGGGCGAGGACTACCACACGAACGTGCCGCGCGAGCGGGTGGACCCGGCGGGCTTCACCGTGCGGATCGTGTCGGTCGAGCCGGTCGGCGACGGGGTCGACGCGGTGCACGCGGAGTACGTGTTCCCGGACGCGGTATGGACACAGACGTTCCGGTCGCGGCCGCTGACGAAGGAGCAGTTCGAGGAGGCGCTGGGGGAGGAGGGCCTGCGGGTGGACCGGTACCTGACGGAGGACGGGATGTGGGTGAGGGCGGTGGCGACCGGGGGCTGAGCGGAAAACCGGGAGTTCCGCCCGGGCGGCGATGAGTTCGCGGGCGAGGGGTGGTCTACCTCTACGACAGCGACACCGACCGCTTCCCGCAGGAGACACCATGCCCGAGCACACCGCCCCTGTCGTATCCGCCGCTTCCGTGCCCGCACCCGTGTCCGCCCGCGGGCGGTGGGCCGGCATCGCACTGCGCACCGTGCAGGTGGTGCTCGCGCTCTTCTTCGCCCTCGCGAGTGCCCTGCCCAAGCTCATCGCGCACGCGTCGGCCGTCGAGTCCTTCGACGACATGGGCTGGGGCAGCGCGGGGATGTACGCCATCGGCGCGCTGGAACTCGCGGGTGCGATCGGCCTGCTGGTCCCGGTGCTGCAGTCGGCGGCCGCGATCGGGCTGAGCGCGCTGATGGCGGGGGCGTTCGTGGTGCAGATCGTCGTCCTCGACGGCCAGTACGCGGTGACCCCGGTCATTCTGCTGGTGCCGCTCGTGCTCATCGCCCGGGTGCGACGGGAGCACAACGCGGAGCTGCTGCGGCTGGTGCGCCGTCAGGGGTGAGGAGAGCGGTGCGGCTCGGCCCGGTGCCACGGCTCGGTCCCGGCAGGGCCGGAGCGCCCGCCGGGGTGGTGCCTCGGAGTGGTGTCCGGGGCACCACCGGGTTCGGCCCGGCCCAGGGACCGTCCCGGCACCGGGCGTAGCCGGTCGTTCAGGGCCGCTGCCGTTTCTTCGAGGCCGGTCGCCGGCCACGGCCGCCGGGCCCGGCCGGTGCGTCGGATCCTTCGAGGGCGCCGGGGAGGTCAGGGCCGCTCAGGCCCCCTGGGCCGCCCAGGCCGCGGAGGCGTTCCAGCTCGCGGCGGTCGCGCTTGGTCGGACGGCCCGCGCCGCGGTCCCGGATACCGGCCGGGGCGACGGCGTCGCGGGGCGGGGGCGGCGGGGAATTGTCGATGTAGCACTGGACCGCGACCGGGGCGCCCACCCGCTTGCGGATCAGACGCTTGACGACGACGACCCGTTCCCGTCCCTCGTGCCGCAGACGCACCTCGTCGCCGACGCGCAGCGCGTGCGCGGGCTTCACCCGCTCACCGTTCACCCGCACATGACCGCCCCGGCAGGCGGCGCCGCCGAGGGAACGGGTCTTGACCAGGCGTACGGCCCAGATCCAGCTGTCGGTCCGGATCCTCTCGCCGCTCTGCGGTCCGGCGGCCTCGGCAGCGGCCACGGCGGCGGCGGTTCCCGGGTCCGGGACAGTGCCCGCGGACTCCGGCGCGGGAGCGGTTTCCCGCACGGGGCCCGCCCCCTCCGCGGTGTCTTCGCCACCCCGTGTCCTGCCGTACTCGGCACCCTCAGTAGCCATGCTCCCGACTTTAACGCTCCGGGACGGCCCGCCCTACCGTGGAACCATGGACCCCAGCGGCCTCCCCGATTCCTCCGCCCCCTCCGGCGTCCACGACGTGCCGAGCCTCCCCGCTCTCGACCGGCGTATCGCCGGCTGTCGTGCCTGTCCACGGCTGGTGGACTGGCGGGAGGAGGTCGCCCGTACCAAACGCGCCGCGTTCGCCGACTGGACGTACTGGGGACGGCCGGTGCCGGGATTCGGGCCGCCGGACGCCCGGCTGCTGATCGTCGGACTGGCGCCCGCAGCGCACGGCGGCAACCGCACCGGGCGGATGTTCACCGGAGACCGTTCCGGAGACGTGCTGTACGAGGCGCTGTACGACGTCGGGCTCGCCTCGCAGCCCACCTCCGCACATGCGGAGGACGGCCTGGAACTGTACGGCGTACGCGTCACCTCGCCCGTGCACTGCGCCCCGCCCGCCAACAGACCGACCCCCGCGGAACGGGACACCTGCCGGCCCTGGCTGCTCCAGGAGCTGCGGCTCCTGCGGCCGACGGTGCGGGCCGCGCTCGTCCTCGGCGCCTTCGGATGGCAGGCCGCCCTGCCCGCGTTCGCCGAGGCGGGCTGGACCGTACCCCGCCCCCGCCCGGCCTTCGCCCACGGCACCCGTGTCACGCTTCCCGCTCCGGAAGGCGACGACCTGCACCTCTTCGGCTGCTTCCACGTCAGCCAGCGCAACACCTTCACCGGCAAGCTCACCCCCGCCATGCTGCGGGAGGTGCTGCGCACGGCGGCCGAAGCGGCGGGAGCACCCACCCGGAAATGAGAGGAGCCCTCGCGACACGAGCACTACGGTGTCCCGATGGGCCTCTACCCGCACATCGAACCGTACGACCACGGCATGCTCGACGTCGGCGACGGCAACCACGTGTACTGGGAGACCTGCGGGAACCCGCACGGCAAGCCCGCGCTGGTGCTGCACGGCGGCCCGGGCAGCCGCGCGAGCCCCGGCCTCCGCCGCTTCTTCGACCCCGCCGCGTACCGCACAGTGCTCCTCGACCAGCGCGGCGCCGGACGGTCGACACCGAGCGCGGCCGACCACGCCACCGACATGAGCGTGAACACGACCGCCCACCTCATGGCCGACCTGGAGCGGCTGCGCGCCCACCTGGGCATCGAGCGGTGGCTGGTGTGGGGGGTGTCCTGGGGGTCGGTGCTGGGACTGCGGTACGCGCAGACGCACCCCGGGGTGGTGACCGAGCTGGTGCTGACCGGGGTGGCCACGGGCTCCAACCCCGAGGTGGCCCTCCTGACCCGTGGGCTGGGGAAGATCTTCCCGGAGGCCTTCGAACGCTTCCTCGGCGAACTTCCCGCCGACGAACGCGACGGCAACCTCGCCGCCGCCTGCAACAGGCTGCTCGAGTCCCCCGATCCGGAGGTCCGGGAACGGGCCGCGCGGGCTTGGACCGACTGGGAGACGGCGATCATCCCCGCGCCGCCGGGCTCGGTCGCGCGCTTCCAGGACCCGGTGTTCCGCAGGGGCTTCGCCCGCACCGTCACCCACTACTGGGGCAACGACCACTTCCTCGGAGAGGGCAACGACGAGGGCGTGGTCCTCCGCGACGCGCATCTGCTGAAGGGCATCCCCGGCACCCTGGTCCAGGGCAGCCTCGACCTCGGCAATCTGCTCGGCATCGTCTGGCGGCTCCAGCACGCCTGGCCGGACGCCGAGCTGACGGTCGTCGACGAGGCCGGCCACGACGCCGGAGCCGTCGGGGACGACATCCTGGTGGCGGCGACGGACAGGTACGCGCGCGCCGAGGCCTGACGCGTACGCGCGCGGCGGGTGTCCCACAGGCGGCAGCCCCACGTCCGCCCTACGTCCGCTCTACGGCCGCCACACGAACCGCATGTCCGGCTCCCGCGCCTCGTTCCGGCTCCCGTCGGTCCACTCGACGGCCTCGAAACCGTGCCGCTCGTAGAAGCGGTGCGCGGGCCCGTTGACCTGGAAGGTCCACAGCGAAAGGCCCCCGGGCCTGCGCTCCTTGGCCAGTGCGACGAACCGGTCGCCCAGCCCGCGCCCGCGCCACTCGGGGGCGAGGTACAGCTGCGCCAGCTCCTCGTCCTCCAGCACCATCACACCGACGACGCCCCCGCCCTCCGCCTCCGCCACCCATGTCTCGCGCAGCGGCACGAGGACCTGACGGAAGTAGCCGTGCACCTCGTCGTCGGAGCGGGGCCGGACCACGCCCGGCAGGGCCGCGGCGAACGACCGCAACCAGACGTCGGCCGCGGGGGCGGCGTCGGCGGGGAGGGCCCGGCGCAGATTCACCGTCCGGTCGTCGATGATCATGAATTCGCCGCCGCGTCCGGTACGACGGCCGTCGCGGTGATCTCGACGAGCTGCCCGGGGTAACCGAGGCAGGCCACACCGAGCAGGGTCGACGAGTGCGGCCCGGTACTCAGCCCGGACGCTTCGACGACGTCCCACACGGCGGAGAGCACGGCGGGCTCACCGCTCACGACGTACACGTCCGTCGACACGACCTGCGTCAGATCGCTTCCCACTGCACGCAACTGCTCCTCGAGGTTGACCAGCACCTGCCCGGCCTGCCGCACCGGGTCCCCCTCCCCGACGAGCCTCCCGTCGGCGTCGAGCGGAACCGACCCGGCGAGGAACGCCAGCCCGGTGCCCGCCTCGACGACGGAGACGTGGGAGTACGTGGGGGGCGGGAACAGACTGGGGACGGTGACGCGCCGGATCACACGGGCTCCGATCTTCCAAGGAAGGCGAAGGACGACCACCCGAGCATGCGGTCCCAGAGGCGTCACCGCACCCCTATTTCGCTCGCCCCCGCCGGGCCGACCTCCGTAGCCTTTCCACCCGACCGCCGCCTACCTCCTCCGCCCCCCTGCCAGGAGCCGCAGCCGTGCCCTCCCTCCCGGACCAGGCCTTCCTCGACACGACCGCCGACCGGCTCGCCGCCCTCCCCGGCGTCCGTGCCGTCACCCTCGGCGGCTCACGTGCGCAGGGCACCGAACGGCCCGACAGCGACTGGGACCTGGCGGTCCACTACCGGGGCGAGGGCGCCTTCGACCCCGACGACCTGCGCGCGGTCGGCTGGGAGGGCGAGGTGTCCGACATCGGAGGCTGGGGCGGCGGCGTGTTCAACGGCGGTGCCTGGCTGACCATCGACGGGCGCCGGGTCGACGTCCACTACCGCGACCTCGACGTCGTCGAACACGAACTGGCCGAGGCGGAGCAGGGCCGCTTCCGCGTCGAGCCGCTGATGTTCCACCTCGCGGGCATCCCGACATATCTGCTCGTCGCGGAACTCGCGATCAACAAGGTGCTGCGCGGTGAACTGCCCCACCCCGCCGTCTACCCACCGGCTCTGCGCGAGACCGCCCCGCCCCGCTGGTACGGCACGGCCACCGCCACCCTCGCCTACGCCAAGGCCGGCCACGCCCCCAAGGGGGCCGTCACCCAGGTCGCCGGGGCCATCGCCGTCGCCGCGACCCAGACCGCGCACGCGGTGACGGCGGCGCGCGGGGAGTGGGTGACGAATGAGAAGGGGCTGGTCGAGCGGGCGGGGCTGACCGACGTGGACGCGCTGACAGAAGGCCTGACGCGGCGCCCGGACGATCTCGTCCGGGCGGTCACGGCCGCCGAGGCGCTGTTTCGCCGGGCCGTGGAGACGGCCCGGCGGCGATCCGGCTGAGCGCCGGCAGCGCCGGCGGTGTCAGCCGGCGAGTAGTGGTCATGTGGGCCCGTGGCGCGGCGACGACCGCCGCACCGCATGCCTGCGCGGGCCTTGACTCCTGGTCGCGTCGGCGCAGGACGAAGCGGAGCGACCGGCGCTGTCCCCCTGCCGTCCACCCCGGCCGTCCCGGGCAGCGTCTGATCGGCCGTCTCCACGGGGCGGGGGCAACGAAGCCACTCTCAGCGACCGTTGGGCTACGGTGGGAACATCGTTGCGGCCGGGGGGAACGCACGCCTCCCGGTGAATCGGAAGGCTCGGGGGGCTTCGGTGGATCCCTATCTGCTCACACTGGCCGGTACCGCCGGTACGACCCTGGTGGGGCTGCTCGTCGGTGAGGGGTGGCAGCAGACGCGGGACGGGGTGGTGACCGTCTGGCGGCGCTTCCGTCCGCAGGCCGCCGAGGAGGTCGGGCGGGAGCTGGAGGCGTCCCGGACGGCCGCGCTCGACGCGGGCGAGGGGGACGGGACCGATCCCGCCGGGCGGTTGGAGGGGCAGTGGGTCGGGCGGTTCGCCGCGCTGCTCGGTGAGCATCCGGAGGCCGCCGACGAGCTGCGGGACCTCGTGGAAGGGTGGCGGCAGAGGGCGGCCGGCGGGCAGGAGATCCGCGGCGATGTGCGCATGGAGGCGCGGGCGGAGGGCAACGGCCGCGTTTACCAGGCGGGCCGGGACCAGCACATCACCGGGCGATGAGAGAACGGGACGACGGCGAGGCGCGCGGCCGTGTGGAGACGTGGGGCCGTGCCTCGGACAACGGGCAGGTGTACCAGGCCGGCGCGGACCAGTACGTGACCCACATTCACATCGCCGAGGACCGCAGCCGGACCGCCCATGAGGCACGTCAGCGGGCCGATGTCGTCGTCCAGGTGCTGACCCGCGCGATCGGCGAGTGGGCGGCGCGCTGCCGGGAGCTGGAGGAGAAGGTCGGACGGGCCAAAGCCGAAGGGCGTGCCGAGGCGCGGGCCGAGTTCGCCGAGAAGCTGAAGGACGCCGAGCTGCGCGTCATGCGGGCCCGGTCGACGATGCGGCAGGCCGAGGAGGAACGCGCCAGGGCCGAGGCACTGCTGGCCCAGGCGCAGGAGGAGTTGGCGCGTCGGCGCCGGGAGGTCGAACGGGACGACGAACAGGAACGGGAGGCCGCTTCTCTCCCCGCTCGCCCCGGTCTGTCGCAGGAGCGGCAGGACACCGAGCAGTTCTCCGAGCTCATGGAACGGGCGGAGGCCGAACTCGGCGCGGTGCGCGAGGAACTGCGGCAGCTCGGCGAGGAGATCGACGGGGACACCGCGCAGGTGGTCGAGGGGGAGTGGGCGAGCCGCCCCACGGCGGACGAGCAGCCGGCTCCGGAAGCGGCGGTCGGCCTCCCGGGCAGCAAGCCCGTACAGGGTGGCCTTGTGGCGAGAGCGCTGCTGGCGGAGAGGCCGCTTTGGCCCGGCCCGCCCCGCCGGCTGCGCATCGGCTCGGTGTTCGTGGTCTGCATGCTGCCGCCGTGGATTCCGATGATCGCCGTAACGGCCAACCGGGCCGCCTACGCGACCGATACGTCCCCCTCACGACTGGCGGCTTTCACCGCCTTCACGGTGATTCTGGGTGTCGTCGTGTGCATGCTGGCTGCGGTGTGCGTGGCGTTCATGGCCATCGGGCTGCTGAGCAGGTCTTCGGAGCAGAAGGCCGGTGACGCATGCGTCAGATGCATGCTCGTGGCAGCCCCGCTCCTTCTCGTCGCGGCTTTCTTCACGCCCCTTGACTGGCCGGGTCCCCTGGGAGCGTGGGGGAAGGCCCTTTTGTCCGCCGCGGGCCTGGGCTGAGCGCGGGAGGGTCCGACGGGGCGTGGCACTCCGCCCATACGGTCTTGTCGGGGCCGGCGGGGCGGGGCAGGACGCCCCAGTCGTCGGCTAGGGCGTCCACCAAGAGCAGGCCCCGGCCCGACTCGCCGTCCGGGGCCGGTGTTCCGGCGACCGGTCGTCTCTCCGTGCGGGTGTCCGTGACCTCGATGCGCAGCGTGCCGTCCTCCACCTCGGTGAGGCGGAGGTGGAAGTCGCGGCCCGGTACGTGTCCGTGCTGGACCGCGTTCGCGGTGAGTTCCGCGGCGATCAGCGTGACCGTCTCGTTCACCGGTGAGGCGTACGGGTGGCCCCACGCGTCCAGGCGGTGCGAGACCAGTCGGCGGGCGAGGCGCGCGCCACGCGGGGTTGAGGTGAACTGCATCGCAAACGTGTGGGTCGGCTGGGGCGTACGCCTTTGCGGGGGAGTTGCTGACTTCATGGGGTAACGGTGGCGAACTGTGCGTAGCGTTGACCAGGCGTGACGCGCTGACCGGCGGTGGCTGTACGTCGTTGAGGCGGGGCTTGTACATGGGGTGATCCGTGACGGGGCTCCTGCGGGGCGGGTTGGTTGCGTACGCGATGAGTGTGCGGGGTGTTCGGCGGTGAGTGCGTACGGGAGGTGCCGGGCGTGGAGGAACAGCGGCAGCAGGTGGACGGCCAGGAGCAGGAGGCCGGTGCGGGCATCCTGCACGTCTTCGGACGGCAACTGAAGCTGTGCAGGGAGCGGGCGGGGCTGGACCGGGCGGAGCTGGGGAGCCGGACGGGGTACTCGGCTTCGACGATCGCCAGCTTTGAGCAGGGTAGGCGGATTCCGCCGTCGAGGTTCATCGACAAGGCGGATGAACTGCTGGACGCGGGTGGGTTGTTGAAGGCAGGGAAGGAGGAGGTGGCTCGGGCTCAGTATCCGGCGTTCTTTCGGGATGCGGCCAGGTTGGAGGGCGAGGCGGTTGAAATCCACCTGTACGACACCCACCTGGTCAATGGCCTGTTACAGACGGAGGAGTACGCGCGGGCGGTCTTCGCCATGTGGCAGCCGCTTCTGGACGAGGCGATCATCGAGCAGCGTGTTGCAGCGCGACTGGCACGGCAGGAGATTTTCACCCGGCGCCCTGGGCCACACCTCAGCTTTGTGATCGAGGAGGCTGTCCTGCTCCGTCCGATTGGTGGCAAAACCACCTGGCGGGGCCAACTGGAGCACCTCATGCTCCTCGCGGAGAAGCGCAACGTGGTGATTCAGGTGATGCCGCTCGCTCGTCAGGAACACGCGGGACTGGCTGGCCCGTTCACCTTGATGGAGACCAGGGATGAGCGGAGGATCGCCTACACGGAAGTGCAAGGCGACAGCCGTGTCCACACAGAGCGACAGAAAGTGCGAGGGCTTGAGCGCACGTACGGGATCCTGCGCGCGCAGGCCCTCACTCCGACAGACTCGCTTGCGTTGATCGAAAAGTTGCTGGGAGAGAGATGAGCGGGGACGAGACCAGGGCCGACGTCGATGACTTGGCGTGGTTCAAGAGCAGTTACAGCGCTGGCGATGGAGGTCAGTGCGTTGAGGTAGCTGCCGGGAGCGGCACCCTGTACGTGCGCGACTCGAAGCACACGACTGGCTCCATGGTCAGCCTGACGCCGGAGGCGTGGACGGAGTTCGTCGGGTTCGCCGCCCGGCACGTCGCGTAGAGCGAAGAGCACCGCAGTGCCCCGTGACCGCTGACCCGGGTCACGGGGCACTGGCGTCCCCACGAGGGCCGCGGCGGACGGCCGCGATCTCGGCATCCGCAGTCCACGGAAGGCGGGCCCGGGCCCG
>NZ_LIQT01000477.1 GCF_001418415.1 Streptomyces hirsutus
AGGACCTGCTGCAGACCGCGCTCGCCAAGACGTATGTCGCCTGGGAGCGTATCGAGGACCATCGCGCGCTCGACGGCTATGTGCGCCGGGCGCTGCTGAACACCCGGACGTCGCAGTGGCGCAAGCGCAAGGTGGACGAGTTCGCCTGCGAGGAGCTGCCCGAGCCGGACCCGGTGCACGCCGCCGACGACCCGGCCGAGCAGCAGGCGCTGCGCGACGCGATGTGGCGGGCGATCATGCGGCTGCCCGCGCGACAGCGCGCCATGGTCGTCCTGCGGTACTACGAGGACCTCAGCGAGGTCCAGACGGCCGAGGTGCTGGGCGTATCGGTGGGTACGGTGAAGTCGGCCGTGTCGCGAGCGCTCGGCAAGTTGCGGGACGACGCTGAGCTGGGGCTTGTCCGATCCTGATCCGAAACGTCATTTCGCGATACGTGATCGATCATCCGTTCCTCTAGTGACATACCGCGCGGTATGTGCGCAGAATCAGCACATCCGTTACCGCCGCGTAGGCAATGTCGCCCGGGAGGACGCCGTGCTGAGCACGATGCAGGACGTACCGCTGCTGATCTCGAGGATCCTGGCCCACGGATCGACGATCCACGGCACGTCACAGGTGACCACCTGGACCGGCGACGGCGAGCCGCACCGCCGTTCCTACGCGGAGATCGGCACCCGCGCGGCGCAGCTGGCGCACGCGCTGCGCGAGGACCTCGGGGTGTCCGGCGACGAGCGCGTGGCCACCCTCATGTGGAACAACGCCGAGCATGTCGAGGCGTACTTCGCGATCCCCTCCATGGGCGCGGTGCTCCACACCCTGAACCTCCGCCTCCCGCCCGAGCAGCTCGTGTGGATCGTCGACCACGCCGCCGACCGGGTGGTCCTGGTCAACGGTTCGCTGATCCCGCTGCTCGCCCCCCTGCTGCCGCACCTGAAGTCGCTCGAGCACGTCGTCGTGTCCGGAGCCGGGGACCGCTCCGCGCTGACCGACGCCGCGGCGCAGGCACAGGTGCGGGTGCACGAGTACGAGGACCTGATCGCCGGGAAGCCGACCGCCTACGACTGGCCCGAGCTGGACGAACGGGCCGCGGCCGCCATGTGCTACACCTCGGGCACGACCGGGGACCCCAAGGGCGTGGTCTACAGCCACCGTTCGATCTACCTGCACTCGATGCAGGTCAACATGGCCCAGTCGATGGGCCTGACCGAAGAGGACACCTCGCTGGTCGTGGTCCCCCAGTTCCACGTCAACGCCTGGGGCCTGCCGCACGCCACCTTCATGACCGGCGTCAACATGCTGATGCCGGACCGCTTCCTGCAGCCCGTGCCGCTCGCCGAGATGATCGAAAGCGAGCGTCCGACCCACGCCGCCGCCGTTCCCACCATCTGGCAGGGACTGCTGGCCGAACTGCTGGCCAAGCCGCGTGACGTCTCCTCCCTCACCCAGGTCACCATCGGCGGCTCGGCCTGTCCGCCCTCCCTGATGGAGGCGTTCGACGAACTCGGCATGCGGGTCTGCCACGCCTGGGGCATGACGGAGACCTCCCCCCTCGGCACCGTCGCCCGCCCGCCGGCCCACGCCGTGGGCACCGACGAGGAGTTCGCCTACCGTCTGACCCAGGGCCGCTTCCCGGCCGGTGTCGAGGCCCGGCTCACCGGCCCCGGCGGCGAACGACTTCCCTGGGACGGCGAGTCCGCGGGCGAGCTGGAGGTGCGCGGCCCCTGGATCGCCGGCGCCTACTACAACGGCACCGACGCCGAACCCCTGCGGCCCGCCGACAAGTTCAGTGAGGACGGCTGGCTGAAGACCGGCGACGTCGGCACGATCTCCTCCGACGGCTTCCTCACCCTCACCGACCGGGCCAAGGACGTCATCAAGTCCGGCGGCGAGTGGATCTCCTCCGTCGAGCTGGAGAACGCCCTGATGTCCCACCCGGACGTCGCCGAGGCCGCTGTCGTCGCGGTCCCGGACGACAAGTGGGGCGAGCGCCCGCTGGCCACGGTCGTCCTCAGGGAGGGCTCGACCGCCGACTTCGACACCCTGCGCGACTTCCTCGCCGGCGAGGGCAGGATCGCCAAGTGGCAGCTGCCCGAACGCTGGACGGTGATCGAGTCGGTGCCGAAGACGAGCGTCGGCAAGTTCGACAAGAAGGTGCTGCGCCGGCAGTACGCCGAGGGCACGCTGAACATCACCCGGCTCTGACCCGCTCCGATGCCCTCCGACGTGTTGTGACGTGTTGTGACGCGCCCCGCGTACGCCGGTCACCAGGCCGGCGTACGCGGGGCGCCGTCGTGTGCCCGGAGGCGCGGTTCCCTCGGTACGGACGCGGCGCGGCTCAGTTGGTGCCGATGCGGGCCAGCAGGTCGACGATTCTGTCCTGCACCTCGTCGCTCGTGGAGCGCTCCGCGAGGAACAGCACCGTCTCGCCGGAGGCCAGCCGCGGCAGGTCCCCCTGGTCGACGGTGGCGGTGTAGACGACGAGCGGCGTGCGGGTGAGCTGCCCGTTCGCCCGCAGCCAGTCCACGATCCCGGCCTGCTGACGGCGTACCTGCATCAGGTCCATCACCACCAGGTTCGGCCGGAACTGCCCCGCGAGCGTCACGGCGTCCGCGTCGCCGGCGGCCCGGGCCACCTGCATTCCCCGCCGTTCCAGCGTCCCGGTCAGCGCGAGCGCGATCTCCGCGTGCTCCTCGATCAGCAGCACCCGCGGCGGATGCTGCTCGCTGTCCCGCGGCGCGAGGGCCTTCAGCAGGACGGCGGGGTCGGCGCCGTAGGCGGCATCACGCGATGCCTGCCCCAGCCCGGCCGTGACGAGCACCGGCACCTCGGCGGCCACCGCCGCCGTCCGCAGCGACTGGAGCGCCGTACGGGTGATCGGCCCGGTCAGCGGGTCCACGAACAGCGCGGCGGGGAACGCCGCGATCTGGGCGTCGACCTCCTCGCGCGAGTGCACGATCACCGGCCGGTAGCCGCGGTCGCTCAACGCCTGCTGCGTGGCGGCGTCCGGCGCGGGCCACACCAGCAGCCGGCGCGGGTTGTCCAGGGGCTCCGGCGGCAGTTCGTCGTCCATCGGCTGCGGACGCGGAGGGTCCGCCACCTCGACGGCCCCACCCGGACCGTCCAGCGGCTCGGGTCCCTCGGCCGCGTCCGCGTCCGGCGCCCCTATCGCGTACGAGCGCCCGGTTCCCTCGGTCGTCGGCCCGAGCCGCGACTGACCCGGCTGACCAGGCTGCCCCGACTGGCCGGCGATCGAGTGCTGCGCCTGAGGCTGGGGCTGTGCCTGGGGCTGCGACGAGGGTTGCGGCGGGGACTGCTGGGGCGGTGGGCTCTGTGCGGGCACCTGGGGCCGTGCGGGTGCCTGGGCGCGGGCAGGGGCCTGGGTCGCTGCCTGGGCCTGCCGCTGAGTGAGGGCGGAGCCGGCCGTCGCGTGCGGGTGCGTGCCCTGCTCCTGGCCCGCGGCCGGGTCGGGGGGCGTACCGAGCTTGCGGCGGCGGCCCGAGCCGCCCGGCTGGTGCGGGGGAGGCGTGGCCGACGGCAGCGGCTGCTGGACCTGGGCGGCCTGCCGGGTGAACGGCACACCCTGCCCCAGCGTGCGCACGCTGAACGCACGCCCCTGGGTCGAGTTCGGGTCCACCGGAGCTGAGGGAGCTGAGGGAGCTGAGGGAGCTGAGGGAGCTGAGGGAGCCGACGGGACCGCCGGAGCCGAGGGAGCCACCGGAGCCGACGTCTCGACGGGGAGCGGCTGAGCGACCCGTTGCGGGGGTACCGCCGCGTTCTCGGGAGGCAGCGGGGTGGCCGGCGCGGGCATCGGCATCGGCATGCCGTTCGGCGGAACGGGAGCACCCTGCGGCGGTACGGGAGCTCCGGCGCCGGAGGCGTCACCGGCGGCGGGCCACGGCTGCTGCGCGGACGGAGTGCCCTGGGTCGGAGTCCCCTGGATCGGATTCCCCTGACCGGGCATGGCCTCGGCGGGCAGCGGCTGGGCCACGGAAGCGGGCTGTTCAGCCACCGGAGCGACGGGCTGAGCCTGCGCCTGCGCAGCGGGCGGCAGCACTGCCGACCGGGGCAACTGCTGTCCGGCAGGGGCCGGCTGAAGCTGATCGTGGGCCGCCGGTGCAGGTGCCGGCACCTGTGCCTGAGGCAGCTGTCCCTGCCCGGCCACGCCCTGCGGCGGAACGGCCGACGGAAGGGCCGTTCCCTGCGGCGGTACGGGAGCACCCTCCGGGACGGCCCCCGGCACCGGCGCCACCGGTACGGGAACCGGCTGAGCGGCACCTCCGGCCGCACCCCCCGGAACCTGGACCTGTGCCGGTGCCTGCACTTGGGTTTGGGCCCGGACCTGAGCGGCCTGCACCGGCGAAGGGGCCGTGCCCTGGGCGGCGGCCCGCCGGCGGCGGCCCGTCGGGGCGCTGGTGGGATGAGGCTGCGGAGGGGTGTGGTCGTCGGACTGGTCGTGCGGGACGGCGTCATGGCGCCCCCCGTCGATCAGCGCGTCACCGGCAGCGGCCGGTCCGGGCATCACCAAGGGCGCCGAGCCCTGCGCCTGGCCCTGTCCGACCGCACCGACCGCACCAACTGCACCGACCGCCTCGACGGCCTCGGCCTGTTCTTCCTGGTCCGCCTCGGCGGGCGGCAGGGCGAACACCGTACGGGGCGCGGCCTCCTGCGCCGCCGCCCGCTCGGTGGCCGCCGCCAGCGCACGCCGGCGCCGCCCGGTCGTCTGGGCCTGCTGCCCCTGCTCCTGCGTCTGGCCCTGTTGTCCCGAAGTCTGATCCCGGCCCTGTCCCTGGGAGGCACCGGCCGTTCCGTCCCCACTGCCCACCGCCGGCAGTGCGGGCGGCAGGGCGTGCTGCTCACCGGAAACCTGCCGGGCACGCTGCCCCCCCGCCGGGACGGGTACGCCCTGCGGCGGTACGGTCCCGCCCAGCCCGGTGTTCGAGGCGGCGGACCCCGCCGCGGACTCGGCGGCCGTGACAACGGCCCCCTCGGACACCCCGCCTCCGGAGCCGAGCGCACCGGTGACCGCACCCGGGGCGGCAGAGGCAGCGGCCTCCGCGCCCTCGGCAGGCCGTCCGCGCCGCCGTCCGGTCCCGCCGGACACCGCCACCGCGTCCTCACCGGACGCCTGAGCCGGAACCTGCACGGGCTCCGCGGCCACCGCGGCCGCCCGACGCCTGCGCCGTCCGGTGGGCGCCGCGGTCTCCGCACCGGCCCCGGCACCGTCGTCAGGCCCCGGCACCTCGCTCTCCAGGAAGGCGTCCACCGAGGAGCGCCGGGCCCTTCGCCGTCCGCCGCCGGAACCCTGCTGACCGCCCGCGGCAGCGGCGGCCTCCTCGGCCGGCACCGCTTCCGGCACTGATGCCTCGCCTGGTGCCCCACCTGTCGGCACTCCGGCGGGCAGTGCGAGCTGGGAGGTCGCCTGAGCTGCGGCGACGGCACCCGCACCGGCCCCGATGGGCACCTCGAGGACGAACGCGCTGCCGCTCATGCCCGGCACCTCGTGCGTCTGCAGCACACCTCCGTGCGCCCGTACGATCCCGCGCACGATCGGCTCGTGCACCGGATCGCCGCCGCTGTACGGTCCGCGCACCTCGATCCGTACGACCTCGCCGCGCTGTGCCGCCGCGACCACGACCGTGTTGTCCAGGTAACCGCCCACCGACACGGGACTGCTGCCGGTGGCGTCGACACCCGCGACATCCGCGACGAGGTGCGCGAGGGCGGTGGCGAGCAGCCGCGAGTCGACCTCGGCCTCGATGGGCGGCGCGTGCACGGCGAACTGGACCCGGCCCGGCCCGATGAGTTCCACGGCCCCGTCGACACCGGCGGCGACGACGGCGTCGAGCATCGCCTTCGTACGAGTGATGCCGCCCGTTCCGGCGTCGAGCCGCTGGAAGCCGAGGACGTTGTCGATGAGGGTGGTGATCCGGGAGTAGCCGGCCGACAGGTGGTGGAGCACCTGGTTGGCCTCCGGCCACAGCTGCCCGGCGTCGTCGGCGGCCAGTGCGGCCAGGTCGTGGCGCAGTTCCTCCAGCGGGCCCCGCAGCGACTGCCCGAGCAGGGTCAGCAACTGCTCGTGCCGGCCGGCGAGGGCCTCGAAGCGGTCCTTCTCCCGCTCGCCGAGCGCGGCGTACCGCTCCTCGTTCGCGGCGAGTTCCTCGGTGTGCGCCTCGCGCAGTTCCTCCAGCTCACGGACCTGCTCCTGGCGCAGGGCGGTGAGCTCGGAGGCGTGCTCCTCGGCGATCCGCTCCAGTTGCTCGGCGTGCTGCCGCTCGGCCTCTTCCTTCTCCTTGACGAGCGTGTCGTAGGGACGCCGGTCGGTGAAGGTCATGACGGCGCCGACGAGCTGGTCGCCGTCGCGCACCGGCGCGGTCGTCAGGTCGACCGACACCTTGTCGTTGCTCTTGGAGTACAGCACCTGGCCGCGTACCCGGTGCTTGCGTCCGGAGCGCAGGGTGTCGGCGAGCGGGGACTCGTCGTAGGGGAAGGGGGAGCCGTCGGCGCGTGAGTGGAGGACGAGGGTGTGCAGCTCCCGCCCGCCGAGGTCGCTGGCCCGGTAGCCCAGTATCTGGGCGGCGGCCGGGTTGACGAGGACGATCCGCCCGTCGGTGTCCGTCCCGACGACGCCCTCGGCGGCGGCCCGCAGGATCATCTCGGTCTGCCGTTGCGAACGCGCCAGCTCGGCCTCGGTGTCCACGGTGCCGGACAGATCGCGTACGACGAGCATCAGCAGTTCGTCGCCGGTGTAGCCGTAAGTGTCGTAGGCCTGCTGACCGGTCTCCAGATTCGCACTGGTGACCTCGACCGGGAACTCGACCCCGTCGGTCCGCCGGGCGACCATCCGCGTCGGCTTGGTACGGGCCCGCGGGTCGATGTGGTCGGGCCGGCGCATGGAGCCGGGGATGAGCTTGGAGTCGAACTCCGGCAACAGGTCGAGCAGCCCGCGCCCCACCAGAGCGGTGCCCGGAGTCTCGAAGGCCTCGAGGGCGATGGTGTTGGCGTTGACGACGGTCCCGTTGGCGTTGACCAGCAACAAGGCGTCGGGAAGCGCGTCCAGTATGGCTGCGAGGCGAGCAGTGCCTCGGGATGGCCTGCTGCTCACGAGACGCTTCCTTCCTGTTCCGCGACGTGCCGACCGGTCGGGCCGTCTTGTCGACCGGCCCTCAACGTGTCACCGGAGGGAGTCTAAGGGTTGGGGTTGCGCTCGCGACGCCGGATGAGACCGAGGTCGCACGTAACGTGACGGTGCTGTGACGCCGCCGCCGGCCGACACCGGTCGTGGCCCGCCCCGCCACGGCCGGAACCGTTGCGGGACCTCCACGCGGTCCCGGCCCCGCCCGGCCCACCCCCACTGTGCTGGTCGTACGCCCGTACGTCCTTGGGGTGAGGCGACGACGGGTCCGCCACGCGCCGTCGGAAGGACTTTGCTCTGCGGGCGTCGTGCCTAGTACCGTAGGGGGCGATTGGTGACACCACGCACGGCTGTGTCATCATCGGCACGCACCACTTGAACCGCGCTCGCGCGCGGAAGGTTGTGCACGGAGGCGTCGCCTAGTCCGGTCTATGGCGCCGCACTGCTAATGCGGTTTGGGCCTTAAAGCCCATCGAGGGTTCAAATCCCTCCGCCTCCGCACCGATTGCGAAGCCCCGGCCCACTCGGTCGGGGCTTCGCCGCATACCCGGCCTTCCGCCGCCGTTTCCGCAGGTCGCAAGGGGTGGGGCAAACGGATTTCACATGGCGGCGGCGGTCATGTAATGTTCTTCCTGTCGCCGCGAGCGAGCCCGCAAAGGGCCGGGAGCGGCGAGAAAACTGAAAAACAGGCACTCGTAGCTTAACGGATAGAGCATCTGACTACGGATCAGAAGGTTGCAGGTTCGAATCCTGCCGAGTGCACAGAGACGAGAGCCCCGCCGGTTGAACCGGCGGGGCTCTTTCCGTGTGAGAAGGGGACGGGCCGAGGTCCGGTCCCGTGGCTTCGCGCGTGAGCTCGCCCTGACGGTGGACCCTGCACGGGACGGGAGCGGGCGGGGTCGGGGTCGGG
>NZ_LIQT01000478.1 GCF_001418415.1 Streptomyces hirsutus
TGCCCACCCTGGCCCCGGGACCGGCGGGCCTGACCCCGGTCTTCGAGAACGCCCCCCGAAGCGCCGGGAAGACCCTCGCCCTCACCTTCGACGCCGACATGACCGCCGACCAGGGTCCGCGTGCGGCGGCGGGCGAACGCTTCGACCACCCCCGGCTGATCGCCACCCTGCGCGCGCTGAAGGTGCCGTCCACCGTGTTCATGACGGGGCGCTGGGCCGAGGAGTACCCGGACCAGGCCCGTTCCATCGGCCGGGACCCGCTCTTCGAGGTCGCCAACCACTCGTACAGCCACTACGCGTTCACGGACGACTGCTACGGCCTGCCGACCGTCGGCCGGGACCGGATACGTGCGGACGTGGAACGGGCGTACACGGCCTTCCGCGAGGTGGGGGTGGCCCACCCGATGCCGTACTTCCGCTTCCCCGGCGGCTGCTACGACCGCGAGGCGCTGAAGGCACTCGTCCCGGCCGGTGTCACCGCCGTGCAGTGGGACGTGGTCGGCGGCGACGCCTTCGCCACGGACGCCGACGCGGTGGCCCGGCAGGTCCTGGACGGAGTGCGCCCGGGTTCCGTCGTCGTCCTGCACTGCACCCGCAGCGCGGCCCCGGCGACCGAGCGCGCGGTACGGACGATCGTCCCGGAGCTGCGCCGCCGGGACTACCGCTTCGTGAAGGTCTCCGACCTGATCGCGACCGTGCCGACGGCACCGCTGCCGGGCTGACGGAACCGGGCCCCGGCACTCCGCAGGACGCGGTCCTACGCTGGAGGCGTGACCGACACCGGGGCCGAGACCGACACGGGGACCGACACCGACTACTGCCTGATCGACGCGACCGGGCCGCCCGAGGCCGAAGGGCCTCCGTACGCGGAGTGCGTACTGTGCCGGGAGCCCACGGAGCACCCGGAGTCGTACAAGGGGATCACCTTGTGTCCGGCGTGCATGGGGGTCCCCCCTGTCCGAGCGAAGTCGAGGACTTGGGGGAGGCAGGAAGCACAGCGCACGGCCTGCTCGGGCTGACGGAAGCGCGGCACGGCTTGGCAGACTGGCGGGGTGAACAGCGATCAGACCCATGACCGGGCGCCTGCCGCCGCGAGTCCCTTCCGTTCCGAGCCCAGCGTCCGCGACGAGGCCCCCCAGTTCGTGCTGCCCCTGGTGGCGCGCATCGAGCGGTCGGCTCCCCCGGCCCGCACGGACGCGCTGGAGACGGCGGCCCGCGCGGTGCTGACGGTGCTGGCGGACGAGCGGTCGGCGGGCGAGGGCGAGTGGGCGCAGGCGATGCGCGACTGGCAGGACGCCCGCATCCGCAAGGTGGTACGCAGGGCCCGCGGCGCGGAGTGGCGCCGCGCGGAGGCCCTGCCCGGCATCACGGTCACCGGCAAGTCGGCGGAGGTCCGCGTCTTCCCGCCCGTCCCGCTGGACGGCTGGCCCAAGGACCTGGCCCGTCTCCAGGTCTCCGGCACCGACCTGGACGACCCGGAACCCCCGCCCCCGGCG
>NZ_LIQT01000479.1 GCF_001418415.1 Streptomyces hirsutus
GGTGCGCGTGCTGTTCGTGTACGGCCTTGCGGAGGGCGGAGAGATCCGTCCGGGCTGCGGCCCACTGGATGGCGGTAGCTGCCGACAGATCGAGCAGCAGCCGGTCGCCGGTCCCTACCAGAGCCGGGTTACTGAGGGAAAGCTCCTCTTCCTCGTCAGGCAATAGTTCGTGGAAGACACCGGTGCCCAGGTCGTACTCGCGCAGGAGTACCCGGGCCACCGAGGTGCGACCGCTGCCCGGAGGGCCGTCCAGGATCACGGTGCCGGTGTCAGTCAGCTTGTGGCGGGCCGCTCCCATGCCAGCCGGGTCGACCAGCACTTGTTTGAGCCGGGTGAGGTGGTCGTCGGCGAGGCGGCGGAAGGTGGGTCTGTCCGGGTCCTGCAGCTGAGTGCCGATGGTGACGTAGAGGTCGCCGCTGCCGGTGTGCATGGGGGCATGTGGGTTTTCGACTCGCGTGCTGATGTGCTCGTTCACCGGTCGTCGTCCTCGCGTCGGTCCGGCTCGCCGAACCGGTGCCGGATGTCGCCGTGGTGGTCGCCCTCGAAGTACGTCATCCCGTTGCCGGAGAAGTGCCGGTCGCCCGACACGTGACGCGAGTTCTGATAGATGTTGCCTTGGCCCGTGTGCACAGGCCCGTGGGAGTCCTTGATGACGGTGGCGCCGACGTCTCCGGTGAAGTCCCGGCTCTGTACGGCCGTCCCGCTCACGTCCCCGATCGAGTTCCTCACCGCGGCGGGGGCCGGCGACGAAGCAGCATCCTGGTCCAGGTCGTGCAGGCCAGGGACCAGCTCGGCCACCAGGTCGCNNCGTCTCGGTGTCGTGCGTGTCGAACGGTATGGACTGGAGGTCGGCCAGCCGCGCCAGCTCGCCCGGCAGGTCCGCCTTGTTCAGCCGGTTCGTCTTGCGGCCGTCCAGGACAGGGATCAGTGGTATGCCGCAGTCGAACGCCTCCAGGATCTCCTTGCGCACCCAGTCTTCCGGGTCGCGCAGCCGGGCCTGGAAGTTCGTCCAGTCCGGCCCGATGACGGCCAGCAGCACAGAGCTGCGCCGCACATTGGTCAGCAGGGCGTCGGGGTAGGCGTGGCCAGGGGCGATGGACTTCGAGGCACGGAAGATGCGGTCTCGGCCGAAGCGGCGCGACAGTTCCTGGTCGATCAGGGCGGCGGTCTTGTCGCCGTCCCCCGTGCGGTAGTTGATGAATACGTCGGCCATGACCAGGCCCTTCTTCAGGAGGTCGGGAAGCGCGTTAACGTGCCAAGCCGTGGGGCCAGTTGGCGTACTGAGGCGTGATCGGAGTGGCGGGCCAGGACGCGGGCGAGTCGCCGGAGATCGATCGTGACGGTTGCGGACCGGACCGCCGCCGCTCC
>NZ_LIQT01000048.1 GCF_001418415.1 Streptomyces hirsutus
CCACTCCCCCCACTTGCCCCCCGAGCGATGGTGCCGGCTCCGTCCTCCGCGACGAGCACGCCCGAACACGGCGCGGCACCGAAAGACCGACACCGGCTGTGAAACAGCCTCGCGACGAGAGGTATAGAAACATGGAGTACCGCCCGCACCGGACCGGTGTGCTCACCGTGGCCGTCCTCGCCTCCCTGGCTGTGCTTACCGCCTGCGGAAAAGGCGGGCCCGGGGTGAAGGCCGGCGAGGTCGCCACCACCGGCGAGACCCTGGTGGCCGCAGCCGCGAAGGAGGGCCAGGTCGTCTTCTACTGTTCCCTCACCCCCGCCTCGTGCGAAGCACTGGCCAAGGGGTTCGAGAAGGAATACCGGGGAGTCTCCGTCAAGGTCCTCAGAGCGACCAGCCCCGACCTCTCGGCGCGGTACGCGACCGAGAAGAAGTCGGCGGCCGAAACCGCCGACGTCATCCTGCACGCCGATGTCCCGTTCATCCAGACGGCCCTCAAGGAAGGGCTCGTCACGTCCTTCAAGGACGCCGGAATGCTGCCCGCCGACCACCCCGAGAAGTGGCTCCTCGACAGCGAGGGGATCGCCGGCACGCCGTACATCGTCGACGCCCTCGGCATCGGCATCAACACCGACCTGGTGAAGCCTCAGGACCGCCCGAAGACCTGGGCCGACCTGGGCGACCCCAAGTGGAAGGGCAAGATGAACGGCCCGCACAAGGACGGCTCCGGCTACGCCACCTACTACGGCACCGTCGACGACCACGTCGACGGCTTCCTGGAGAGCCTGAGCAAGCAGGAGATCTTCCCCGACCCCGGCGGCATGGTCAGCCTGACCGAGTCGCTGGCCGCCGGTCAGTACGCGATCCAGAGCGTGGCCAGCAAGGCCGCCATCGACAACGCCAAGGCCAAGGGCGCGCCGGTCGACATCGTCTTCCCGGAGCCCGGCGCCACGGGACCGGCCTTCGCCTACACGCTCAACCCCGAGCCCGGCCACCCCAACGCCCAGAAGCTGTTCGCCGACTACGTCCTGTCCGAGAAGGCCAGCCAGGCGCTGCACGGCGCCAACAGCGCGATAGCCACGCCCCAGGTGGAGACCGAGTTCGAACTGCTGCACCCCAACCTCGAGTACTACCGGCCCGCCAAGGTCGAAGAGGTCGCCAAGATCCTCAACGGCGGCAGGTGAGCGGGCACCATGAGCGAGAACTCCGTCATCGACGCCGAGCGGACCCCCGCGTCCGCCGGCCCGCCATATGTCCCGGTGCGCCCCCTGAGCGCTCCACGCCGCAAAGCCTCCCCCACCGCCTTCCGTCTCGTCGTCCTGCTGATGGCGGCCGGAGTGGCGCTGCTGATCGGCTATCCCCTGGTGCGGATCGTCCTCGGTCTGGTGTGGGTGGACGGCACACTGACCTTCTCGGCCGTCTCCGAGACCCTGGCCCTGCCCGGACTGGGTGACACCCTGCTCGACACGTTCATCGTGACCGGCAGCTCCGTCGCGCTGGCCCTGGTCATCGGTTCGGCCTTCGCCTGGCTCAACGAGCGGACCGACGCCCGGATGGGCGTCCTCACCGACGTGCTCCCCGTCGTCAACTTCCTGATGCCCGGCATCGCGACGGCGGTGGGCTGGCTGCTGCTGATGTCCTCGGACGCCGGATACGTCAACAAGGTCATCCGCGCGGTGGCCAACGGGGTGTTCGGGGCGAACCTGACCTCCGGGCCGTTCAGCGCCAACTCCTGGTACACCGTCATCGGCGTCTACACCCTCACCCTGGTCCCGTTCGTCTACCTGGTGGTCTCGGCCGGGCTGCGCAACCTCGACTCCCGGCTGGAGGAGCAGTCCCGGATGTGCGGGGCCGGTGTGTTCACGACCCTGGTCCGGGTGACGCTGCCCGCGCTGCGCCCGAGCCTGCTCAGCGCGGCCTTCCTGGCCGTGTGGTTCGGCTTCGCGGTCTTCTCGGTACCGGTGGTGCTCGCCGAGCCGGCGGGCATCCAGATGCTGTCGGTGGAGATCGTCCACCTGCTCACCTCCTCCTACCCGCCCCAGACCGGTGCCGCGATCGGGCTGAGCAGCCTGGAACTGGTGGTGCTGGGCGTGATCTGGCTGCTCCAGCAGCGGTCCCTGCGCGGCGGCCGTACGGCGGTGATGGGCGGCAAGGGATCGGGCACCGAGCGCATCCCGCTGGGCCGGCTGCGCGGGATGGCTCGGGCGGCGATGCTGCTCTACCTGTTCTGCGCCGTGCTCCTCCCCGTGGGCGCGCTGACCCTGGTCACCCTCAACGGCTACTGGGGCAACCCCTCCTGGAAGAACTTCGGCCTGGGCTCCTTCTGGTCGATCCTCACCGACCCCGCCAACCAGCAGGCGATCGTGAACAGCCTCCTGTTCGCTCTGGCCACCGCGACGGTCGCGGTCGTGATCGGCGGCGGCATCGCCTGGCTGTCGGTCCATTCCCCGGGCACCGTGGCGAAGGCCGCTGCGGCCGTGTCCAAGGTCCCGGCCGCCATCCCGCCGGTCGTCGTCGCGGTGGGCATGGTGCTGGCCTTCGCCGGAGAGCCGTTCTTCCTCGGCGGCACCGCCCTGATCCTGCTGATGGGCTTCCTGGTGGTCGCGATGCCGGAGGCATCCATCACCTCGGAGGCCGCCGCCGGCCAGGTCGGCAAGGAACTGGGGCAGGCGTCCTCGCTCTCCGGGGCCTCGCAGGGACGCACCTTCCGGTCCGTCTACCTCCCCCTGATGCTGCCGGGCCTGGCCGCCGGCTGGACCCTGATCTTCGTCCGGATCATGGCGGACGTCGAGGCCTCGGCCCTCCTGGCGAGCACCGGGACGCCGGTGATCGGCTTCCAGCTCCTGGCCATCTTCGAAGGTGGCGGCGGATACGCCGAACTGGCGGCGCTGGCCCTCTTCGTGTCCCTCGTCTCCATGGTGATGGTGGCGGTGGTCCTGAGCGCCACCTCGATGTGGCAGGCACGCAGAAACCGTCAACAGTCCTAGAAGGAGAGCCGTCATGGCGAATGTCGTATCCCTGGACACGGGAGACGTCACGGCCCGCGAGGCCGTCGCGCTCCCTCCGGCACCGGCCGCTCCGGAGCCGGCGCTCAGGATCAGGGGCGTCCGCAAGATGTACCGCCGCAGCGACGGGGAGTCGGTGCCCGCCGTCGATGACACCACCCTGGACATCCACGAGGGCGAGGTGCTGGTGCTGCTCGGTGCCAGCGGCTGCGGGAAGAGCACCTTCCTGCGGTGCATCGCCGGTCTGGAGAAGCCCGACGCCGGAAGCATCGAGAGCCGCGGGAAGATCCTGTCCTCCGCCGAGGACGGTGTCTTCGTCCCGCCCGAGCAGCGCGACATCAGCATGATCTTCCAGTCGTACGCGCTGTGGCCGCACATGACCATCTTCAAGAACGTCGCCTACCCGCTGACCACGGGCCACCACAAGGGCCTGACCCGGGAGCAGGTCCGGGAGCGGGTCATGGACGTGCTGGAGATGATGGGCATCGCGCATCTCGCGGAACAGCACCCCGCGCAGATCAGCGGCGGCCAGCAGCAGCGCGTCGCGCTGGCCCGGGCACTGGTCAAGGACTCCGGGATCGTCCTGTTCGACGAGCCGCTGTCCAACGTCGACGCCCGGGTGCGCGACCAGTTGCGCGTGGAGATCCGGGAGATGCAGAAACGCCTGGGCTTCACCGCGGTCTACGTCACCCACGACCAGGAGGAGGCGATCGGGATGGCCGACCGTATCGCCGTCATCGACCACGGGGTCGTGGCCCATGTCGCCACTCCGCGCGAGGTCTACCTCAGGCCGGCCAACCTCAGGGTGGCGCGGTTCATCGGCAAGCTCAACGAGGTGGAGGGCACGGTCACGGCCGTCCGGGGTGACGGCAGCGTCATGGTCGCCACCGCGCTGGGCGACATCGAGGCCGCCACCGGACAGGACGGCCTGCGCACCGGGCAGGAGATCGCCGCGGTCTGGCGGCCCGACCGCACGGTCCTCAACGGCGCCGACGGCGGCGGGAACTGCTGGCCGGGGACGGTGCGGACCTCGGAGTTCTACGGATCCTTCACCGACAGCCGCATCACGCTGGGGGACCGGGACCACGAGGTCATGCACTGGGCGACGGGGGACGTGCCCCTGGAGACGGGCGGCTCCGTGCGGCTCTCGGTCGCGCCGTCCGACGTCAGGGTGCTGGCGCGGTAGCCGAACGGCTGTGCCGACGACCAGAACGCCGGCGTTCCGGACGGAAGGGACTTCTTTCCTCCGGAACGTCCGCCGAGAGAATTCCATCCACCCACATGCCGGTTTATCCGGCTGTTACTATGCAGGGTTGAAATGCTCCGTGACCTCTTAGGGGAATGATGCAGCACACGCCACCCCCCGCTCCTCTGTATCAGCGAGTATTCGGGGTGATCTACCAGCGGATTCGCCTGGGTGACTACCCGGCGGGAGAAGCGCTGCCCACCGAGGACCGGCTCGTCGCCGAGTTCTCGGTGAGCAAGGCGACCATCCGCAAGGCCGTGGACGAGCTCATCGCCCGCGGACTGGTATTTCGCCGGCAGGGGAAAGGCACGTTCGTGTACGGGGACGCGGAAGAGAAGATCGGCAGTGTCTTCCGGGGGTCCCTGCTCGACCTCATCTCCGGTACGCCGCGCATGCCGCTCCATGACGTCGGGGTGGAGATCGGGGTCCGTTTTCCCGCCTCGGTCCGCGCGACCCTCGGCACCGACCGGGAGACCGGCAACGTCGTCTGGAACCGGCGTACCGCCGGCGGCACGGTGTTCGTCTACTCGACCCATTATCTGGCCCCGCAGATCGAGCACTTCGCACGGGATCCCCGCCTGCGCACCGACGGGCTGCTGGCGGTGCTGCACAGCGACGGGGTGGCCATGGAGGGAGCCGAGCAGCGGGTGTCGGCGCAGCTCGCCGACACCGAGGTGGCCCGACATCTGGAGACCGAACTGGGTGCGCCGGTGCTGTTCTCCCAGCGGATCCTGAGCTCCGCGGACGGCCCCATCGACGTACTGCACAGCTGGTACCGCGGTGATCTGTACGAATGGCGTTCACGCCTGGACATCAGGAGTGACGGTGGCGTGGTCATGGTGCCCGAGGAAAGCTGACGCCCTGCACGCCGGATAACGCAGGAACACGAGAAAGCGCACTCTTCTCCAGACTTCTGGAAAGGGTGTGCGGGTTGGACGCTGCCTTTTCCGGTGATTTCGACGACGTTTTTGATGGCCCGGTACCGGGTGTCCGAATCAGAGGAGTGAAGGAAATATGACGACGGTGGAAAACCGAACCGATTCCCCGGCCGATTCACCGGCGGACCTTTACGAGAGGCTGGCCGGGGCACATGTGGTGCCGCTGTGGCGGGTCCCGGGCACGGACGCTCCGGAGCCCGAACCGGCCGAGGTCCCGCACGTGTGGCGCTGGCGGGAGCTGATCCCCCTCATGGAGGAGGCGGGCCGCACCATCGACCTGGGCAGCGAGGCGGAGCGCCGGGCGCTCAACGGCGTCAACCCCGCCCGCCAGTGGGGCACGACGCACACCATGGTTGCCGGCTACCAGTTGGTCCTGCCGGGTGAGGAGGCCACCGCGCACCGGCACACCCCCGCCGCGGTCCGGCTGATGCTGGCCGGCCGGGGGCACACCACCGTCGAGGGCGAGCCGGTGCTGATGGAGCCCGGCGACCTGGTCCTCACCCCCGGATGGAACTGGCACGACCACCGCAACGTGGGCGACGAGCCCATGATCTGGCTCGACGGCCTCGACGTCCCCTTCGTCCGCGGCCTCAACGCCCAGTTCTACGAGGACTTCGAGGACAAGCGGATGCAGCCGGCGCGGGTCGCCGAGGACGACAGCGTGGCGCGGTACGGCGCCGGCATCGTACCGGCCGGCCCGCGGACCGGCCGGGCGCACTCGCCCCTGATGAAGTACTCCTACGCCGCCACCCTGGAGAGTCTGGAGCGGCTGCGGGAGTCGGAGGGCGACCCGGAGCACGGGGTCACCGTCGAGTACACCGATCCGCAGACCGGCGGTCCGGTGATGCCCACCCTGGGCTGTGCCGCGCAGCTGCTGCCGGCCGGGCGCCGCACCCGCCGTCGCCGGCACACCTCCAGCACGGTGTTCTGCGTGACCCGGGGCTCGGGCCACAGCGTGATCGGCGGCCGACGCTACGACTGGGAGCAGAACGACTTCTTCGTCGTCCCCTCCTGGAGCTGGTACGAGCACGTCGCGGCGGACGAAAGCCCGGACGTCACCCTGTTCGCCATGAGCGACCGGCCGATGCTCGAACCCTTCGGTCTCTACCGCGAACAGCTCGCCTGACCCATGACGACTCCGAGGAAAGAGGTCCCCATGGCCGGCCCGGAAAGCAGGCCGCACGTTCTCGTGATCGGCGGCGGAATCGGTGGCTTCACCACAGCCCTGGCGTGCGCCAGGCGCGGTATGTCGGTGCACGTCCTGGAACGCGCGCCGGAGATCAAGGAGATCGGCGCCGGGCTGCAACTCGGCCCGAACGCCGGCCGGCTGCTCGGCGAACTCGGCGTGCTGGACAGCGTGCTGCGCACCGCCGTGCTCCCGGAACGGTTCGTGATCCTGGACGCCTACACGGGCCGGGAGATCTACCAGGCACGGTTCGGGCAGGCGCTCGCCGAGCGGTTCGGCGCGCCGTACACGGTGATGCACCGCGCCGACCTGCTCGACACGCTGCTCCAGGGCAGCCTCGCCACCGGCCTGGTGACGGCGTTCACCGGCAAGGAGGTCGTCGGCGTCGAACAGGACGCCCGCGGCGCCACCGTCACCTGCGCCGACGGGTCGACGCACTCGGCCGACGTCGTCATCGGCGCCGACGGCCTGCGGTCCGCCGTCCGCCGCGAGGTGCTCGACGACAGCGAGCCGGCCGTCTCCCGGTACGCCATCTACCGCGGCCCCGGACCCCGCCCCGAGGGGGTGGAGGACGCGGTCACCCTGTACGCGGGCGACGGGCTGCACCTGATGCAGTACCCGATCCAGGGCGGCGAACTGCTCAACAGGGTGGCCTCGTTCCGCAGCGACCGCGGTGCGCCGGGCAGCGACACCTGGGCCACCCCGGAGGAGCTCTTCGAGAAGTTCGCCGACACCTGCGACCCCGTGCGGGAGGCGCTGCACCACCTGGACCTCGGCAAGCGGTGGGAGCAGTTCGACAGAAAGCCCATGCCCGGCTGGGCCCAGGGACGCGTCGCGCTGCTGGGCGACGCCGCCCACCCCATGCGCCAGTACCTCGCACAGGGCGCCGGCCAGGCCATGGAGGACGCCGTCGCGCTCGCCGCCGCCCTCGCCGACAGCCCGGACGACCCGGTCACGGCGCTCAAGGAGTACGAGGAGATCCGCTTCCCGAGGGCCGCCGCGGTGCAGCGCAACACCCGCTTCTTCGGGGAGATGGTCCACCTGGGCGGCGTCGGCGCGGTCCTGCGCGACTTCGCGTTCAGCTCCCTGACAGCGGACGACTACTCGCTCGCCGAGTGGCTCTACGGCACCGGCGGGGCGCCCGCCCCGCAGCCGCCCGCCCGGCTCGACTTCTACACCGAGGGGCGATGAAGTGACCATCGACCTGACCGTGGCCTGCGGGCCCTACGACCGCACGGCGGCGCTCGCCGACGGCCGGGTGCGCGTCCCCGGAGTGGACCTCACCTGGCTGCCGTTGGGCGCCGAGGAGATCTTCTTCCGGATGGCGCGGCACGGCGAGTTCTCCGCCTCCGAGATGTCGCTGTCCTCGTACACGCTGACGCTGGAGCGGGACCGGCCGTTCGTGGCGATCCCGGTGTTCCCCTCGCGCACCTTCCGGCACCACGCGGTGTACGTCCACGCCGACAGCGAATTCACCCACCTCGAGCAGCTCAAGGGGAAGACCGTCGGCATCCCCGAATACCAGATGACGGCCGCGGTGTGGATGCGGGGCATCTTCGACGAGCACTACGGGCTTCCGGTGGACTCGGTCTCCTACCGCACCGGGGGATTGCTGGAACCCGGCCGGACCGAGAAGCTGGCCATCCACGTCCCCGGCGTGGACATCACGCCGATCGCGGAGGGGCAGAACCTCTCCGACATGCTGGAGGCCGGCGAGATCGACGCCCTCTACACCGCCCGGGTGCCCCGCCACTTCACCGACGGCACCCGCCGGGTGCGCCGGCTGTGGGCGGACCCTGCCGCCGCCGAGAAGGAGTACTTCGAGCGGACCGGCATCTTCCCGATCATGCACACCGTAGTGCTGCGACGCGACGTCTACGAGCGCAACCGCTGGCTCGCCAGGGCACTGACCGACGCCTTCCAGGAGGCCAAGGAACACGCCGACCGGGCGCTCGGCGAGACCGTCGCGCTGGCCGGGATGCTGCCGTGGGGCCATCTGGCGGCGCAGTCGGCACGAGACGTCATGGGCGAGGACATCTGGCCCTACGGCCTGGCGCCCAACCACGCCTGCCTGACGGCCTTCCTGCGCTACCTGCACGAGCAGGGGCTCACCGGACGGCTGCTGGCCCCCGAGGAACTGTTCGCCCCGGAGACCCACGAGAGCTTCGTCGTGTAGTGGGCGGCGCGCGAGCGCCGCATATGACCTACCCATTGGGAGACGCTGATGAGCAGCGGTGAGTTCGCAACGCTTCTGAGCCCCTTCGCCATCGGTGGCAAGACGGTCCGCAACCGGATCATGCTCACCACCCACAACCCGAAGATGAGCGAGGAGCGCTACCTGCAGTACCTGGAGACCCGGGTCGCGGGCGGGGTCGGGATGGTCGGCATACCGGTCCTGAACGAGACCATCTCGACCCTGGCCTATGTCACGCCCGGCCAGCTCGACGGGATCTCCGCCCGGGACCTGGACGGCACCGCCGACCCCGAGACCGAGGAGGGCAGGGAGTTCTTCGACTCCCTCCTCCTGCCGCCGCTGCGGGCTCGCGCCGAGATCGCGCACCGACACGGGGCGCTGGTCTTCGGCCAGGTGGCCAACCGCGGCTCTATCCGGCTGCCCGAGACCTTCCAGGCGATGGTCTCGCCCAGCGGCATACCGGACCCGCACGTGCGGGCCCAGCCGCGCGAGATGACCACCGGCGAAGTGGAGCGGGTGGTGCGGCTGTTCGCCCGGTCCGCCTCGCGCATCCAGCGGGGCGGGCTCGACGGCGTCGAGGTGCACGCCACCCACGGCTACCTGGTCGAGCAGTTCCTCTCGCCGTCCACCAACCGTCGCACGGACCGCTACGGCGGCTCACTGGACAACCGGATGCGCTTCCTGACCGAGGTGCTCGAGGCGATCCGCGAGGAGTGCGGAGCGGACTTCCCCATCGGGATGCGCATCAGCGGCCTCCAGGCCCACCCCGGCGGGCTGACCACGGACGACATCGCGGCCGTCGTCAAGACCGTGGAGTCCTCCCTGGCCTACGTCAACATCACGGCCGGGACGATCGGCGCCCTGCACGACGGCGTGGTGCTCCCCTACGTCGCCTCCAGCCACTACGAGCCCGGCTTCAACGCGGACGCCGCGGCCACCGTCCGGGAGGCGGTCTCCGTGCCGGTGATCCTCACAGGCCGGATGAACGACCCCGCGCTGATGGAGGGCGTGCTCCGCAGCGGTGTCGCGGACCTGGTGGGCACCACCCGCGCCCTGATCGCCGACCCGGAGTTCGTGAAGAAGACCGCGGCCGGGCGGGCGGACCGCATCCACAAGTGCATCGGGATCAACGAGTGCCACTACCCCGACCGGGTCTCCTCCTGTCCGGTGAACCCGTGGGCGGGCCGGGAGCGCGAGCTGGACGTGCCCGCTCCCACCCGGCGCAAGCGGGTCCTGGTGGTGGGCGGTGGCCCCGCCGGCCTGATGTGTGCCCGCACGGCGGCGAGCCGGGGCCACTCGGTGGTGCTAGCGGAGAAGCAAGAGACGCTGGGCGGCAAGATCACCCTGCTCTCCCGTGACCCGCACCGCCGCGAGATGGCCTCGCTGATCGACGACCTCGCCCGGGAGGTGGCGGAGGCCGGGGTGGAGGTGCGGCTCGGGTTCGAGGTGACCCCCGAGTCCGTGGCCGAGATCGCGCCGGACACGGTGGTCGTCGCCACCGGCGCGCTCCCGGCCGTCCCGGACCTCCCCGGCCTGGAGGAGACCCGCACCTACACCGCCCTGGACATCCTCGACACGGACCTCACGGAGCTGGGTGAGAACGTGCTGGTCGTCGGCGGCCTCAACGACCACCTCGCGCCGCTGGCCGCCGCCGACCTGCTGGCCGGCCACGGCAAGAAGGTCGTGCTGCTGTCGGAGTGCATCCTGCCCGGTCAGGCCGCCGAGCCGTCGATCCTGCACCTGCTGACGAAGCGGCTGCTGGAGAAGCACGTACGGATCGAGGCGCTCACCCAGCTGGTGAAGGGGGGAGCACGCCCGCAGGTGCGCAACGTCTTCTCCGGGGAGACCTCCGACATCGGCGCCTTCGACTCGGTGGTGTTCGCCACCGGCGCCGAGCCGGTCGACTTCCCCGAGACCGGCGGCGAGTTCTACCGCATCGGCGACTGCCTGGCGCCGCGACGGCTGGTGCATGCCACGCTCGACGGCGCCCGTATCGGCTCCCGTCTCTGAGGGGGCACCGGAAGGCGGGCAGGGGCCTGGCGATCCCTGCCCACCTTCCGGCGCCAGCCGGATCAACCCTCCGTGAGATGTCTTGGTGATGGCGACGCTGCCGGCGTCAGGCTCGAAGCTCTCCGTAGGGCGTTGGAGGTGGGGGGCGTCGGCTCGACCGGTGCTTCCCGGCCAGAGTCTTCAGCATCGACGTCTCCATGACCCACCGGAGACGGCCCAGGCGGAACTGAGCTGCCCCGAGTTTCGTGGAGTTCGCGATCGTGTGATCAAGCGGTCTGCGGAACTTGCTCCTGTCTCGTCCAGTACGCCTGTTCGTACTCGTCGGGGGGCACGTAGCCGAGGGCGGAGTGGAGCCGTTCACCGTTGTACCACGCGACCCACTGGAAGACGGTCCGCTCGACCTCGTCGAAGCCCCGCTACGGACCCTGATGGTCGATCAATTCGGCCTTGAACGTGCCGTTCAAGGCCTCGGCCATCGCATTGTCGTACGAGTCCGCGACGGAGCCAACCGACGCCGAGGCGCCGACCTCGGCGAGACGCTCCGTATACCGAATGGACACGTATTGCGACCCGCGGTCGCTGTGATGCATGAACCGGTCGGAGGCGGCACCGTGCCAGTGCTCTTCGCCGGGCGGGCGGCTGACGGTTTCCCCGGGGTGTGCTTCGAGGACGGTGCCGTCGCGGGTGCCGATCAGGGCGATGCCGGAGACGGCCAGCAGACCGGGCCAGAACTTCTCGCCCAGCACCTCGTCGGTGGCGACCAAGGTGCCCGGGGCGTTGGGATGCGCACGTACTCGGCCTGGCAGGTGCCCATGAACGTGCGGTCGAGGCAGTTGGACTGGGAGCCGTTACGGCAGTTGGCGCAGGTGTTGTCCGAGGTGGCGAACGAACCGATGACGAACTGGCCCGGCTTCACGGCAGTGACCTCGCTGCCGACCTCCTCGAGGAAACCGAGGTACTCGTGGCCCATCGGGTGCGGCTCGTCGACCGTGTCCAGACCACGGAAGGGCCACAGGTCCGATCCGCACACGCAGGTGACAGCGGTGCGGATGATCGCGTCGGTGGGCTGGAGGATCTTCGGGTCGTCGAGCGTCTCGAAGCGGACGTCGCCGGGGGCGTGGATCACTGCTCCGCGCATGAGGGTGGTTCCTTACGTGCTGAGGGGACGGGCAGCAGGCGCCCGCGTGAAGTCGGCCAGGGCACCCGAGTGTGCCCTGCCACTTCCGGGCAACCGCTCTTCCACACGTACAGCGAGTCACGGATGAGGGATGTACCGGCGGTACATCGCTCCGGCAGCACTCGGCCCGTACGGTCGAGACATGGACAACCGCGATGAGGTCCGCGAGTTCCTGACCTCGCGGCGAGCCAGGATCACCCCGGAGCGGGCCGGGCTGCCGGGCGGGTCCCGGTGCCGCGTGCCGGGACTGCGCAGAGGCGAGGTCACCGCGCCGGCTGACATGAGCGTGGAGTACTACGCGAAGCTGGAGCGGGGCAGCCTCGCTGGCGGCTCTCCGGCCGTCCTGGAAGCCGTCGCCCGCGCAGCAGCCCACGACGAGCTGAGAGCGGTGCGATCGTGAGTCGGATCCTGGTGACGGGCTCTGCCGACGGGCTGGGGCGGGCCGCGGCAGACGCACTGCTGTCCGCCGGCCACGAAGTCGTGGTGCACGCCCGCAATGAGGAGCGCGCGGCCGGCATGCAGGGACTGGTCGACCGCGGGGCGGGCCTGGTCCTGGGCGATTTCGCGGATCGTGACGTGGTGCGGCGCATCGCCGCCGAACTCAACGAGGCCGCACCGCTCGATGCCGTGATCCACAATGCCGGCGTATGGAGCGGGCCTGCGGTCATGCCGGTCAACATCATCGCCCCGTACCTGCTCACGGCCCTGCTGCGCGGGCCGCGTCGGCTGATCTACCTGAGCAGCGGCTCGCACTACCAGGGGCGGATCTTCCTCAACGGCATCGACTGGCAAGGTGACAAGCCCGGCTCGTACGCCGACAGCAAGCTGTTCCTCACCACGCTCGCAGCCGCGGTGGCCCGCCTGCGCCCCGGAGTACTGAGCAATGCCGTGGACCCGGGCTGGGTGCCCACCAAGATGGGCGGCCCCGGCGCGCCGGACGATCTCGAGCTCGGTCACCGGACGCAGGCGTGGCTGGCCTCCAGCGATGACCCGCAGGCACTGACCAGCGGCGGCTACTGGTACCACCAGCAACGTCAACAGCCGCACGCCTCGGTGCTCGACGAGAACTTCCAGGACCGTCTCCTGCACACGCTGGGCGAAGAGACGGGCACCGCCCTCGCCTGACCGGCGGCGCACGTCCACGCGGTGCGCTGCTGTATCAGGCTCCATGCGAGGGGTCTCGCCACCTTCGCCGAAGGTGGCGAGACCCCTCGCTGAGGCCGCTACTACCAGGCCGCCTCCGCCACCGAGGGAGACGTCTTCTTCCGGTCGGCGTACAGCTCCGTCAGCCTTTCGACCGCCGCGTCCTGAGTCCGATACCCGGTTTCCTCTCACTGCTTTGCCCGAGCGTCGCGAAACCGGATGGTGCAGGCGTGCGGGCCACGACTGGGCTTGAAGAAGGGGCCCATGCCGCAGGCGGGCTGACGAGCCAAGGAGCGACACCTTCCGGGGACGAGTGGACCGGCGAACCTGGTCCTGCTGACGCTCCCCTCGGTCGGCAAGGCGGGGCCTCCCGCTCGCCGCTTGCTGGCCACTTGCTGACCCAGGGCTCAGCAATCATGCATATGACCTGCACTGATGCCCACTTTTCAGATCTTCGGAAACAACGTCGAGGACCGCATGGGGCACGTGCGGTACCTGCTGTTCTACCTGGTCTGCGGGTACGCGGCCGCATACGGATTCGCACTCACGAACACCGGCTCCCCCACCCCCTGATCGGCGCCTCGGGAGCCGTCGCCGGCGTCCTCGGCGCCTACCTGGTCCTCTACCCGAAGGCACGGGTCTGGGTCCTCGCCCCCTTCCTGATCTTCCTGCCGCTGCGGCTGCCGGCCTGGATCGTGCTCGGCATGTGGTTCGCGCTGCAGGCGGTCTACTCCTCGGGCGGAGGCGTCACCAGCGCCGGAGCGGTGGCGTACGTGGCCCACGTGGTCGGCTTCGTCGCGGGCATGCTGCTCGCCTGGCCCCTCAAACCGGGCACTCCCCCACCACCCGAACCGGGCGGCATCCGCTTCGGACGACAGACGCGAGGGGACTGGTAGGGCCACCCGCCGGGGGCCGGGCAGCGCAAGGAAACCCGGAACCGCTTTGCATAAGAGACGTTTTCATTTCCGGGCCGGTCGACGATTGTTGAATGATCCAACCACCTGCATGTTTTGCCAGATCTTCGAGCCTCCAGCAGGGCTCACACTGACCCATTGCCGACTTTCCTGACGCCCAGTCAGGCAAGAAGCGCCCCACAGGGGTCACGCCGAGCCCATCCATCACGGCTCGGAGTGGAGGCCCCCAGAGGCTCACAGCCGAGTCCGACAGGACCCCCGAGCACCCCATGTCGAAGGTGCCGCATCACGAGGCGGCGCGGAACATAGCCGGAGTTCCCCGGTCAGCCAAACCGGCGATACTCCGCATCATTCTCCCACCTCGACCAGGCCGGTCGTCCGTCTTGGCGAATGGTCCTCTGGCCCCGATGAGTACCTCACTGAACAGAGAAGAGACGCCGATGCACACGGGACGGAACCGCTCCGAGAAGACTCCTCGGCCTCATTCTGCTGGGGGGGGCAGCAGCTCCACTGTGGAGCCCGTACTCATGGATACTTCCGAGCTCGCAGCCATGATCAACATGTCCGAGAGCTGGGTATACAGAGAAGCCCGAAAGCTGGGCTCAAGGGCTACAAGCTTGGGCGGGGCAGAAATGCGAAGGTCCAGTACAAGAGGTCCGATGTCTTCAGATGGCTGGAACAGCAAAAGCTGCACTGCCGTACTGGCAGTCACAGGCACGAGCCGACCAGGCCCCGACCTGCATGAGGTCCTGGAACGCTACTGCCGCGGGGGCATGACCTATGTGATCCTCGACGGCACGCTGATCGAGTCGGACTGGGGCGCCGCCGTGCGTGAGAAGAGCAGCGACTGGTGGTTCAGCCAGAAGCACAAGGCTTTCGGCGGGAATGCGTACTCAGGTTGAACTCGCGGAGTCCGACGCACTGATCACGTCGCAGTCCATGATCAGGCCGGTGGGTGGGAGGCAGCCGTCGATCAGATGGGGCCGGTACTGGACCTTCTTCAGCTTCCGCTTGATCACGCGGGTCAGGTGGGCGAGGCCGGCCGCAACGAAGTCGGCCAGGTGCCGCTTGAGCAGCGCCCAGATCCCCTCGGCCAGGCTCAACTCCGGAGCATACGAGGGCATCTGGAAGGTGCGTAACCAGTCCTTGTGCTCCTCGGCGAAGTCCGCCGGCTCCTTGACCAGGTGCACGTTCAGACTGTCCCAGCACCACACCACCGGGGTGCCAAGCTGCACGTGGGTCATGACGATCAGATCGCGGTACGGGCGCCAGGAGAACGCCTTCGACTCGCCCCGCCACCCGTGCCAGATGTGCAGCCTGAGCAGGAAGCGGGAGCGGTGTCCGGCGTGGTAGCAGACCACGCCCGCGATGTTGACCCGCCCGCGGTTGTGGCCGCGCACCCGCGCCACCGGCCGCTGCCCGCACGGGGCCCAGGTGCGCCCTTTGAGCGGCCTCAGCCCCTGGCCGGTCTCGTCCTCGAAGCAGATGTGGGCGCCCAGGTGGGCCGCGGTTCTTTTACCTGAGGCCACACCTCGGCCTTCCACACCGCAATCGCCTCCTCGTCGCGTTCCAGGGCCCGCCGTACCGGCACCTGAGCGGACCAGCCGTGCCGCCACAGCATTTTCCACACGCCCTGGATGGTGTAGCCGACATGGAACATCCGCCCGATCAACAGCTTGATCCGCTTCAGCGTCCAGCCCTGGAACTCGTCGTCGAAGCCGTGTGCGAGCGGACCGCGCCTCAACTCCCGCTCCAGCCGCTCCCACTGCGCCCGGCTCAACCGTTCCACCGAGGCAGCCCCGTCGAGCGCAACGTGTCCGCACCACCCTGCTCCCACGCCCCCTGCCAGCGCCGCACCGACCGCACCGTTACTCGAAGGCCCCGCGCGACGGTCTCGGTCGGCTCCCCACGAGCGAACCGCTCGGCGGACTCCAGGCGCACCAGCTCCCGCTTCTGCTGCTCCTTGGACGTCAGCCCGCCCCCATGCACATACCGCATGACGACGTCATACCGCGACGATCAATAACTGAGCTCTTTCCAACCTGTCGGGTTGGAGGGCCAGTTGGGGTGACAGACAGGTGAAGCCCCTGGTAGATGGGTTTTCGACCAAGAAATCCGTCTCCACCAGAGGCTTCGTGTGCTTGTCTACCCTTCCCCGAGCTCTCGGCTTCTCCCCCAGCTACCGCTGGGAGGTGCCCCCAGAGCAGGGGAGGCCCCATCGCGTCGACGTGTCCAGTTCCGCCCTGCGCTTCCTGTCCGCCAAGCTCCGTCAGCGCCGCCAAGAGCTCGGCACCCGCTGGCGGCGCCTGAGCGTCGGCCGTCAGGCCCTGCTCACTCTTGCCCATCTCCGCAACGGCCACCCGTATGCCCAGCTCGCGGCCGGGTTCGGCATCGGGACCACGACCGCGTACCGGTACATCACCGAGGCCGTCGAGGTCCTGGCCGCTCTCGCGCCGACCCTTGCGGAGGCGGTCCGGAAAGCATCCTTGAAGGCGTTCGTGCTGCTGGACGGGACCCTGGTGCCGATCGACCGGATCGCCGCGGACCGGCCCTTCTACTCGGGGAAGCACAAGAGGCACGGGGTGAACGTTCAGGTCCTTGCCGATCCCTTCGGCCGGCTGCTGTGGGCCTCACCGGCCTTGCCCGGCGCCGTCCACGACATCCGCGCGGCTCGCGAACAAGGCATCGTCGACGCCCTAGTACTCCAGCCGTAGTTGTGGATCTTGGTGGGCTGCCCTCGGCAAGCAGCCGAGTGCGGGAAAAGTGAGCGGAGTGAGGACTCACTCATTGACGGAGTGAGTCCTCACTCCGTACTCTCGCGGTCATGACAGCACCCAAGGAGAACCCGACCACCCGCCGCCGCGCCCCCGGCATGTCGCCGGAGCAGCGCCGCGCGATGATCATCCAGACCGCGATCCCGCTAATCGCCGAGTACGGCGCCGCGGTGACGACCGCGAAGATCGCCCGCGCCGCGGGCATCGGCGAGGGCACGATCTTCCGGGTCTTCGCCGACAAGGACGAGCTGCTGCAGGCCTGCATGGCCGAGGCGCTCTCCCCCGAGCACGCGGTCCGCGAGCTCGACGCGATCGACGTATCCCAGCCGCTGCCCGACCGGCTCGCGGAGGCGGCCGAGGCGCTGCAGGCGCACCTGTCCAGGATGGGCGCGATCGCCGGCTCGCTGGGGCATCGCGGCGGCAAGCACCCCGGCACGGTGCGCGGCGCGGGCCGCGACGAGTCGACGGCCCGCATCCGCGCGGCCCTCGCAGAGCTGCTGGAACCCGACAAGACCGTCCTGCGCCGGCCGCCGGAGCAGATCGCGGCCCTCTTCTTCGGGCTGCTCTTCGCCCAGCCGCGTACGGAGGACGAGCCCGACCTGACCCCGCAGGAGCTGGTGGAGGTCTTCCTGCACGGGGCGCTCTCGGGGGGCGCCAAGTGAGCGCGCGGAGAAGGCGCCTGGGGGTTACGGCCCTGGCCGTCCTGGCCCCCGTCCTGGTGTGGCTGGTCGCGGACCCACTGCTGGGGCACCGGCTGCGGATCGCCGACGGCGAGCAGACACTCGACATCGGCGCCGTGCCCGTGGCGGTCGTCGCACTGCTCGCGTCGCTTGCCGGCTGGGGCCTGCTGGCCGCCCTGGAGCGGTTCGGGGCGCGGCGTGCCCGCGCCATCTGGACCGGGGCGGCCGGCGCCGTACTGGCCGTGTCCTTCCTGCCGTTCCTCGGCGACGGCATGGACGGCGGCACCCGGGTCTTTCTCGCTCTGATGCACCTGGCGGTGGCGGCGGTGCTGATCCCGGGGCTGGGCGGCAGGTCCCCCGGGGCGGAAGCCGGTGCCGCCAGGGGGTGACCGCCGGCACCAAGTACGCCGCGAACAGCACCAGAGGGAGGCAGCCCTGCCAGAGCGTTGCGCGGCCGGGGATGACCGTCAAAGTGCCCACCACGATCGAGATGAAGAGCGATACCTGGTGGGTCGGGCCGAGGCCCAGCAAGAGCGGACCCTCGTGTCAGATCGCTGCGATGGCCACCGCCGGGATGGTCAGGCCGATGCTGGCGATGTCGGAGCCGTAGGCGAGGTCGGGGAGGTCTGGGGTGGGGTCGGAGACGGGTGCGGCCACCGATGATCATCGGTGGGTGAAGACTGAAGATCAGGCGGTGGCCGCTGGTCACAGCGTAGACCCGGGCCGTTGGGACGATGACTTCGCAGGGCTGATGCGGCGCATAGCCGGACGGTTCGCGCGTGCCGAACCCCGCCGTCGGGTAGGGAAGTTCATCCGAGGGCTGCTGGCGGACCTGCCGCGGAAGAACTGCTGGACGATCGCGGAGTGGGCCGGCGAGGCCACACCGGATGGGATGCAGCATCTGCTGGAGCGGGCGAAGTGGGACGCGGACGCAGTCCGTGACGATCTGCGTGAGTACGTCGTCGACCACCTGGGCACCGAGCAGGCGGTGCTAATCGTCGACGAGACGGGCGATGTGAAGAAGGGGCAGGCGACGGTCGGGGTGCAGCGTCAGTACACCGGCACGGCGGGCAGGATCGAAAATGCGCAGGTGGCGGTCTACCTGGTGTATGCCACCGAGTGTGGACACGCCGCTGTGGACCGGGAGTTGTACCTGCCCCGCACCTGGGCCGAGGACCCTCAGCGATGCCGGGCGGCCGGGCTGGAGCCCGACACCACGCGCTTTGCGACCAAGACGCAGCTGGCCGTGGCAATGATCGAGCGGTTCTGCGAGACCGGGCACACGGTCGGCTGGGTGACCGGGGACGAGGTCTATGGAGGCAACCCCGCTCTGGCCCAGATGCTGGCCGAGCGCCAGATCGGGTCTGTCATGGCCGTCTCGTGCCGCACCGAAGTCCGCACGGCCGGTGGGAAGTTCCGTGTCGATTCACTGGTACGCAAGGTGCCGCGCACCGCCTGGCAGCGAATGTCCGCCGGAGGCGGCGCGAAAGGGCCGCGCCACTACGACTGGGCCGCCATCGACCTGCTCCCGGAGGCCGTCGCGGGCGTCTACCGGCTGCTCATCCGCCGCAACCGCACCACCGGCGAACTGGCCTACTACCGCTGCTTCAGCCCCCATCCGGTGCCGATCGGCACGCTGGTACGCGTCGCCGGGATGCGCTGGAGGATCGAGGAGACCTTCCAGGCCGGCAAAGGACTCGCCGGCCTGGACGAGCACCAAGTCCGCCGCTACACCCCCTGGCTGCGCTGGGTCACCCTGGCCATGCTCGCGCATGCCTTCCTCGCCGTCGTCCGCGCCCGCGAGCACCGCGACCACCCCGTCCCCGACGGTCTGATCCCACTCACCTGCAACGAGATCCAGCGACTGTTTGCCACCCCCACAACGCCGCCCGACAACCAACGCGAACACCGTCTGCACTGGTCCCTATGGCGCCGCCGGCATCAAGCCCGAGCCCGCACATGCCACTACCGCCGCCGCACAGCCACACCATGAAGATCCACAACTACGGCTGGAGTACTAGCCGAGGCCGACATCACGTGCTGGGCCGACAAGGGCTACCGGGGTGCCGGCGGCACGGTCCGCACCCCGTGTTGGGGACGGTGGGAGACCCTGTCCACCGGTCAGCAGGCGGTGAACCGGTCCCACGCGAAGATCCGCGCACTCGTCGAGCAGGCCATGGCCACTCTCAAGTCCTGGCGGCTCCTCCGCAAGCTCCGGTGCTCGACCACCCGGATCACCAGCCTCGTCCAAGCCGTCCTCTGCCTTCATCTGGCCAGCTCAGACCGATGATGGAAAACCCTCCTTCACTCGGACAAGACGGAGAACCAGATTGCGGATCCGCTTCCTTCTGCATCTCGGAGGAATGAGATTGCGCAGACCGGGAAGGATCTGCGGTCGGGCACATTTCCGCCAGGGCGCCATCCACCCTTCCGCTGCGTTGCCGATGTGAAGTTCAAAGGGTGAAGACATGCAGGGCGACGACCTTCGCGGCCAGCCCGGCAGACGACCCCATCACACCCGACGAGGTGACGAAGCTGCAGTTCATCCGCCGAGAGTGGGGCTTGATGTCGACCTGTAGCCGCACGGCCGGACCGGCTGTCGCGGCCCGCACCTCCGACAGGTTGACGCAGTTGATTGCGACAGCAAATTAGCGCAACTGGGCCAATCCTGCTACGGTCAAAAGAAATCCGTCTCTCTGGACCGGTCGATACATGCGGACTCCGGCGACCGGATGACTCCGCCCTGCCCGTGAGGGTGGATGCGGGGCCGCATGGCGAAAATAAAGGGACATACGTGACGAACAGAAAAAGAGTAGCGATTGTCGGTGCCGGCCCCTCGGGCATGGCTCAGCTGCGGGCCTTTGAGACCGCAGCGCGCGCGGGGGCGGACATCCCCGAGATTGTCTGTTTTGAGAAACAGGCTGACTGGGGTGGCCAGTGGAACTTCACCTGGCGCACCGGACTCGACGAGTACGGGGAGCCCGTGCACTCGAGCATGTACCGCAATCTGTGGTCGAATGCGCCGAAGGAAGCGCTGGAGTTCGCTGATTACACCTTCGACGAGCACTTCGGTCGCGCCGTCTCCTCATACCCGCCGCGCCCGGTTCTGTGGGACTACATCGCCGCTCGGCTGAAGAAGACGAACGTGCGCGATTTCATCCGTTTCCAGACCGTCGTGCGCTGGACGGAATACGACGCCGAGCGTGAGGTCTTCACGCTCACGGTCGAGAATCTCCCCACCGGAGAATCGACGACCGAGGAGTTCGACCATGTGGTCGTCGCCAGCGGCCACTTCGCTTTCCCCAACGTGCCGCACTTCCCTGGCATCGAGACCTTCCCCGGGCACATCGCCCACGCGCACGACTTCCGCGGCGCGGAAGCCTTCAAGGGGCAGGACGTCCTCGTCGTCGGCTCCAGCTACTCGGCCGAGGACATCGGCAGCCAGGCGTTCAAGATGGGCGCACGCTCGGTGACGGCGAGCTATCGTTCCGCGCCGATGGGCTACGACTGGCCCGAGGGCTTCGAGGAACGCCCCGTCATCAAGCGCATCGAGGGCAACACGGTCCACTTCACCGACGACACCTCGAAGCACATCGACGCCGTCGTCCTGTGCACCGGCTACCTGCACAAGTACCCGTTCCTGCCCGACGAGCTCGCGCTGGCCTCCCCGAACAACGTGTACCCGGACGGCCTTTACCGCGGTGTCGTGTGGCAGGACAACCCGCGTCTGGCCTACCTCGGCGCGCAGGACCAGTGGTTCACCTTCAACATGTTCGACGCGCAGGCCTGGTACGTACGTGACCTCATCCTGGGCCGCGCCGAGCTGCCGTCGGAGACCGAACGCTCCGCCTCCATCGCCGAGTGGCGGGAACGTTTCGAGAAGCTTTCCTCGGACGCCGAAGAGGTCCGCTTCCAGGCCGACTACGTGCGTGATCTGCTGCGGCAGACGGACTACCCCGAGTTCGACCTCGACCGGGTCGTCGAGATCTTCCTCGCGTGGAAGCGCGACAAGAAGGCCGACATCATGTGCTACCGCGACCGTGCCTACCGCTCGGTCATGACGGGAACCCTCGCCGCCGAGCACCACACACCGTGGCTCGAAGAACTCGACGACTCGATCGAGCGCTACCTCGCCGAGGACCCCGCCAAGACCCTGCAGAACGCTGAGCGCAGCCTGGCGGCGTAATTCCCCGAGGTCAGGGGCGGACCCCACTACGGGTCAGGGGCCCAGCAGCTCTCGCTGCGGGCCCCTGACCCGTATCCATGGGGTGGGCACAGCTGGGGGATGTCGGTTGCCGGGGCCAGGGGGAGTGCGCCGTGGGTCGTGGGAGCGTGCCGTGGGCCGTGCCGGATGGCTTGTGTGTGTGGGGGGATCGAGCCGCAGCCCTGTGAAGACCCTCCGCAATCGCCTCGGCATCGGCGCGACCCGCTCAAGAACCCTGGCCTCCATGATCCGCGCAGAACGCAACGATCACTTCCAAGGGCAGCCCTGGTCGAATACAGTGAGCAACTTGGGGCCTTCGAAAGACAGCGGACGGTAGGCATCTCGGCCGAGGGCTGCCGTGTGTCAGGCGGGCGATGCTATCCGCGAGGTAGTGGGCAAGTAGCCAGTGCCGTTCAGTGCTCGGCCACTCTCGAGTGCTGCGATTTCCTGATACAGGCCGCTGCGGCTGATGGTTGACTCACTCACTTCTGCAAGAGTCATTAGAGGTCATCTCATTTGGCTCGGTAGGCTGTCGGCCATGGCAGGGATCGTTGAACGGCTGGTGCCGGACGAGCTGTGGGAACTGTTCCAGCGGGTGGTGCCGGAGGCGCCCTCACGGCCCCAGGGAGGCGGCCGGCGCCGGCACGGTGACCGCGAGGTGCTGGCCGCGATCGTGTTCGTGGCCACGTCGGGCTGCACCTGGCAGCAGCTTCCCGCGGCGTCGTTCGGGCCGTCCGGGGCAACGGCCCACCGCCGGTTCACCGAGTGGACCAAGGCCCGGGTCTGGGCCAGGCTCCACCGCCTGGTCCTGGACGAACTCGGAGCCCGCGGCGAGCTGGACTGGTCGCGTTGCGCGATCGACTCGGTGAACATG
>NZ_LIQT01000480.1 GCF_001418415.1 Streptomyces hirsutus
GCCCCTGGCCCCGGACTCCGCCCCCCTGCCCGAGTACGGCACCGGCTCGCTGGCCGACCTGCTGCCCACCCTCGCCGCCGGCATGGGCGTCCCCGGCACCACCAGCACGATCGCGGAGCTCACCCCCGCCGACCGGAACTGCGTGTTCCTGATCGACGGCCTCGGCTGGGAGCAGCTGAAGGCGCACCCGGAGGAAGCCCCGTTCATGGCGTCCCTGATGGCCGCCTCGCGCGGTGGCACCGGACGGCCGATCACCACGGGCTACCCGGCCACCACCGCCACCTCCCTGGCCTCCGTCGGCACCGGACTGCCGCCCGGCGCGCACGGCCTGCCCGGCTACACCGTGCGCAACCCGGACACCGGCGAACTGATGAACCAGCTGCGCTGGCAGCCCTGGACCCGTCCCGACACCTGGCAGCCCCACCCCACCGTCTTCCAACTGGCCCACCGGGCCGGGGTGCACGCCGCCCAGGTGTCCTCACCCGCCTTCGCGAACACCCCGCTGACCAAGGTCGCGCTCAGCGGCGGCGCCTTCCACGGGCGGCTGTCCGGCGAGGAGCGCATGGACTTCGCGGCCGCACAGCTGGCCGCCGCCGACCGCTCCCTCGTCTACACGTACTACGCCGAGGTCGACGGCGCGGGCCACCGCTTCGGCGTCGACTCCGACACCTGGCGCGGCCAGCTCATGTACGTCGACCGCCTGGTCCAGCGGCTGGCCGAGCAACTCCCGCCGCGCAGCGCGCTCTACGTCACCGCCGACCACGGGATGATCGACGTGCCCTTCGACGACGACCACCGCATCGACTTCGACCACGACTGGGAGCTGAGCGCCGGAGTCGCCCTGCTCGGCGGCGAGGGCCGCGCCCGCCACGTCTACGCCGTACCCGGTGCCGGGGCGGACGTCCTGACCTGCTGGCGCGAGGTGCTCGGCGAGCAGTTCTGGGTGGCCTCGCGGGACGAGGCGATCGACGCGGGCTGGTTCGGCCCCCGGATCGAGGACCGCGTGTACCACCGGATCGGCGACGTGGTCGCCGCCGCCCGCGACGACGTGCTGGTCATCGCCTCCGAGCGGGAGCCCAAGGAGTCGGCGATGGTCGGCAACCACGGCTCGCTGACCCCTGCCGAACAACTGGTCCCCCTCCTCGAAGTACGCTCCTGAGGTTCGCCCCCGCGCCGTGCGCTCCCGGCCGCCGCCCCGTGCCAGTCCGTCCCCGCCGAAAGGTGCCCAACCTCCCATGCCCGAGCTGGTGTTCTTCTCCGGAACGATGGACTGCGGGAAGTCGACGCTGGCCCTCCAGATCGAGCACAACCGTTCGGCGCGCGGCCTGGTGGGCATGATCTTCACCCGCAACGACCGGGCCGGCGAGGGCAAGCTGTCCTCCCGCCTCGGCCTGGTCACGGACGCGGTGGAGGTCGGGGAGCGCGCGGACCTGTACGCGCACCTCGTCGACCATCTCTCGCAGGGCCGGCGCGCGGACTACGTGATCGCGGACGAGGCGCAGTTCCTGGCGCCGGAGCAGATCGACCAGCTCGCCCGCGTGGTGGACGACCTGGACCTCGACGTCTACGCCTTCGGCATCACGACCGACTTCCGCTCCAAGCTGTTCCCCGGTTCCCAGCGGCTGGTGGAGCTGGCCGACCGGGTCGAGGTGCTCCAGGTCGAGGCCCTGTGCTGGTGCGGTGCCCGCGCCACGCACAACGCGCGCACGGTCGGCGGGGTCATGGTCGTCGAGGGCGCCCAGGTGGTCGTCGGCGACGTCACCGACTCCGCGGACGAGGTCGGCTACGAGGTCCTGTGCCGCCGTCACCACCGCCGCCGTATGACGGCGTCGACCGCCCGTGCGGCCGCCCTGTCGCCGGACGTGCTCCCGGTGTCGTCCGCCTGACCGGTGGAGCGGCCCTGACCGGTGGAGCGGCGATGAAGCAGCCGGCCCCCGTGCGCTGCACGGCGACCGAGCACCCGGGCATCCCGATCAGCACCTCCCGGGACTGGAGACCGCCACTGGCCCGGCCGGCCTGACGGCCCGGCCGCGGGCCGCGTGCGCGGGCCGGTCCGCGCACGGCCCCGAACGAGGCCGGGGGACACGCACGGTGAGGTGCGGCACGGCCGTCCCCGGACGCGTGGCCCGGTTCAGTCCGCGCCGTCCCGCTCCCCCGGGGACGGGGGAGCGGCACGCTCCAGAGCGGATCGAAGCGCTGCCAGCCTCCTGTGCGCCTCCGGGTCGTGGGCCGGCTCCGGCGTCCGCAGCGGGTGGGGGAGCGCCGACCGGAGACCGGGGGAGCCGGGCAGGTCCCTGCGCGCCGCGCCGGCCAGGACGTGCAGGAAGGCCCCGACCCGCGCGCCGTCGTCGGGGGCCGGCGTCGTGGGACCGCCGAGGACGTTCCAGGAGAGCAGGCGGCGCACCGACAGCAGGACCGGCCACAGCCGGTCGGCGGTGCCGGTCGAACGGATCTCCTCGGTGGGCACCGAGGCGTGCATGGTCCACAGGTCCGCCGTCCTCTGCCATGCGGTCCCTTCGGACCCGGCATCGGCGCTCCCCGTCCGCAGGCGTTCCGCCACGGCCGGCCCCGTCGCCGCCACGGCCCCCGAGACGGCGGCGCACACGCGGCGCACCGGCACACCGCGCACCAGCAGGGCCGCGCACACGCCCAGGCACAGGCCGAGAGTGAGGTCGAGCAGCCGGTAGGCCGCGAGCGGTCCCAGGCCCGGCCCTCCGATGAACGCGGCGTTGACGAGCATGAGGGCGACAGGGGTGTTCAACAGGGTGCGTGCGAGAAGGGAGGTGGCGGGCAGGGCGCGCGAGACCGCGTGCACGACCGTGGCCAGGACCACGGTCGTCCATACGCCGGGCTGGTAGACCTGGGCGACCAGCGCCGTGATCGCCACCCCGGCCACCGTCCCGACGAACCGTGAGCCGATGCGCTGCGAGGGCTGTTGGCCGGGCCCGCCCTGCAGCGCGGCGGCCGCGCCCACCGCCACCCACGCGGGGTGGAGGAGGGGAAGTGCCCAGCCCAGGACGGTGCCCACCGCGACGGAGAGCCCCACCCGCAGGGCGATCGTCGGAGCGGGTGAGGCGGAGGACAGCACGAGGTGCAGTTCGCCTCCCACACTCTTGCGCGGCGGCAGGGGCACGGGCCAGAGCACCCGCGCGCCCTCCAGGGACGCCGGTGACGCGGGCGCCCGGTCGCCGGTCACGAGCGGGGGCCACGCGGGCCGGGTTCCCGGCGCGACGGGCCAGGACTCGGGCGTCCGGCCCGTGCCCACCGCCGCCGCCGCGTCCCGCAGCCAGGAACCCCATGCGGCCGGCACCTGCTCACCGCGCCGCTCCGTCGCGCTCTGCACCGCGTCGAGCATGACTTCCAGCCGGACCATGAGGGTGTAGAGCACCAGCCGCCGGGGAGCGGGCGCCGCGCGACGGCGCCGGGTGTCGTCGAGCGCCGACCACGCCCCGTGCACCGCCGTGTAGGCGCTCCGCCGGGCGGCGGTGAGGTCCGTCGGCGGGTGCGCCTCCGCGGCCCGGCGGGTCGCGTCCACGAACGTCCCGGAGGATCGGAAGGCGGCCGAGACCGCGTGTTCCTCGGGCTCGTACGGCCGCACGAGCCGGCCCGACATGGCGGACAGCCAGGACACCGACACCCCGATGGCGACGCAGCCGGCCCGGGCCGCCGTCTCCGCGAGGCCGACCGGGGGCAGGAAGGCCGCCAGGGCGGTGACCAGGACGACGAAGTAGCTGCCCGGTCCGCTCAGACGGAGCGTCCGGACGACGAGGGTGGCCGCGACCGAGACGACGCTGAGCACCGCCGTCATCGCCCACACGTCTCCCGCGGCCAGTGAGCCCGCCGTGAACGCCAGGACGAAGCCCACGCAGAGCAGGGCGAGCACCGGACCCCGTCGCGGGTAGGGGTCCCGGGTGCCGTAGGCGTCGACGTAGCAGCCGATCGCGGCGAAGACCCCGTAGGGAATGCCGGCGACCGCCGTGACGACGCCGAAGCAGAGCCCGAAGGCCAGCGCCGACCGGACGGCACGCCCCCGGTCGAGCGCGGGCAGCGCGGCACGCCACCCGTGTGCCGTGCGGGTGACCGCCGTGATCACCACAAGGCCCGGGCGACGGCCGCGCCCGCGAAGGACAGACCGAGGCCGAGGGCGACCGTCGCGAGAAGGTACCCGGCGGCCCCGGCGACCCGGCGGGCGTCGGCCATGCTCAGAAGTTCGTTGGAGAACGTGGACCAGGTGGACAGGGCACCGCAGAACCCCACCGAGAGCAGCGCCTGCCCGGTGCTGTCGAGCGCGCCTCCGGTGCCGGCCTCGACCAGGAAGCCCAGGAGCAGGGACGCCGCCGTGTTGGCGAGGAACGTGCCCCAGTGGAAGGCGGACGGCAGGTGCTTGCGCGCCGCCTCGCCGATCAGGTAGCGGGCCGGGGCGCCGACCGCGCCGCCGGCGAGGACCAGGAGCCATTCACCCATCAGGCGTCCCTCCGCGGGCCGGACGCCGTGCGACGCGGCCGCCGCAGGACGGCGCGCGTCAGGGCCACGCCGAGCGTCACCCCGGCCAGCGCCCCGGCCACGGTCAGGACGAGGTAGCCGACGGCGGCACCCGCCTGGTCGTTCTCGAACAGCCTGCGGGTGTCGTCGGTGTAGGACGAGAACGTGGTGAAACCGCCGAGGACGCCCGTGCCCAGGAAGGGGTTCAGCAGCCGGGGGGCATGGGTGAACCGCTCCTTGAGCGCGACGGTCAGTACTCCCATGAGGAAGCATCCGACGACATTGACCAGGAGGGTCGTCCAGGGGAAGGCGGCCTCACCCGTTCGCCAGAGGGCGTGGGCGTCGCTCCCGTTGGGCCATACGCGGGAGGCGCCGTAGCGCAGAAGGGCACCCACCGCTCCCCCCACCGCCACGACGGCGACCACGGGGGCGCGTGGGCCACCCGCGTGATCCGGGTGAGGGTGGAGATGCATGCCTCCAATAAGGTACATATCGTCACTTTATGTGTCAGGTAGTCACTCGTTCCCGAACGGACTGCGGACACCTCCGCTTCCCCTCGTTCGGCGCACCTGCGGCCTCTTCGCGAAGGAGACACGCGTGGCTTCCCCGCCCTTCACCTCGCATTCCGAGCCGCTGTCGGCATCCCTGAGCGGGACGGCGCTCGGCGCGCTGCGCGGCGTGGGCCAAGTGGACTTCCAGGCGAGTGTGTGGACCTCGCTGGTCATCCTCGCCGCCCTGTGGGTGGAGAGCTGGGAGATGGGACTCTTCGCCGTCATCGGGGCGGTGGTCTCGACGCTCACCGCTCGCCTCCTCGCCGTCGAGCACGACACGGTGACCCAGGGCCTGATGACCTACTGCGGCGTGCTCGGGGCCATCGCCATGGTGGTGTACCTCGGCCACCACCCCTCGACCTACGTCCTGGCGGTCAGCGCCGCCATCGCGTGCACCCTGATCACCGCCACCCTCAACCACCTGCTCGTCCCCTTCGGCCTCAGGGCGTTCACCGGACCGTTCTGCCTCGTCGCCCTTGTGATGGTCCTGGGCGCCCCCTCGTTCGAGCGCGTCTGGCACGGGACACCGGAGACGGCCGTCACCCCGGCCACCCCCAAGAGCCCCGACGTCAGCTGGACCGACCTGTGGCAGGGGTTCTTCTCGAACGTCTCCCAGATCTTCTTCGCCGGGACCTGGTACGTCGGCCTGATCATGCTGGTCGGCCTCTTCCTGGCCGGCTGGAAGGTGGGCCTGTTCGCCGTCGTGGGAAGCGTCGTCGGTCTGCTCACCGCGTGGGCCCTCGGCGCGCCGGCCGCCCTGATCGGCGAGGGGATCTACGGCTACAACGCCGTCCTGACGAGCCTGGCGTTCGGCGTGGTCCTGCTGCGCCCCACCGCGTGGAACCACGGCTACACGGTGGTGGCGGCCGCCGCCACCACCGCCCTGACGGCCTCCCTGTCGGTGCTCTTCGAGACCTTCGGCAGCCACACCTTCACCTGGCCGTTCAACATCACCACCTGGGCGCTGCTGGCGGCCGTGCCCCTCCTGCCCCGCATCACCCTCCTTGCCGATGCCGATGCCGATGCCGATGACTCGTGAGGCCCGTACGTCCCCCTGTGCCGGGCCCGCACCCCCTACCCCGAGGAAGGCGCTCCCCATGAACCTGGCCCCCCGAGAAATCGACAAACTGCTCGTGTACGTCGTGGCCGACCTGGCCCGCAAACGCCGTGATCGAGGACTGAAGCTCAACTACAGCGAAGCGGTGGCGCTCATCACCGAGGCCATTCTCGAGGCGGCCCGGGACGGCAAGAGCGTCGCCGACTGCATGGAGCTGGGCCGGACCGTGGTCAACGAGGACGCCACCATGCCGGGCGTGCGGGAGATGCTGCGGCTGCTCCAGGTGGAGGCGACCTTCGACGACGGCAACAAGCTCGTCTCCTGCCACGACCCGGTCGGCGGCTGACCCGTGTCCCCGGGCAAGGTGGTCGCGGTCGGCGGGCACGAGAGCGACGGCGGACGGGCCGTACGCGGCCTGCTGGGACCCGAGGTGTCCTGTGTGGCCGGCGGACGCGAACTGTTCCGGTGCGTCAGCGCGTCGCGCGCCCGGGGCGAGCCCGTCTGCGTGGTGCCGATGACCCTGGGCAGGGACCCGGAGCTGGTCGCCGACGCCGCTCGCACCCTGCTGGCCCTCTCCGCCGAGGACCGCGCCGGGACCGTGCTGGCCGAACCCTTCGGCACCGCGGGGCACCTGATCGGCTGGCTCCGCGCGGCGGCCTCACGGGTGGCCGCGGACAAGGCGCTGCTGGTCACCGCCCCGTCGGGCGGCCCGTTCGTCGACGCGGACCTCTTCCGGATCGCGCGTCTGGTACGGCAGTACGGCCGGCACCGCACGGTCGAGGTCGCTCTGATCGGAGGCGACCCGGACCCGGCCGAAGGCGTACGGCGCTGCCGCGCCCTCGGTGAGCGGTGCGTCGTCCTGCTCTCGGCCGCGTGGGTGACGCCGCGGACCCCCGATCCCGAACACTGCGTGCCGGCCGGGCCGTTGCTTTCGGCCCCCGCCGTGGCGGGCGTCCTGGACGCGCGGGTGCGCGAGGCGTGGGGGCGGTACGACCGGCTCGGCGACGACGGCCTGTCCCGAGGGCTCTCGGCGGCCCACGACCACGGTCACGCCCACAGCCACGGACCGGACGACCACGCGCACGAGCCTCCGCACACCGACGCACCGGACGTCCTCCGCGGCACGCACACCCACACCCGCGGGACACACCACGATCCCCACCCGCACCCCCACGCGCCGGACGGC
>NZ_LIQT01000481.1 GCF_001418415.1 Streptomyces hirsutus
GGAATGTGACGACAGGCCCCAAGTGGACCCAGTGGCTGCCCGTCGGTCCTGTCGGGGGACAGGACCAGGGGCCGGAGCCGGACTTCCCGATCACAGTGGCGAGGGCCGCACCGGTATCGCACCGGATTTCCCGTTCACCAAGGCGTGGCGACAGTAGACCCGGATCCGGCCTGGTGACAAGCGCATGCCGGGGGCGCGCGGACGGCGTTCCGCAGCTTGTGTCCCGGCGCACACCCGCGGTCTTGACAGCAGGTGTGCGCGGGTGTGCGCAGGTGGTGCGGTGGTCATCCCCTCGCCGTCCGCCTGGGCGGCCACGTTCACCGAGACGTCGGCATGGGGGGCCGGGGCTCTGGGCAGAACCTTGCTGCAATTAATATGCAACAACGAATTCAGGTCAGTAGAGGTGTGAGGTTCGATGACGACCCGACGAATACGGCGTACCACCGGCGCGGCGACCACGGCCGCCGCGATCGCGGTGGTCGCCGCCTGCTCGGCGCCGACCGGCGGCACGGACGCCGGTGCGGGCGGCGGCGGGTCCGCCGAGTCCGTGGTGATCGGGGTCGCCTCCGAACCCGACACCCTGAGCCCCCTGCTCGGCTACGGCAAGGACGGCAACTCCAAGATCTTCGACGGACTGCTCGCCCGGGACGCCGACCTGAAACTGAAGCCCGCGCTGGCGAAGGCCCTGCCCGAGATCGGCGACGGCGGCCGGACCTACACCTACACCCTGCGCTCCGGCGTGACGTTCAGCGACGGCGAACCCCTCACCGCCGAGGACGTGGTCCACACGTACGAAACGGTGCTCGACGACAAGACCAACAACACCGCCAAGAGCGAACTGGACGCCGTCGAAAAGGTCCGCGCGGACGGCGACGACAAGGTCGTCTTCACCCTCAAGTACCCGTACGCGGCCTTCGCCGCCCGCACCGTCCTGCCCATCGTCCCCGAGCACCTCACCGGGGAGCAGGATCCCAACACCGGCTCCTTCAACACCGAGCCGGTCGGCACCGGACCATACGTCCTCACCGGCTGGAGCAAGGGCGAGAAGCTCACCTTCAAGGCGAACCCGGACTACTGGGGCGGCGCCCCCCGGGTGAAAAAGATCACGATGGCGATCATCGCCGACGACGACGTCCGCGCCACCCGCCTGCGCTCCGGCGACCTCGACGGCGCCACCCTCCCGCCCAACCTCGCCGCCACCTTCAAGAACGACGACGGCCGCACGACGTACCGGGCGACCACCTACGACTTCCGCGCCGTCACCCTCCCCACCGCGAACAAGGTCACCGGCGACACCGCCGTCCGCCGCGCCCTCGACCTCGCCGTGGACCGCCGGGCCATGGTCGACAAGATCCTCGACGGAGCCGGCCGCCCCGCCTACGGGCCGCTGCCCCTCGACGACCCCTGGTACACCAAGGACGTCGAACGCCCCCAGGACCTCGCCGAGGCCCAGCGGATCCTCGACCGGGACGGCTGGAAGGCCGGCAAGGACGGCATCCGCGCCAAGGACGGCGTCCGCGCCACGTTCACCCTCTACTACCCCTCCGGCGACAAGGTCCGCCAGGACCACGCCCTCGCCTACGCCTCCGACGCCAAGAAGGCCGGCATCGACGTCAAGGTCGAGGGCGCCACCTGGGAGGTCATCGAACCCCGGATGGGCAAGGACGCCGTCCTCGCCGGCTTCGGCAGCACCGGCGACCCCGACTTCGGCCTCTACACCCTGCTGCACTCCTCCCTCGCCGGCGACGGCTTCAACAACATGGCCCGCTACGACAACGCCGCCGTCGACGAAGCCCTCGACACCGGCCGCCGCAGCCAGGACCCCGAGGACCGCAAGGCCGCCTACGACGACCTCCAGCGCGCACTCGTCAAGAACCCCGGCTACACCTTCCTCACCCACATCGACCACCTCTACGTCCTCGCCGACCGCTGGGAGGGCCTCACCACCCAGGTCGAACCGCACGAGCACGGCTTCGCCAGCGGCCCCTGGTGGAACGCCGAGGACTGGCAGCCCAAGAAGTGAAGACCCTGCCCTGGGGAGCGATGGGACGCCTCGTGGCACGGCGGGCCCTGCTCGCCGTGCCCGTCCTCCTCGTCGTCACCTTCGGCGTGTTCGCCATCGCCGCCGCCTCCCCCTTCGACCCCGTCAAGGCCTACGCCGGCACCGCGGCCCTCGGCGCCGACCAGGAGACCCTGGACCGGCTCCGCGAAAACCTCGGCGTGGACCGCCCCTTCGCCGTCCAGTGGTGGGAATGGCTGACCTCCGCCGTCACCGGCGACCTCGGCCAGTCCAGCGTGCTGCGCCAGCCGGTCGCCGAGGCGATCGGCGAGCGGATCGTGTGGTCCACGCTGCTGTGCGCCGTCGCCTTCGCCGTCGCCGTCCTGCTCGGCACTCTGCTCGGCGTGCTCGCCGCCCGCCGCCCCGGCTCGCTCCTCGACCGTACGGTCACCTCCCTCGCGTACTCCCTGGAGGCCGCGCCGGTCTTCTGGATCGCCCTGCTCGCCGTCTGGCTGTTCGCCCTCCAACTGGACGTCCTCCCGGCCGGCGGCCTCACCGACACCGGCAGCGAGTACGTCACCGCCGGGCAGGTCGCGAGCCACCTGATCCTCCCCGCCGGCGTCCTCGCCGTCTCCCAGCTCCCCTGGTTCACGCTCTACGTACGCCAAGGCGTCGGCGACGCCCTCGCGGAGGACCCCGTACGCGGCGCCCGCGCCCGCGGCCTCGGCGAACGCACCGTCCTGCTCGGCCACGCCCTGCGCTCCGGACTCCTGCCGGTCCTCACCCTCATCGGCTCCCGCGTGCCCGAACTCATCACCGGCGCCCTGCTGGTGGAGACCGTCTTCAGCTGGCCCGGCATCGCGGCCGCCACCGTCGAGGCGGCCACCGCCGTCGACTTCCCGCTCCTGGCCGCGCTGACGACCCTCGCCACCGCCGCCGTCCTCGCCGGAAACCTCCTGGCGGACCTCCTGTACGGACTGACCGACCCGAGGGTGAAGCTCAGTGAGATGTGATTCCGATGGCTGACACCAGAGCCGACACCACCCTGGAGAAGGCGAGCACGGCCGGGTCCGCAGCCCCGGCCGTCGCATGGCGCTCGCGCGGCCCCGCCCGCCGCTCCACCCACACTCTGCGGCTGCGCGTCTCCGCCGTGCTGGTCGCCCTGACCGCCCTCGCGGTCCTGCTCGTCCCGCCCCTCGTCCAACTCGACCAGCACGGCCGTCGACCTCGCCTCGAAACTCCTCCCACCCAGCTGGGCCCACCCCTTCGGCACCGACGACGTCGGCCGCGACCTACTGCTGCGCTGCGTCTACGGCCTCAGGGTCTCCCTGCTCGTCGGGGTCGTCGCGGCACTCACCGCCACCGTGATCGGCACCGCCGTCGGAGCCACCGCCGGAGCACTCGGCGGCTGGGTCGACCGCCTCGTCATGCGCCTGGTCGACACCATCTCCTCCGTCCCGCACCTGCTGCTCGGCATCTTCATCGTCGCCATGTTCCGGCCTGGCGTCTGGCCCGTGGTGGTCTCGGTCGCCGCCACCCACTGGCTGTCCACCGCCCGCATCGTCCGCGCCGAGGTCCTCTCCCTGCGCTCCCGCCCGTACATCGACGCGGCCGTCTCCGGCGGCGCCTCCCGGTGGCGGGTCGTCCTGCGCCACCTGCTGCCCGGCGTACTGCCGCAGGCCGGCCTCGCCGCCGTTCTGATGATCCCGCACGCCATGTGGCACGAATCGGCGCTGTCCTTCCTCGGCCTCGGCCTGCCCACCCACACCGCCAGCCTCGGCACCCTCATCCAGGGCGCCCGCGGCACCCTGCTCGCCGGGCAGTGGTGGCCCACCCTCTTCCCCGGCCTGTTCCTGATCATCCCCACCCTCGCCATCGCCGGACTCGCCGGAGTGTGGCGGGAGCGGATCAACCCCCGCCGCCGATCGGAGCTGATGCTGTGACCGAGCGACCCCCCGTGCTGTCGGTGCGCGGTCTGTCGGTGCGTTTCCTGGTGCCCGGCTCGGGCCCCGTCGCCGCCGTCACCGACGCGCACTTCGACGTCGTCCCCGGCGAATGCCTCGCCCTGATCGGCGAGAGCGGCTGCGGCAAGTCCGTCCTGGCCTCCGCCCTGCTCGGCCTGCTCCCGGCCAACGCGCAGACCGCAGGCAGCGCCCTGCTCGGCGACCTCGACCTGCTCGCCGCCGACGAACGCACCCTCGCCCGCACCGTACGCGGCCGGCGCATCGGCCTCATCCCGCAGAGCCCCGCCGCCCACCTCACCGCGGTCCGCACCATCCGCGCGCAGACCGAGGAGACGGTCGCCGCACTCACGGGCGTACGCGGCCGCGCGTCCCTGCGCGCCGCAGCCGAAAAGGCGGCCGCCCGCGCGGCCTTCCCCGAGGACCACCTCGACCGCTACCCGCACGAACTCTCCGGCGGCCTCGCCCAGCGCGCCGCCG
>NZ_LIQT01000482.1 GCF_001418415.1 Streptomyces hirsutus
GCGCCGGCAGGACTCTGCGTACTCATCCGGTCCCCTTTGCTGGAGATGGGCCGGGAGGCTCAGGGGGAGGCCCGCCGGAAGGGTTTGGCGACGGTCCCCCTGGTGGTGTAGACCAGTTGGAGACGGTTCCGCTGTCGTGACGCCATCCTTCGGCACAGACGGCACGACCGCTCGCAAAGATGGGCCAACTGTGGGTTACTGCGACAAAAGCGGTTCGGATCAGGGAGAGCGAACATGGCCAGCAAGGCTGAGAAGATCGTTGCCGGACTCGGCGGCATCGACAACATCGAAGAAATCGAAGGCTGCATCACCCGCCTCCGCACCGAAGTCGTCGACCCCTCCAAGGTCGACGACGCCGCACTGAAGTCCGCCGGCGCCCACGGCGTCGTCAAGATGGGCACCGCCGTCCAGGTCGTCATCGGCACCGACGCCGACCCCCTCGCGGCCGAGATCGAAGACATGATGTGACAGCCGGAACCTCCTGAACACCCGGAGCACCCGGAGCACTCGGAGCACCCGGAGATCCACGGCACCGGGAACTCCCGGCACCCGAAGGCCCCTTCCCAACGGCAGCCCACCCGCCGCACAGGGAAGGGGCCCCTCCCGTATACGGCTAGGCTCGACACCATGTCTCGAATCGACGGCCGCACCCCCGAACAACTCCGCCCGGTCACCATCGAACGCGGCTGGAGCAAGCACGCCGAAGGCTCCGTCCTCGTCTCCTTCGGCGACACCAAAGTCCTCTGCACCGCCTCCGTCACCGAAGGCGTCCCCCGCTGGCGCAAGGGCAGCGGCGAGGGCTGGGTCACCGCCGAGTACTCGATGCTCCCCCGCGCCACCAACACGCGCGGCGACCGCGAATCCGTCCGCGGCCGCATCGGCGGACGCACCCACGAGATCAGCCGCCTCATCGGCCGGTCCCTGCGCGCCGTCATCGACTACAAACAACTCGGCGAGAACACCATCGTCCTCGACTGCGACGTCCTCCAGGCCGACGGCGGCACCCGCACCGCCGCCATCACCGGCGCCTACGTCGCCCTCGCCGACGCCATCAACTGGTCCAGGGACAACAAGCTCATCCGCGCCAGCCGCCAGCCCCTCACCGGCACCGTCAGCGCCGTCTCCGTCGGCATCGTCGACGGCGTCCCCCTCCTCGACCTCTGCTACGAGGAGGACGTCCGCGCCGACACCGACATGAACGTCATCTGCACCGGCGACGGCCGCTTCGTCGAAGTCCAGGGCACCGCCGAGGCCGCGCCCTTCGACCGGACCGAACTGAACACCCTCCTCGACCTCGCCGTCGCCGGCTGTACCGAACTGACTACCGTGCAGCGCACCGCACTTGATAGCGTCCTCGAAAGGTAAAGGACGTACCAAAGGACGTGGCCGACGCGGGCAACCGCGCCGGCCACCCCCGCGTCCGTAGAGGTACGGGCGTACGGACGGACCGACTCCGCACACCCGGCCAGTGACGAGGGCCACCCGGCCCCACAGGGAGGGACCGTTCCATGGCCGCGAGCCGCCGACGCCGCACCACAGCCGTCACCGCCACCCTGGCGGCTGTCGTACTCACCGCCGGACTCACCACCGGCTGCAGTGCCGTCGACAAGGCACTCGACTGCGTCCGGACCGCCGACGCCATCGCCGACAGCGTCACCGAACTCCAGCAGGCCGTCGAGAACGCCTCCGACGACGTCACCCAACTCGAGGAGTCCCTCGACTCCATCGACCAGAACCTCGGCGAGATAGGCGACCAGACCGACAACGCCGACGTCGGCAAGGCCGTCGACGACCTCGACAAGGCCGTCGGCAACGTCCGCACCTCCGTCGAGAAGGGCGACACCACCCCCGACCTCAGCCCGGTCACCGACGCGGCCGGCGAACTGACGAAGGTCTGCACCCCGTAGACCACCAGGAGGAGCGGACGGCGGGACGGGGTCCGGAACGGGGCCCGGGATACTGGACCCCATGACCCGCCTGATCCTCGCCACCCGCAACGCCGGAAAGATCACCGAACTGCGGTCGATCCTCGCCGAAGCCGGACTGCCCCACGAACTCGTCGGCGCCGACGCCTACCCCGACGTCCCCGACGTCAAGGAGACCGGCACCACCTTCGCCGAGAACGCCCTCCTCAAGGCCCACGCCCTCGCCCGCGCCACCGGCCACCCCGCCGTCGCCGACGACTCCGGCCTCTGCGTCGACGTCCTCGGCGGCGCCCCCGGCATCTTCTCCGCCCGCTGGGCAGGCCGCCACGGCGACGACCGGGCCAACCTCGACCTGCTCCTGGCCCAACTCTCCGACATCGCCGACACCCACCGCGACGCCCACTTCGCCTGCGCCGCCGCCCTGGCCCTCCCCGACGGCACGGAACGCGTCGTCGAAGGCCAACTGAGGGGCACCCTGCGCCACACCCCGGCCGGCACCGGCGGCTTCGGCTACGACCCGATCCTCCAGCCGGAGGGCGAGACCCGCACCTGCGCGGAGCTTTCCGCGGCGGAGAAGAACGCCATCAGCCACCGGGGCAAGGCCTTCCGCGCGCTGGTACCGGCGGTGCGGGAGCTGCTGGGGTGAGCAACCAGGGAGGGGCCACCCCGCTGGCGGCCCCTCCACGTGGTGCGGCCGGTGGGACTCGAACCCACACGGGCTTCCGCCCACGGCGTTCTAAGCGCCGCTTGTCTACCATTCCAACACGGCCGCATGTCCGGGCCATGCTACCTGTCACTTGGCGCTCGTTTGAGGGGAACGTCGTCGGCCGCCACGGCACCAGGTGCTTGTGACCGCATGGCAGTTTGGGCACAGCAACCGCAGATTCTCGCGCCGGTCGTCCCGCCAGTCACCGTTGATGTGATCGACCTCCAGCGTCATGGGCTTGCCCAGCCATTCGGGGCCCGTACCGCACTCGGCGCACTCATTGGGCACGCCGACTTCGCAGAGCGCCCGACGCAGGAGTGCGGTCTTCGTCCGACGTTTGCCATCGTGTTTGATCAGGATGTCCTCAGGTCGCCTGAGCGGGGTCGGACCGGGCTTGCCGCGTTGATGGGCCTGTCCCAGAAAGTGCGCCATCGAGACGTTCTCCTCAGCGATCCACTGGCGCAGGAGGGTGCGCTGCGTACCACTGTTCGGCTGCCCCAGCCGACGAAGTACCGCAGCGATCGAAACGGATTCGGCGACTGCCGTGCGCAGCTCTTCGGTGGTGGGCCGGGGAAGCCCGGCCGAAGGGCTGAAATGCGAGAAGGCGATCGCCTCATCGAGGCTGGAGCACTGTGCGGCAGCTTCTGCCAGCCGATCGCGGGTGTACTGCACGCCACTACTCATCGGCTCGCACGACCCTTGCCGCGTCCCCGGTAATTGTCCGTTGTCGAGTGGCAGTTGGGGCAGAGGAACCGCAGGTTCTCGATGCGGTTGTTTCGCCAGTCGCCGTCCACGTGGTCGACCTCCAACGGGAGCGAGTGCCCCCGCCACACGCTTCCGGTACCGCAGAGGGTGCACTGCTCCGGTACCCCCAGGGCGGTCATCGCCCACTTGATCCGGTCGCTCGGGATGCGCCGGGCCTGAGCGGGTGGCTGCTCGACGAGCAGGTTCTCCGGCGTCCGCGGGCGCCAGGGTTTACCTCTCCGGGTCGGCATCCGGAAGTGCGAGATGTCCAGGCCGTACGCCTTGATCCGGCGGCTGATGTGCGTGTGGTGCCCACCGACCACCTCCAGCCCGAGATGCCGCAACACCTCGCACATGTTCGTGGAGGCCGAGACCGCCTCCTGGAGGACGTCCCGGGTCCACTTCACCCCCTCACGTTGGAAGTGCGCCGTGTCGACCCCGAGCTTCTTCATCCGTCCCAGTACGTACCGCCGCGTCGAGCTCCTCGGATCCACCCCCAGCCGCACCAACGCCTCCGACAACGTCCGTGCCCCCCGAGCCGCCTCCTCCAGCCGCTCCTTGGTGTACGCGCTTGTCCCCATCGAGTCCCCTCCGTTTCTAGGCCACCCGTTCGCGGCCTCGTACGGAGTAACGAACCGTTTATCGGACGGTCACGCACGGCATGCGGAACGGCCCGTACCGGGTGCCGGTACGGGCCGTTCGCGGGTGCTTCGGGTCAGACGCCCAGATCCCTGATGATCTTGGCCACGTGGCCCGTCGCCTTGACGTTGTAGAGGGCGCGCTCGACCTTGCCCTCCTCGTCGACGACGATCGTGGAGCGGATCACGCCGACGACGGTCTTGCCGTACAGCTTCTTCTCGCCGAAGGCGCCGTACGCCTCCAGGACCTGCTTGTCGGGGTCGGAGAGGAGGGTGACCTTCAGGGACTCCTCGTCACGGAACTTGGCGAGCTTCTCGGGCTTGTCGGGGGAGATGCCGATGACGTCGTAGCCCGCGCCGGTCAGCAGCTCGAGGTTGTCGGTGAAGTCGCAGGCCTGCTTGGTGCAGCCGGGGGTGAGCGCCGCCGGGTAGAAGTAGACGATGACCTTGCGGCCCTTGTGGTCGGCCAGGGATACCTCGTTGCCGTCGGCGTCGGGCAGGGTGAAGGCGGGGGCCGGGGCTCCGGGCTCGAGGCGTTCGCTCATCGGTCTGGTCTCCTCGTACGTACACGCTGGGTGGATCGGGTGCCGGGATCGAGGGTAACCGGGTGCCCTGACCGTGCGGGGCGGCGCGAAGCTGACAGACTGTCCGGCACAGGTACGGCTTTTATGGTTTCAGCGGATTTCGGAGGCGACACGGTGGCGGACACGGCGGACACCAGAACCCCGGCGGAGATCGAGGCGGACATCAAGCGCCGTCGCGCGGTGCTGGCCGAGACCCTGGACGAGATCGGCGTGCGGGTGCATCCGAAGACGATCGTCGGGGACGCGAAGGCCAGGGTCGCCTCCAATGTCGATCACACGCTCGGCAGGGCGTATGTCGGCGTGAATCGTGTGGTGAGTGATGTCAAGGCGCAGTTCGTGGACCTGAACGGTGCGCCGCGGCTGGAGCGGGTCGTGCCGGCCGTGGTTCTGGTGGTGGGTGTGGCGGGGCTGCTGGCTCTGGGGTCGCGTCGGCGCAGGCGTTGATCCGTACTCGGACTCGTACCCATACCCCCGCCCGTACTCGGACTCGTACCAGGACTCGGACTCGGGCCGGAACGTACGTGGACCCGATCGCGTACGTCCGTGGCCAAGGCAGGTAGGTTTCAGGCGTGAGCGCGAAGAAGAACGAGCACGACCCCCGGCACGACAAGCTGCCCATCCGGATGCTGCACGACCGTGTACTGGTGCGGCAGGACGCGAGTGAGGGCGAGCGGCGGTCCGGGGGCGGCATCCTGATTCCCGCGACGGCGGCGGTCGGCCGTCGGCTGGCCTGGGCCGAGGTCGTCGCGGTGGGACAGAACGTCCGGACGGTGGAGACGGGTGACCGGGTGCTGTACGACCCGGAGGACCGTGCGGAGGTCGAGGTGCGGGGCACCGCGTACGTGCTGATGCGGGAGCGTGATCTGCACGCCGTGGCCGCGGACCGGTTCGAGGGGTCGGAGGACTCGACGGGCTTGTACCTGTAGATCCGTGGACCGTCGCGGCGTTGCCGTGGTGGTGGTCGGAAGGGCTGGTGACCATGGTCACCAGCCCTTCCGGCTGTCTGGCCAGGGCTTTAGAGTGGGGGGACCCACTGGGCCCCGACGAGACGCGCCGTACCGGGGTGAGGCAAAGACGACGCACTCCCGTTTCGATTCGACGGTTCGTTGATCGTCGACGTGTGTTCCGGAGGTGCCTGTCGTGGCGTGGGTTCTGTTGATCGTGGCCGGTCTGCTCGAGGTCGGCTGGGCGATCGGGATGAAGTACACCGAGGGGTTCACCCGGCTGGTTCCCAGCGTGCTCACCGGTGCCGGCATCGTGGCGAGCATGGTGCTGCTGTCGTACGCGGCGAAGACGCTGCCGATCGGTACGGCGTACGGCGTGTGGGTGGGGATCGGTGCCGCCGGGGCGGCGGTGCTGGGCATGGTGGTGCTGGGGGAGCCGGTGAACGCCGCCCGGATCTTCTTCGTGTGCCTGCTGGTGGTCGCCGTGGTGGGGCTGAAGGCGACGTCGGGGCACTGAGCATCCGACATCGAGCGTCGTGGGCGGTCGGTCCTCGGGTGCGCTCACTCCCCGCGGGGGCGTGGGATGAAGCCGGTGAGGCCGCCGCGGCCGCCCGTGCCGGGGTTCTCGCCGTCGGACGAGCCGGTTCCGCCGCTGTCCGTGTCGCCCGTGGTGCCGCCACCGGTGGTTCCGTCCGTGGTGCCGCCGGTGGAGGTGTCGCCGTCCGTGCCGCCGGTCGTGGTGTCGCCGCCGGTGCCTTCGTTCGTCCCGCCTTCGGTGCGGCCCCCGCCGGTGCTGTCGTCCGGGCCCGGGTTCCGGGGCGCGTTCTCGTCCGGTCCGGGGGTGGCGGGTGTGTCGTCGCCCGGGGCGGTCGTGGGCGGACGGGAACCGGTGTCGGCGGTCGGCGGCGCGGTCCGTTCGGCGTCCGGCTGCAGTTCGAGGTCGAAGTCGCTGACGGGCTCGCCCTCCAGTGCCTCCCGGGTGAACTGGGCCCAGATCTCGGCGGGGACCCCGCCGCCGTTGATGCGGGGCAGTCCCATCGCGCCGTACAGCTTCTCCTGCACGGCGGTGTCCGGGTTCTGGCCCATGACCGCGACGACGGTGGCCAGTTCGGGGGTGTAGCCGGCGAACCAGGCGGCCTTGTCCTCCTCCGCGGTGCCGGTCTTGCCGGCGGCGGGGCGGCCCGCGCCGAGGGCGGCGGTCGCGGTGCCGTTCCGGACGACGCCGCGCAGGACGGCGGTGGTGGTGTCGGCGGCTTCGCGGCTGACCGCCCGGCGGTTCTTCCGCTCGGGCAGCGGCACCGTTTCCCTCCCGTCCTTGGTGATCTTCTCGATCATGGTGGAGTCGCTGTGCACGCCGTGGTTGGCGAGGGTCGCGTACGCCTCGGCCATGTCCAGGGCGCTGGCGGTGGCCACGCCGAGGGCGATGGAGGGGGAGGGGGTGAGTTCGGGTGTGGTGGAGGGGATGCCGAGGCCGATGGCGGTCTGCTGGACCTTATCGGAGCCGACGTCGACCGCCATCTGGGCGTAGACGGCGTTGACGGATTTGTCGGTGGCCTCGCGGACGGTGATGTCGCCGTACGAGCGGTCGTCCTCGTTGGCGGGGTCGTAGAGGCCGCCGGACCAGCCCTGGACGGGGCGCTTGTTGGTGCCGTCGTAGACGGTGTTCGGGGTGATGGCGTGGCCGTCCTGGGTGCGGGACCCGTTCTCGACGGCGGCGGTGAACACGAACGGCTTGAAGATGGAGCCGACCTGGTAATCCCGGCGGGTGGCGTTGGGGGTGTACTGCTTGACGTAGTCGATGCCGTTGTACATGGCGCGGACCTTGCCGGTCTTCGGCTCGACGGCGGCGCCGCCCGCGCGGACGTACGTGTCGACCTTGCGCTCCTTCTGGTCGAGTTGGTCCACCAGTTTGTCGTTGACGGCGTCGACGAAGGCGTTCTGCTTGTCCTTCTGCAGGGTGGTGGTGATGCGGTAGCCGCCCGCGTCGAGTTCCTCCTCGCTCACGATCTTGTTCCGGATGAGGTGGTCCTTCATGATCTGCACGATGTAGCCGCGCTGGCCGGACATGCCGGTGGAGTTGGTGTTCTCCTTGGGCGGGGGGAACTTCAGGCCGGCGCGCTCCGTCTCGTTCAGCCAGCCCTGCTCGACCATGCCGTCCAGGACGTAGTTCCAGCGGGACTCGGCTGCGGGGCGGTTCTCCGGGTGGGCGATGACGTCGTACTGGCTGGGGGCGTTGACCAGGGCGGCGAGGTAGGCGGCGCGGCCGGCGTCGAGGTCCTGGGCGTCCATGCCGTAGTAGGCCTGGGCGGCGGCCTGGATGCCGTAGGCGTTGCGGCCGAAGTAGCTGGTGTTGAGGTAGCCCTCGAGGATCTTTTCCTTGCTCTGCTCGCGGTCCAGCTTGATCGCGATGAAGAACTCCTTCACCTTGCGGGTGACGGTCTGCTCCTGCTGGAGGTAGTAGTTCTTCACGTACTGCTGGGTGATGGTGGAGCCGGACTGCTTGCCCTTGCCGGTGGCGGTGTTCCAGACGGCGCGGAGCATGGCCTGGGGGTCGACGGCGGACTCGGTGTAGAAGTCGCGGTCCTCGGCGGCGAGGATGGCGTGCTGCGCGTCCTGGGAGATCCGGCCGAGGCCGACGTTCTCCCGGTTGACCTCGCCGTCCCGGGCGATGACGGAGCCGTCGGTGTACAGGTAGACGTTGGCCTGCTTGATCGCGAGGGCGTTGGCGGACGGGATGTGCACGAGGTGGTAGCCGAGGAAGAAGCCGCCGGTGAGCAGGAGCGCGCCGGCGAGGAAGGCGCCCAGCGTCATCCGCCAGGTGGGGACGATCCGACGCCATCCGGTGCGGTTGCGCTTGCCCGGGGCGGGCTGCTGTGGCTGCGGCTCGTCGCTCATGTCGTGCACGGACTCCTGTTTCGCTTTTTTCTGAGGGTACGGCCATTGCGGCTGTTACTGCTGTTGCAGCTGGTACAACCGGTTCAGCTGGTAAGGCTGGTTCGGGCGGTACGCGTGGTGCGTGCGTGTACGCGTTGTGCGTCCCCTTAGAGAAGACTGTCGCATCCGTGGGTCCGTTCCCGTCGGCGGCGCGTGTCGGCCCGCGGCGCGGCTTCTCACACGTATGGCCCCGGACAGCCGGAAAATGCCTGGCAGGGCCTCGGCTGCCGGTACTAGGTTCGTGCGCTCGGACGCCGGGCGAGGACGCCGGGCGAGGCGAGGACCGGAGGCGGGTTGTGGGGGGAGGCTCGGCCCGGTCGTCGGCCCGGTCGTCGGTCAGGGCGTCGGTCCGCTCGTCGGTCCGGTTGTACGGGGCGGTCGCGGCGGGCGGCTTCCGGCGGTACGCGACGTACCGGGCGGCGACGGCGGCCGGGGTGTTCACCAACACGGTCTTCGGCCTGATCCTCGTGTACACCTATCTGGCGCTGTGGAACGAGCGGCCGGACCTCGGGGGATACGGGCAGGCGCAGGCGGTCACGTACGTGTGGCTGGGGCAGGCGCTGTACGCGACGCTGGCCATTCAGGGCGGCGGCTTCGAGATCGAGCTGATGGAGCGGATCCGTACGGGTGCCGTCGCGATCGATCTGTACCGGCCCGCCGACCTGCAGGGGTGGTGGCTGGCGCAGGATCTGGGCCGGTCGGTGTTCCAGTTGCTGGGGCGGGGCGTGATCCCCTTCCTGTTCGGGGTGACGCTCTTCCCGGTGGCGCTGCCGGACGATCCGCTGACCTGGGCCGCCTTCCTGACGACGGTGCTGCTCGCGATGGTGGTCAGTTACGCGATCCGCTACCTGGTGGCGCTGAGCGCGTTCTGGCTGATGGACGGTACGGGGGCGATGCAGATGCTGATGATCGTGGGGATGCTCTGCTCGGGCATGGTGCTGCCGCTGAACGTGTTCCCGGGCGCGTTCGGCGAGGTGGTGCGGATGCTGCCCTGGGCGGCGCTGCTCCAGGGGCCGGCCGACGTCCTGATGGGGGAGACGAGCGCGCTGCGGGTCTTCGCGCTCCAGGGCGCCTGGGCGGTGACGCTGCTGGTGGCGGGGCGGTTGCTGCAGTCGGCGGCGACGCGGCGGGTGGTGGTCCAGGGTGGCTGAGGGCGGTGGGCGGCCCGGCGTGGCGGAGGCCGGCGGGCGGGTCGGTGGCCGGACCGGCGAGGGGCCCGGTGAAGGGGCCGGTGGGAGGTCCGGCAGGAGGTCCGGGCTGGCGCAGGGGATGCGCGCGTACGGGCTGATCGCGGGGATGTGGATCCGCTCGACCATGGTGTACCGCACGTCGTTCGTACTGACGACCATCGGCGGGGTGGTGGTGACCGGCCTTGACTTCGTCGGCATCGCGCTGATGTTCTCGCACGTCGACGTGCTGGCCGGCCATGCCCTGGCCGAGGTGGCCTTCCTGTACGGCCTGTCCATCGTGTCGTTCGGCATCGCGGATCTGACGCTGGGCTCGATGGACCGGCTGGGACGCCGGGTGCGTGACGGCACGCTCGACACGCTGCTGGTGCGGCCGGTGCCGGTGCTCGCGCAGGTCGCCGCGGACCGCTTCGCCCTGCGCCGCGTCGGGCGCCTGCTGCAGGGGCTGCTGGTCCTCGGCTGGGCCGTCGCCTCGCTGGACATCGTCTGGACGGCGCCGAAGCTGCTGCTGATGCCGGTGACGGTGGTCAGCGGCGCGGCGATCTTCTGCGCGGTGTTCGTGGGGGGCGCGGCCTTCCAGTTCGTCGCGCAGGACGCGTCCGAGGTGCAGAACGCGTTCACCTACGGCGGTCAGACGATGCTGCAGTATCCGCCGGTGGTGTTCGCGCAGGAACTGGTGCGCGGTATGACGTTCGTGCTGCCGCTCGCCTTCGTCAACTGGGTGCCCGCGTCCTATGTGCTGGGGCGGCCGTATCCGCTGGACCTGCCGCAGTGGGCGGCGTTCATGGCGCCGCCGGTGGCGGCGGTGTGCTGCGTGCTGGCGGGGCTGGCGTGGCGGGCGGGGCTGCGTTCGTATCGGAGTACAGGGAGTTGACGGTGGGCGACGGCGGCGCGCGTGCGCATGGCGAGGGTGATGGCGGCGACGGCGGTGACGGGAGCCGTGACGATCGGGAGTTCATCCTTCTCGAGGGGGTCGAGAAGGTCTTCGACGTGCGGAAGAAGACCGGGTTCCTGAAGCGGGAGCGGCGGCGGGTGCGGGCTGTGGACTCGCTCTCGTTCTCCGTGGCACGCGGTGAGATGGTCGGCTACATCGGGCCGAACGGCGCGGGCAAGTCGACCACGATCAAGATGCTGACCGGGATTCTCACCCCGAGCGGTGGCCGGCTGCGGGTGGCCGGCATCGACCCCACCCGGGAGCGGATGCGGCTGGCGCACCGTATCGGGGTGGTGTTCGGGCAGCGGACGACGCTGTGGTGGGATCTGCCGCTGCTCGACTCGTACCGGCTGATGCACCGCATGTACCGGATTCCCGACGCCCGTTATCGCGCGAACCTGGACCGGCTCGTCGAACTGCTCGACCTGGGTGACCTGCTGGACACGCCGGTACGGCAACTCTCCCTGGGGCAGCGGATGCGCGGCGACATCGCGGCGGCGCTGCTGCACGACCCGGAGGTGCTGTACCTGGACGAGCCGACCATCGGTCTGGACGTCGTCTCCAAGACCAAGGTGCGGGACTTCCTGCGGGAGCTGAACACCGAGCGGGCCACGACGGTGCTGCTGACCACGCACGACCTGCAGGACATCGAGCAGTTGTGCTCGCGGGTGATGGTCATCGACCACGGCCGCCTGATGTACGACGGCCCGCTCGCCGGCCTGCACCGGGCGGGGGAGAGCGAACGCACGCTGGTGGTGGACCTGGAGCGGGAGATGCCGCCCATCGACGCGCCGGCGCCGGCGCG
>NZ_LIQT01000483.1 GCF_001418415.1 Streptomyces hirsutus
ACGGTTCCGGCGGGGAGTACGGTTCCGGCGGGGAGTACGGGAAACGCGGCATCGGGCATCTGGTCTGCGGACGCCGTGCCAAGTGGCTGGTCCTGGCGCTGTGGCTGGTGGTGCTGTTCCTGGCGGCGCCCCTGGCGCAGAAGCTGACCGACGCCCAGGACAACGAAGCGGCGTCCTGGCTGCCGGGGTCCGCGGAGTCCACGCAGGTCCTGGAGAGCTCCGAGGACTTCCGGCCCGAGCAGATCCCCGCGATCGTGGTCTACGCGCGCGAGAGCGGTCTGACGGCCGCCGACCGGGAACGGATCACCGAGGACGCGGCGCGGCTGAGGCAGCTGTCCGGCCACGGCATCCGGGGTGCCGAGACCCGGGGCCCGGTCTACGACCGGGAGACCGATCCGCGGGCGGCGCGGATCCTCGTACCGATCACGATGGACGAACAGGGCTGGCAGCGGATCGCTCCCGCCGTCGACTCCCTGCGGGACGAGGCCGGCGGGAGCAACGGCGGGCTCGCCGTGCACATCACGGGGCCGGGCGGCACGTCGGCGGACTTCGCCGAGGCGTTCGAGGGCATCGACTCGACGCTGCTGTTCGCCGCGATGGGCGTGGTCGTCGTCATGCTGCTGTTCACCTACCGCAGCCCCACCCTCCTGCTGGTCCCGCTGCTGTCGGTGATCTGTGCCCTGTTCACCGCGCAGGCGTTGATCTATCTACTGGCCGAGCACACCGGCCTGACCGTCAACGGGCAGAGCGCCGGCATCCTCACCGTGCTGGTCTTCGGCGCGGGCACCGACTACGCGCTGCTGCTGGTCGCCCGCTACCGGGAGGAACTGCGCCGGCACGAGGACCGGCACCGGGCGATGGCCCGGGCCCTGCACCGGGCGGGCCCCGCGGTGCTGGCCTCGGGCGCGACCGTCGTGCTGAGCATGCTGGTGCTGCTGGTCGCGGAGATGAACTCCACCAGTGGCCTCGGCCCGGTCGCCGCAATCGGTGTCGCGGTGGCCCTGCCGGCCATGATGAGCCTCTGCCCGGCGCTGCTGGTCGTCTTCGGCCGGTGGATCTTCTGGCCGGTGATCCCGCGCCACGGCTCGCCCGACCCGACCGAGCGGGGCGTGTGGGCGCGCATGGGGCGCCGGATCGCCCGCGGTCCGCGCATGGTCTGGGGCGTGACGGCGGCGGTGCTGGTGGTCTGTTCGCTGGGCCTGGTCCAGCTGCGCGCCGAGGGCATCGGCAACGCGGACGCGTTCACCGGGAAGCCCGACTCGATCGTGGGGCAGGAGATCTCCGCACGTCACTTCCCGGCGGGCAGCGGTGATCCGCTGGTCGTCGTCGGCGACCGGGCCCGGGCCGGCGAACTGCGCCGAGCGGTCTCCTCGACGGAGGGCGTCGTGCCCGGGTCCCCGGGCCTGCCTCCGGGCAGCAGACCGCATGTCGGGGACATGGTGCTGTTCGAGGCGACCATGACCGCCCCCGCGGACAGCGAGGCGGCGAAGGAGACCGTGGAGCGGGTCCGGGACGCCGTGCACGCGGTGCCGGACGCGGACGCGCAGGTGGGCGGCGGAACGGCGGCGCTGCTGGACATGGACCGAGCGACCACGCACGACAATCTGGTGATCATTCCGCTGGTGCTGCTCGTCGTCCTGCTGATCCTCTGCGCCCTGCTCCGGGCCCTGATCGCCCCGCTGCTGCTCATCGGGACGGTGATCCTGTCGTTCGCCGCGGCGCTCGGCCTCAGCGCCCTGGCCTTCCGGTACGTGTTCGACTACGCGGGCGAGTCGACGGACTTCCCGCTGTTCGTCTTCGTCTTCCTGGTGGCCCTGGGCATCGACTACAACATCTTCCTGACCACCCGGATCCGCGAGGAGGCGGGCCTGCGCGGCACCCGGCGGGGCGTGGTCACCGGGCTCGCCACCACGGGCACCGTCATCACCTCCGCGGGCCTGGTCCTGGCAGGCACCTTCGCCGCGCTCGGCACCCTGCCCATGGTCGCCTTCGCCGAGATCGGCTTCGCGGTCGCCCTCGGCGTGCTGCTGGACACCTTCGTCGTGCGGTCGGTGCTGGTCACGTCCCTGTTCCTGGACGTGGGCCCCAGGGTGTGGTGGCCGCACCGGCTCGCCCGCGAGGACGGCGCCGGCGCGGTGCGCGAAGCGGAGGTGTAGGTTCCCCCTTCTTGTGGCCAACCGCGGTCGTCCGAACCGGGCGGATACGCGCGTCTCAACTGCTGGCCAACCCGATCCGTCCCACGGTCTTGGCCCATCCCGTGGCGACACGTCGAGTGGTGCTGCCGGGGCATGGAACGCGGAAAACCAGCGGCGCCAAGCCTCGGGATGCCGAGTGCAGGAGCGGATCCATTACGCCTCCCCTACCTGCTGGCCAGATTTTCACCTCGCCCCATCGGGAGCTGACACCCAGGCATCCGGGCTCTCCACAATGTGACATGACGGCTCGTCACAGGGTGATCTCGCCCTCCAGGGCGGACTCCAGCAGCCGCTTCGTCGGTTGCTGCAGCAGCCCGCCCTCGCCGACGGTGGCTCAGCCGCCTCGATGGACTCGGCCTCGTTCCCGTTCCCACTGGTCATCGATGCGTCTTCTTTGATCAGGAGTTACACCGAACGATTTACCGTCCCGCACGAAGACCGACACGCCGCGCGACCAGGGCCGGATGGTTTATCAGCATCCGCAGGGCCCCACGACGTCCGCGGCCGGGGGTGACTCCGGAACAACGGCCAAGGCAGTGCCGCGAATCACTCGTGCTTCGCGGCGCGGGTGCCGACAGTCCGGTTGCGGGACATCCTGCGCAGAGTAGCCTAAATATTACCAATGCCACCTGATCCTGGAGGTAGGCGATGTTTCTCCGACTGCTGCGGCGTCATATGCCGCATGGGCTCGTCCTTCTCGGCAACGGCCGTCTGATCCGGGGCTTCAGCGGCGGCTTCTACGACGGTCACGGGTACCACTCCTGACACCGTCCCCCGTCGGACCGGGTCCGCCGCGGGCACGGTGTCAGGCCGACCTTGGAGGAGGTGCGGTGGCAGAGGACACCGATGCCCTGGTGGCCATGACGCGGATCCTGTCACCGCATTGCCGTGTCACCAGAATGTCCGACGGAGCGCTGATCGCGGACTGGCGGCGGACGCGTTTTCTTGGAGTGGCGACGGCGGACATCCGGAAGTTCGCTGATGGGCTCTCCGAGGAACGCGCCGAAATCGTTGCCGGTCTCATCCGCGCCGGGTGTGCGACGGCCCGCCGGAGGCAGCAGTCGGACGTCGCGATCGGGCTCTGGCTGCGCGGAGTGCACCTGCTGATCCGGACCATGGGATTCGGGCGCGCCCTTCGGCTCCTGTCCTTGGCAGCCCCGGATTACGCCCGTGCGGACCCCGCCGCCACGGAGGACGTCGAACGGCTGAAACGGGCAGTGCAATCACACGGTCGCAGAAGCTGGTTCGTCAACGCCGACTGCAAGGCCGAGGCCGTGACGGCTTTCGTGCTGCTGCGGCGGCGCGGCCTGAAGGCCGTACTTCACGTCGGTGTGCGCGAGCACCCGTTCGCCCTGCACGCCTGGACGTCTTCGGCCGGCCTGTGCATCCCCAACGCCGATCCGCGCGGGCACGCGTTCGCGCCGGTCCTCTCGGTCGGCGGCGGAGGGCAGTGACGTGGAAGCACTCCGCCTCGGGTGGGACGGGGGCGTCCCGAAGCTCTGGGCAGCCGGGGCCATGGCGCGGCAGGGACTCGTGACGACGGTTTCCTCACGGGCCGGGACCGCGGTGGTCGCCGGCTGGGTCGGCTCCGTCCGTGAGCGCGTGGCGGGAGCGCGCGGCCTCCTCGACGACTGGGGCCGTCCGCAAACGGCACCGCCTCTGCCGACCGGCGACTACGCGGCCGTCCTGGTGTGCCGCGACCGCATCCTGCTGATGCGGGACGAGCAGGCACGCATCCCCCTGTTCTTCAGGGAGTCCGGTGGTCGTGTCACCGCGGTGAGTACCTCGGCGCGCCACCTGGGCGACGGAACAGAGCTGGAACGGCGCTACTTCTGCCGATACCTGACCGGGAACATGGCGCAACCCCACTCGGAACTCACCCCCTTCGCCGGGGTACACCGCATACTCGGTGGCGAGGTGGTGGAACTTTCGATCACGGGGCAGATGCGCGGTCGGGTGCCGCGACACGTCCGTCAGACCCACGATCCGTCGGTACAGGCAGCGGACGAACCCGGCCTCGGCGGGGCCTCGAAGGACCTGCGCCTCGCATTGGAGAACGCTGTCGGGCGCCGTATGGGCAGGATGACGGCATGCCATGTTTCCGGCGGCACCGACTCCACCAGCATCGCGCTGCTCGCGGCACGTCTGCTGGCCGCGGGACAGGGCCAGACCGGGGACCTCGTCCTGCTCGCCGGGCGCTTCGGAAGGGGAGAACTCGCTGCCGAACAGCCTTATCTGGACGAGGCGATGGCGGAGATCCGCCGACACGCGCCCGCAGCCCGCCCGGTGATCCTCGATGCCGACGACGTGGCCGACTTCGACGACTTCCAGCACCACGCGGGAGGCTCGGACGAGCCTCATGCGCACGCCTTCCGCGCCCCGTTCTGGAGCAGGCTTCATGCCGCTGCGGCGGATCTGGGCTGCGACACCCTCCTGACCGGCTGCGGGGCCGATCCGATGGTGGACGCCAACCCGCTTCACCTGCACAGGCTGGCCCGCACGGGACAGCTCCGGCAGATGACGAGGCAGGCACGTGACTGGGCCGCGGGCAGCGAGCGGGGCTTGTGGGACATCGTCTCCGCCTACGTGGTGCAGCCGGCTCTTCCACTGACCGCCGAACGGGTCACAGCGCTCGTCCGCCGCCGCGGAACGGTGCTCGGCGGCCTCGGCGACTTCGCCCGCCCCCGATGGCTGCGTTCCGGATTCGCGCGGGCTCACGGCTACCGTGAGGCCGGCATCGCGGAGAGCCGCTTCGTGTTCGGGCGCAAGCCCGAACAGTCCCTCTACGAGGCCGCCAATTACATCGCCGCTCCTGACCCGCTGTCCTGGCGCCGCGCACGGCAGGACGGGTTCTTCCTCTCGCACCCCTTTCTCGACCCGGAGGTCATCGCCACGATGCGCTGCCTCCCCGCCGAGGCCGCGTTCCATCCGGGCCGTCCGAAGGCGGTACTGCGCGAGGCGATGGCGGATCTGCTTCCGCCCCGGATCAGCGGCCGGGTCGTCAAGGTCCCCTTCAACCAGCTCTACTCACGCGGCCTGCGGACACACGGCGACGAACTCATCGACCTCTGCCGCTCCGCGAGGCATCCGCTGATCGCGGAGATGTTCGACGTCGAGACGCTGTGCCGGGCGGTGAGGGAAGCGCAGTTCGGCATAGGGGACTCCTATTCCTGGGACCGTGTGAACAGTTCTCTCGCCCTCGTGGTGTGGCTGGAGCGATTGGACCAGCGCTCCCGCGTGCGCCGTGCGGCCATGCCGGTCATCGCTGGTTCTTGATGTTCCAGAGCGTCCGTTTGATTGGACCCGTTTCGGGGGTGACCAAGCCGTACCGGCTCAACATCTCGCGAATTTCCGCTCCGGATAGTATGCGGTTTTCCTCTCCGTTTCGCATGATGGATCCCGCCAGGCCTGCGCCATGCGTGCCGAACCACCAATAGACAGTGACGTAGCGGGGGTCCATCGTATGCCGGTCAATCGCATTGTTTTCGTACACCCGGCCGCGGTAGACGACGGAGTCGAGGTTCTTATCCTTCTTGAGCCACTGGGGCACCTTGCCGCCACCCCAGGAATACCCATTCATCTGGATTCGCTCCAGACCGATCCGGTCCTTGCGCGCCAAGTACGCGGAGGCGTAGAGCGCCAACTGGTCATACGGCGTGTCGATGGGCAGTTGCACAACCGTTTGGGTGACGAACTCGTCGTTTGCCTCGACCCAGTATCCGGCAGGCACCCATGGCTGCGCCAACACCAACTGGCCGGGCTGGTAGATCTCCCTTCGGGAGAGCGGGTGTTGCACCTGGAAGTTACCGAACGTCTCAGCATCTGCACGCCACTGCTCGCGGGGCCGGTCCGTCTGGCTGAGCGACACCCGTTCGCCCATGGCGTGGAATTCTGTGCCGAGCACGAAAAAGCCCATATCGCTGCGGTTCTCGATCCTGATGTCGACCGGTACGGCGAATTCCTTGCGGTCCTTACTCAGCACAGGCTTTCCCACGGCGATCTTGACGAGGGGCCTGACACCGCGCTGGGACGGCTGGTAAAGGTGCTCGTAGCTGAAATTGGCCACCGCGAGACCCGAGGAAACGATCAGTGCCGCAGCCACCCGCTTCGGAGAGGGGATCACGACCGATGTCCGCCACACCGTGACAACGGCCCATGCGGAACCCGCCGTGAGCAGGCTGAACAGCACCCGGTAAAGCGTGGAATCGCCGTCCCTGAATGTCTCGAGCAGGAGCATGATGTTGGCCAAAAATGCCGCGACCGTGCCGATCAGCGCGACCATCCCGGAATAGGGGAAGTTGCCCCGGCCCCAGTGGTCCACGACCGCGGCAGCACCCAACAACGAGAGGGCCGAGACCAGAATAAGGATGGCACCGGTGATGCGCCCCGTGTAGGTCAGGGCCTCGCTGAGGTCTTCGATGCCCCACCAACCCAGCAGCAGCGCCGTCGGGAGGAGGACCAGCAGAATCAATGCCATGGCAGCCGGTGACCGCCCGGTGTTCGTGGTGATCAGTAGCGCCCGCAGGCGCGAGCCGACGCCGGCCCCGGGGGGAGTCCTCATGTGATCATCTCCTGACTCCGCAGGCCGTCCACCATGCGCTGACGGTGACCGCGACCGGAACACACACCCTCAAGCCGACCGCGAAGAGCCCCGCCGGTAGGCACCTGCCCATGCCAACTAGACCCACGGGGTTCTCCTTCGACCGTCACTACGGCACTGCGGCACTGCACGGGTGAAGCGCCGTCCGGCGAGCCCCTTCCGGCTTCCCGCGGCACGTACCTCGCGGCGGCGTCGCGGAGCGCCCGGTCCCCGCAGCGGACCAGGAGACCTGGTGCTGCGCCGGGACTCGAGCACCATCGTCCGTGTTGATCATTCGGATCACCATCCGGATGCCTCCGGACGGCCTACCCGAATGAGTCCCCTTCGGGCTTCGGACAGGAGGTTCGCTGTCGTCGATGCTGCGGCGGACAAGGACCTCGTGCCGGTCCTCGTCGACGGGGGTGAGCGCCCAGCCGTAGGCGCAGGAGCCCTTTGTGCCGATCCACGCAGGCGCGCGGTTCTACGCGGTTCTAGCCGATCCACGCAGGCGCGCGGTTCTACGCGGTTCTAAAGGAGCCGGGTGTCAGCCGGTCCGGCGGATGAGTGCCAGATACATGGCGTCGGTCCCGTGCACATGCGGCCACAACTGGACGTCGGGGCCCTCGCCCAGATCCGGGACGCCGGGCAGCAGCGGCCGGGCGTCGAGGAGTTCGGCGGCCGGGAACTGCTTGAGGAGGTCGGCGACCACGGCCCGGGTCTCCGCCAGGTGCGGCGAGCAGGTGGCGTAGCCGACGACACCGCCGACCCGTACGGACTCCAGAGCGGTGCGCAGCAGCTCCCGCTGCAGCGGGGCAAAGCCCTCCAGGTCTCCCGGCCGGCGCCGCCAGCGCGCCTCGGGGCGCCGCCGCAGGGCGCCGAGGCCGGTGCAGGGCACGTCGACCAGCACCCGGTCGAAGGTGCCGGGCCGCCACGGCGGCCGGGTCCCGTCGGCGGCGACGACCTGGTACGGCCCGGGGTTCCCCGCCAGCGCCTTGGCGACCAGCCCGGCCCGGTGCGGCTGCTTCTCGGAGGCCAGCAGGACGGCACCGCGCTCGGCGGCGAGCGCGGCGAGCAGCGCGGCCTTGCCACCGGGACCGGCGCAGCCGTCCAGCCACATCCGGTCGGGCCCGTCCAACGGGGCGCCGGCCAGGGCGAGCGCGACGAGCTGACTGCCCTCGTCCTGCACGCCGGCCCTGCCGTCCGCCACGGCCGGGATCGCGCCCGGCTCCCCGCCCTCGCTCAGCCGCACCGCGTACGGCGACCAGCGGCCGGGCAGAGCGGCCTCCTCCTCGAGCAGTTCCCCGGTGGTGGCCCGGCCGGGGCGGGCGACGAGCGTGACCTCGGGCCGCTCGTTGTCGGCCCGCAGCAGTTCCTCGATGCCGGCGCGGCCGCCGCCGAGGGAGTCCCACAGCGCGGAGACGACCCAGCGCGGGTGCGAGTGCACCACGGCGAGATGGTCCTCGGGGTCTTCGTCGTACGGCGGCGCGACCTGCTCCAGCCAGCCGTCGAGGTCGTGCTGCGCGACCTTGCGCAGCACGGCGTTGACGAACTTGGCCCGTCCGTCGCCGAGCACCACGCGCGCCAGCTCGACGGAGGCGGACACGGCGGCGTGGGTCGGGATCCGGGTCCCCAGCAGCTGGTGTACCCCGAGGCTCAGCACGTCCAGCACGGGCGGGTCCACCTCGCGCAACGGCCGGTCGACGCAGGCGGCGACGATCGCGTCGTACGTGCCCTGTCGGCGCAGCGTTCCGTACACCAGCTCGGTGGCGAGCGCCGCGTCCCGGGCGTCGAAGTCACCGCCCTCGCGCGCCTTGCGCAGCAGTGGCGGCAGAACGAGGTTGGCGTAGGCGTCCCGCTCGTCCACGGCCCGCAGGGCCTCGAAGGCGAGGATGCGGACGGGGTCCTTCTGGGGCCGGCGGTAGGGCTTGCGGGGACGACGGGGCTGGTCACTCACGAAAAGGTGCTCCGGGTGTGGGATGAAGTGCGCGGTCCAGCGTACGTCGTCGGGACGGCCGGGGTCGCGAGGCGCCGGGCGCCCGGCCGGGGTGCGGTGGCGCCGGGCGCGGGACAGGGGTTCCGCGGCGTCAGCCGCCGACGGTCTCCTCGGCGCCGATCCGTACACCGCGTGCCCAGTCGGCCGCACGCATCGGCTTCTTGCCCTGGGCCTGCACCCACAGCAGTTCCACGGCGTGCGAGCCGGTGCCGACGTACACGTTGTTCTTGCCCGCGACCAGCCGGCCGGGCGCGAGATCCGTGCGGTCGGGGGCGGGCCTGACCTGGACGAGCTTGAGCCGCTCGCCCCGGAAGGTGGTCCAGGCCCCGGGCGCGGGGGTGCAGCCGCGCACGATGCGGTCGACGCGCAGGGCCGGGGCGCTCCAGTCGACGCGGGCGTCCTCCACGGAGACCTTCGGGGCGAGGGTGATCCCGTCGGCGGGCTGCGGTACGGCCTTCAGGGTGCCGTCCTCGATGCCGTCCATGGTCGCGGCGAGCAGTCCGGCGCCGGCGAAGGCGAGCCGGGTGAGCAGGTCGCCGCTGGTGTCGGTGGGGCGGATCTCCTCGGTGACGGTGCCGTAGACCGGCCCCGAGTCGAGCCCTTCCTCGATGAGGAAGGTGGACGCGCCGGTGATCTCGTCGCCCGCCATGACGGCGTGCTGCACGGGTGCCGCCCCGCGCCAGGCGGGCAGTAGCGAGAAGTGCAGGTTGACCCAGCCCCGGTCCGCGATGTCGAGGGCGGCCCGGGGCAGCAGGGCTCCGTAGGCGACGACGGGACAGCAGTCGGGGGCGATCTCGCGCAACCGCTCGAGGAACTCCGGGTCCCGTGGCTTCACGGGCCTGAGCACCTCGATCCCGGCCTCCTGCGCCCGCTCGGCGACCGGAGAGGCCACCAGCCTGCGGCCCCGCCCGGCCGGCGCGTCGGGCCGGGTGACGACGGCGGCCACCTCGTGCCGCTCCGAGGCGAGAAGAGCGTCCAGGGCGGGAACGGCGACCTCGGGGGTGCCGGCGAAGACGAGCTTCATGGGGTGGATTCGAGCCTCTCGGGCGGGGACGTGGCGGGCAGCGCACCAGTCTATGGGGGGACGGCCGAGGGCGTACGGGCGGCGTGCGAGCAGTACGGCGGGCCGCACACGGGCAACGGTTCGCACACGGCCAGCGGTTCGGACGCGGCCAGCGGTTCGGACGCGGCAGTGGGGCGCGGTACGGGGGACGGGCCCGCGGACGGGCTCCGGGCCAGGGCCAAGGGCTGGGTCTGAGTCTGGGGCTGGGCTCCCAGTCCTCCACAGGGGCGTGCGCGGGAATCGCCACGCCCCCAGCCCGTGACCCACGGAGCTGATCCGCGTTGGTCAAGAAAGAGTTGACCACACCGGGCCGCTCCGACGCGGCCCGTTCCTTTCAACGCCGGTTCGAGAGGCTTGTTCATGGCCGACCACGCAACCCACGACGCCCAGGCTCGCGCCAGCCTGCACTTGCTGGTGCGGGACATCGAGCGGGTCCGCCGGCAGGTGGACGCACTGCGCACGCTCACCGCCCAGCTCGGCAACGTCTACCGCCCGCGCCGCTCCGGCCCCTCCACGGGCTTCGTCGTCTACGGACGCGCCCCCGCCCCGACGGTCCGTCTCGCCCAGGAACTGCGGGACAGCGTCGAGACCCTGGTCACCGCGGCCGTGGACTTCGACCGCTCGCTGGGCTTCTCGTGGGACGCGGTGGGCTCCGCGCTCGGCGTGACCAAGCAGGCGGTCCACCGTCGTTACGGCGCCCGCCGTGCCGCGGCCGCCCAGAACCAGGCCACGGAGACGGAGCACACCGCCGAGCCGTCGGGAACGCGCACGGTCAACGTGGGTGCGGGGGTCTCCGGTGTGCCGACGGTTCCCGCCGCCCGTTCCATGCCGACCCAGCCGACGGCGGGCAGCCCGTCCTTCCGCGACGACCCGCGCCCCGCGACCTTCCCCGGCCCCACCACCTTCCCGGGTCCCCGCAACGGCTGAGCGCCCGCCCTCGGTCCTCCCGAACGCGACCGCGCCCGGGAGGGCGGCACTCCTCCGGCATGCTCGCCCCGGCCGTCCCCCGGCCCGTCCTCCTCAGCCGATGTCGGGCGGGTCGATCCGCACCCACACCGGTTCGTCGCCGGCGCGGGCCGTACGGGCCGCCTGGGCGGACTTCAGAGCGGCGGTCAGCGCGGTCCCCCGGCCCGGGGGTACCCGGATCAGGGCCCGCTCCCAGTGGTCCCCGGGCGGCGGGCCGCCGGGCCGCCGCGGACGGCCCACGGGGGTGACGGGCAGCGGGACGGGCCCCAGAACCTCCGCCTCGCCGGGAAGTCCGGCCGCGCGGAGGAACCCGGCCACGGCCTCCCCCGGCCCTGAGACCGCCGCCATCCTCGACACCGGTGGGAAGCCCAGTTCGGCCCGCTCCCCCAGCTCCCGTACCGCGTGTCCGACGGGATCCCACCGCACCAGCGCCTGCACGGGCCGCAGGGTCGGCTCGGCGACCACCACGACCGTGCCGCCCTCCGCCTGGGGACGCACCAGCGCCGCCGCGCCGATCCAGCGGCGCAGCGCGTCCTCCCCGGCCCGTAGATCGGGCCGGCTCAGCATCGCCCAGCCGTCCAGCAGCAGGGCCGCCGCGTATCCGCCCTCGGCAACCGGCTCGGCCCCCGGCGTGCTCACCACCAGCGAGGGCGCGGCCGGCACCGTGTCCAGCACGTGCTCGCGGCCGGAGGTGCGCACCGGCACGGCGGGGAAGGCCCGGCCCAGTTCCTCGGCGGTCCGCCGCGCCCCCACCACCTGGGCCCGCAGCCGGAACCCGCCGCACTCCGGGCAGTGCCAGCCGCTCTCCTCGCGCCGTCCGCACCAGCCGCACCGCAGATCGCCGGCGCCGGGTGCCTCCATCGGCCCCGAGCAGTGCCGGCACCGTGCCGGGATACGGCAGCCCGCGCACGCCATCCGCGGGACATAACCGCGTCGGGGCACCTGCACGAGGACCGGTCCGTGCCGCAGCCCCTCCCTGACGGCCTGCCAGGCGAGCGACGGCAACCGGGCGGCGCGGGCGGCCTCGTCCCGCGCGAGGTCCCCGTCCCCGACGGTCCGTACCAGCGGGGCGGCGGCCCGTACCCGGTCCCTTCCGGCGACCAGGGGACCGGCCCAGCCGGTCTCCACCAGCTGGGCGGCCTCCACCGTGCAGCTCCAGCTGCCCAGCAGGAAACCGCACTTGTCCTGTGCCGCCCGCAGCAGCAGTACCTCACGCGCGTGCGGCTGCGGGGCGTGCTGCTCGCTGTGGCTGTCGTCGCCGTCGTCCCAGAGCGCGACCAGGCCGAGGTTTTGGACGGGCGCGAACATGGCCGCCCTGGTGCCGATCACGGCGCGCACGGAGCCCCGGCGCACGGCGAGCCACTGCGCGTACCGCTTCTCGGGCCCGGCGTCGGCGGTCAGCACCGCGTGCCGCCCCTGGCCCAGGAGCTCGGTGAGCGCGGCGTCGAGGCGGGCGACGGTCCGTCCGTCCGGGAGGACGACGAGGGCGCCGCGGCCGGAGGCCAGCGTCGCCGCGACCGCGCGGGCCAGCTCCTCGCTCCAGAGCGGTCCGGGCAGCGCGTTCCACACGGCGCGCGGAGCGCCGCCGGCGGCCAGCGACCGGAGGAAGGCGGGCCCCTGCTCGTACCGGGCCCAGGAGCCCGGCTCGGGGGGCGGGGGCGGCGGCGCCGGGTCGGGCGAGGGTCGCCGCTCGGCGCGTGCGCTGCGCGGCGGTACGGCGAGCTGGAGCACGTCGGCGAGGCTGCCCGCGTACCGGTCGGCGACCGCGCGGGCCAGCCCCAGCAGCTCCTCGCTCAGGACCGGCTCGGGCGAGACCACCTGGGCGAGGGCGGCCAGCGGCCCCGAGTAGTCGGACTCGGCGAGCCGCTCGATCAGGAACCCGTCGATGAGCCCGCCACCCTCGCGGCGCCCCTCACGCACCCGGTGCCGGCCGGCCCCGAAC
>NZ_LIQT01000484.1 GCF_001418415.1 Streptomyces hirsutus
GGGAAGCAGACACGTGGCACCGTCCTGAAGAAGGATTCGCGGAACGCGCACGGCAGCAGCGGCAGGGAAGCGGCGCGCGGTGCGCGGGGAGGGAGAACGCGAGTTCAGAAGGACGGGCGACACACACAGCCCGCATAGCGGAGGAGGTCCATATGGACCCTCCGCCACAGGCGCACACAGGTGTCGGTCACGGACCGGAGTACACCACGACGTCACGCGCGGATCAACTCGCCGTCAGCATACGGACGGCCGCGGACGGTCACGGACACGGCGATGGCGACGAGTCGACAGGATGACGATGCGACGCCGAGACGACGCGTCGCCCCGACGCTTCGGGGCGACGGCCTCAGCGCGACCCGGCGCCGGTACCGGCGTTGGCTTCGGCCCCCACTCCCGCTCCTGCTTCCACCCCGACATCCGTCCCGGTGGCCCCCGCCCCCGCCGAAGCCGGTCCGCCGAGCGCCGTCTCGGCCGCCGTGTACAGGGACGCCGGACGGACCCCGCCCAGGGCCGTGATCAGGTGCCCGTCGGGGCGTACCAGCAACACGGTGTGGGCCGCCGCCCCCGGATAGCTCTCCGCGACCAGAAGCTCGGCCGGGTGCGGCAGCGCCGCCACCGCCGACGCGAGCCGGGGCATGATCCCGGCGGACATCCAGTGCCTGCGCTCCCACACCCCGGTGCCCGGCGCGATCAGCACCACCAGCAGTGCCCCCCGGCCGAGCCGGCCCCGCAGCCGGACGAAGGTGCCGTCCTCCGCCGTGACCCGTACGTCGGTGACCGGTGCCCCGACCGGCGTGTCCACCGGGACCTCGCCCTCGAGAGGCGGGGGCGTGAGGGGTGAGTCGGTATGCACGCCCGGCGCGCCCAGCGTCCCCTGCCCCAGATGCCCCTCCACCAGGAACGCGTCATGACCGCGGGCGGCGCCCGGGACGTAGGAACGCAGGCCTCCACCACCCCGTACCAGCGGCAACGCCTGGTCGGCGGCGCGCAGCCGGGCGGCGACGATCGCCCGTCGCTCCGTCTGGTAACTGTCGAGCAGCGCTTCGTGCGGACCGTGGTGCCAGGCCAGGGCCAGCTTCCAGGCCAGGTTGTCGACGTCGCGGAGCCCCTCGTCCAGCCCGTGCGTGCCCAGGGCGCCGAGCAGATGCGCGGCATCCCCGGCGAGGAAGACACGGCCGGCCCGCCAGCGCCGGGCGAGCCGGTGGTGGACGGTGTGCACGCCGGTGTCGAGCAGTTCGTACGGCGGTGTCGGGCCCTCGGCCCAGCCGGCCAGGGTCTCCCGGACCCTGTCGAGGAGCAGCTCGGGAGTGACCAGTTCCTTGCCCGGCGGCATCAGCCAGTCCAGCCGCCACACGTCGTCCGGCAGCGGGCGCGCGCTGATCTCCCCGGCGAAGGGGCCCAAGGTGCGCCACGGCGGCATCCGGTGCAGCAACGCTTCTCCGGGCCAGGGCAGCTCCGTACGCAACGCGGCCACGGCGTGACGTTCCACCGCCGTGCGGCCGGGGAAGCGGATGTCCTGGAGCTTGCGCACGGTGGAACGGGGGCCGTCGCAGCCGACCAGATAGCTGCCGCGCCACCAGGTGCCGTCGGGCCCGCGGGTGTGGGCGGTGACGCCGGAGGGTTCCTGCTCGAGGGAGTCCAGACGGCTGTCCGTGACGACCTCGACGAGCGGTTCGCCGACGAGAGCCGCGCGCAGGGCGCCGGTCAGGACGTGCTGGGCGATGTGCACGGGGCCGGGTTCGGTGTCGTCGAAGTCGATCTCATGCGTCACCTGCTTGCGCCGCATCGACCGCCATCCGGCCCAGGGCGAACCGGCGGCGGCGAGCGGCATCCCGGTCAGCCGTTTCACGAGTTCCGTGGTGTCCTCGCGGAGTACGACGGAGCGCGCGGGACGCGGTTCGTCCTTGCCCGGCCCCTCGTCGAGGACCACGCACGGCACTTCCTGACGCGCCAGAGCCAGGGCGAGCGTGAGCCCGACGGGCCCCGCTCCGACGATGATCACGGGGTCCACGGCGCGACGCCCCCTGCTCGAAGTGACGTCCGAAGGGACGGGGAGTAACAGGAAGAGGGAGCAGGGTGCACGATCACAGAACGTATGCAACCTATTGCCGGTGCTTGCGTCAAGTGACCGAAGGCCGGTGGCGATCATGAAGTGGGGCGGGACTCGTCACACCACTTGACTGCTCATCACATCAGTCCGGTTCGCACCGTTCGTTCGCACCCATGGTGCGGGCCGGCCCCCGGCATGACTGTGGCCCGCCGGGTAACGGCGGGCCACAGTCATGCAGTACGGCAGGCGCACAGCGGGGCGTGCGTCAGATGGTGCCGCCCGCGCCGGTTCCGTAGGTGCCCCCGACCTCGGCCGCGTTGAGGTCGTCGATGTCGTCGGGGCCGAGCACCGCGCCCGTGCTGCGCTTGCTGCGGCGCAGCCGCGCCTCGAGCCAGGAGGCGAAGGAGGTGATGAGGAAGTTCAGGGCGATGAAGATGATCGCCACGACGATGAAGCTCTGGACGACGTTGGCGTAGTTGGCCGCGAGCGTGCCACGCGCGTTCAGCAGCTCGGTGAAGCCGAGCATCACGCCGCCCAGCGCGGTGTCCTTCACGATGACGACCAGCTGGGTCACGATCGCCGGGAGCATCACGGTGACGGCCTGCGGCAGCAGGATGGTGGACATCGTCTGTCCCTTGCGCAGGCCGATCGCCTGGGCCGCCTCCGTCTGCCCCTTGGGCAGGGCCAGGATGCCGGCCCGGACGACCTCGGCGAGGACCGACGCGTTGTAGAGCACCAGACCGGTGATGACCGCGTACATGGGCCGGTCCGAGGTGCTGACGTCCGTGGAGCGGGCGAAGAACTCGTTGGCGAACAGCATCAGCAGCAGCACCGGGATGGCCCGGAAGAACTCCACCACCGTGCCGGCCGAAGCCCGCACCCACCGGTGGTCGGACATTCGGGCGATGCCGAGGACCGCCCCCAGCGGCAGCGCCATGACCATGGCCAGTCCCGCGGCCTTGAGGGTGTCGACGAGGCCGGGCAGCAGATACGTCGTCCAGGCTTCGGGCTCGGTGAACGGCTTCCACAGGGCCCACTCCAGCTGGCCCTTGTCGTCCATCGTCAGGTAGACCCACCACAGGAGGAGGGCCAGGACGACGACGGACACGACCGAGAAGATGACATTGCGCCGCTTGGCCCGGGGGCCGGGGGCGTCGTACAGAACGGAGGTCACCGCTTCACCGCCAGTCGCTTGCTCAGCCAGCCGAGGAACAGGCCGGTGGGCAGGGTCAGTACCACGAATCCGAAGGCGAAGACCGCGCCGATGAGCAGCGTCTGTGCCTCGTTCTCGATCATTTCCTTCATCAGCAGAGCGGCCTCCGCCACACCGATCGCGGCCGCCACCGTCGTGTTCTTGGTCAGCGCGATCAGCACGTTCGCGAGCGGTCCGATGACCGCGCGGAACGCCTGCGGCAGCACGATCAGCCCGAGCACCTGGGAGAAGCTCAGACCGATGGCGCGGGCCGCCTCGGCCTGTCCGACGGGCACGGTGTTGATGCCGGAGCGCAGGGCCTCGCAGACAAAGGCCGCGGTGTAGGCGGACAGACCGAGCACCGCGAGGCGGAAGCCCTGGAGCGCGAAGTCGTCGGGCGCGCCCATGGTCATGCCGAAGATGTCGGCGAGGCCGAGCGAGGTGAAGACGATGATGACCGTCAGGGGGATGTTCCGGACGATGTTCACATAAGCAGTGCCGAACCCTCGCAGCAGGGGGACGGGGCTGACTCGCATCGCCGCCAGCAGAGTGCCCCCGACCAGGGAGGCGATGCCCGAGAACACGGTGAGCTTCACCGTCATCCAGAAGGCACCCAACAAGGTTGGATCGTTGTAGTCAGAAATGAAGTCGAACACGATCTCCCGCGCTTCCGGGTGTGTGGCGTACGTGGCGGACGCGGCGCGCCGCCGTCCTGATCGCGACGGACGGCGGCACGCCTTGAGGACCCCGCGTTACGGACGGCCCTGGGCTTACTTGACGAGGTCGCCGATCTTCGGGGCCGGCTCGTTCTTGTACTCGGCCGGGCCGAAGTTCGCCTCGACTGCCTTTTCCCAGGCCTTGTCGCCGACCATCTTCTCCAGCGCGTCGTTGATCTTGTTCACGGTTTCGGTGTCGCCCTTCTTGACACCGATGCCGTAGTTCTCGTTGCTCAGCTTCAGACCGGCGAGCTTGAACTTGCCCTTGTACTGGTCCTGCGAGGCGTAGCCGGCGAGGATCGAGTCGTCGGTGGTCAGCGCGTCCACGGCGCCGCTCTGCAGCGCGGCGACGCATTCCGAGTAGGTGCCGAGCTCCCTGAGCTGGGCCTTCGGAGCGAAGTCCTTCTTGACGTTCTGAGCCGAGGTCGACCCGGCCACGGAACAGAGCTTCTTGTCGTTCAGGTCCGTGGCGTCGGAGATGTCCGAGTCCGCCTTCACCAGCAGGTCCTGGTGGGCCAGCAGGTACGGGCCGGCGAAGTCGACCTTCTGGGCGCGCTCGTCGTTGATGGAGTAGGTCGCCGCGATGAACTTCACGTCACCGCGCGCGAGGGCGTTCTCGCGGTCGGCGCTCTTGGTCTCGATCCACTCGATCTGGTCGGGCTTGTAGCCGAGCTCCTTGGCGACGTAGGTCGCGACGTCCACGTCGAAGCCGGTGAAGGAGCCGTCCGGCGTCTTCAGGCCGAGACCGGGCTGGTCGTACTTGATGCCGATCTTGATCTTGTCGCCGCCCCCGGAGCCGGAGGACGAAGCGTTGTCGCCGCTGTCGTCGCCGCCGCAGGCGGTGGCGGTCAGGGCGAGGGCGAGCACGGCGGCCGAGGCGGCGGTGACCTTGCGGAGCTTCATGGTGCACATCCTTTTGACTGGTGAGGTGATGCGGCCCGTGTTACGGGTGAGGTGATGCGGCCCCGGCCATCTGGTGACGCACGTCGTCCGAGCGCCGGGCGCAGGACGACGTCAGTGGTGAAGGATCTTCGACAGGAAGTCCTTGGCGCGGTCGCTGCGCGGGTTGCTGAAGAACTGGTCCGGCGTCGCCTCTTCGACGATGCGGCCGTCCGCCATGAACACCACGCGGTTGGCGGCAGAACGGGCGAAGCCCATCTCGTGGGTCACGACGATCATGGTCATGCCGTCGCGGGCGAGCTGCTGCATGACCTCCAGGACCTCGTTGATCATCTCCGGGTCGAGCGCCGACGTGGGCTCGTCGAAGAGCATGACCTTGGGCTCCATCGCCAGGGCCCGCGCGATGGCGACACGCTGCTGCTGGCCGCCGGAGAGCTGCGCGGGGTACTTGTCGGCCTGCGCGCCCACACCGACCCGGTCGAGCAGGGCACGGGCCCGCTCCTCGGCGGCCTTCTTGTCCTTCTTGCGGACCTTGACCTGGCCCAGCGTCACGTTCTCGAGCACGGTCTTGTGCGCGAAGAGGTTGAAGGACTGGAAGACCATCCCCACGTCGGCCCGCAGCCGGGCGAGCTCCTTGCCCTCGTGCGGCAGGGGCTTTCCGTCGATCGTGATCGACCCGTCGTCGATCGTCTCCAGACGGTTGATGGTGCGGCACAGGGTGGACTTCCCGGACCCGGAGGGCCCGATGACGACGACGACTTCGCCGCGGGCGATCGTCAGGTCGATGTCCTGGAGTACGTGCAACGCGCCGAAATGCTTGTTGACGCTCTTCAGGACGACCAGATCGCCGGTCGCGGCCACATCTTCCTTGGCCACCGATACTTCGGTCATCGCTATCTGGCTCCGTCCTCCTCGGTTTGGGAGGACAGTAGTAACCCTTCAGACCTGCGTCATCAGATCTGAGGGGAATCTGAGCATCACGATCCGATAGCAATCGGACACGTGTCGTAGCACTTGTGAGCAGGGCTCATTTCGGCCGGGTAACGGTACCGAAGAGCAACCGGAACCCTCTTGACGCCGTCCTCGTTCATCGGCGTCACTGCAAGGTGCACATGCGCGTGAACACCTTTTTCTCCACGCTTTTCTACACACTCGGATCGTACGGCCGATGAACCGAAGGGGGACCGGATGAGACTGCTTCTCGTCGAAGACGACAACCACGTCGCCGCCGCCCTGTCGGCCGTCCTGGCGCGGCACGGTTTCGACGTCACCCACGCGCGCAACGGCGAGGAGGCTCTCCAGGCGCTCGTCCCCGAGGCCGACCGCTTCGGGGTCGTCCTCCTTGACCTGGGCCTGCCCGACCAGGACGGCTACGAGGTGTGCGGCAAGATCCGCAAGCGCACCGGCACCCCGGTGATCATGGTCACCGCCCGCGCCGACGTGCGCTCCCGCATCCACGGCCTCAACCTCGGCGCCGACGACTACGTGGTCAAGCCCTACGACACGGGCGAACTGCTCGCCCGGATCCATGCCGTCAGCCGGCGCACCGTCCAGGAGGACACCCCGAGCAGCGGCGAGGCCGAGCTGCGGATCGGCTCCGTGCGCATCGACCTGCCGACCCGGCAGGTCAGCGTGAACGGTGCGGTCGTCCCGCTGACCCGCAAGGAGTTCGATCTGCTGGCCCTGCTCGCCCAGCGCCCCGGGGTCGTCTTCCGCCGCGAGCAGATCATCAGCGAGGTGTGGCGCACCAGCTGGGAGGGGACCGGGCGCACCCTTGAGGTGCACGTCGCCTCCCTGCGCGCCAAGCTGCGCATGCCGGCCCTCATCGAGACCGTGCGCGGAGTCGGTTACCGGCTCGTCGAGCCCGCGGTCTAGGGCGGGTCCGACCGAGTGCACACACGTCTGCTGCCGCTGCTCATCGTCCTGATGGCGGCTGTCCTGCTCGCCCTCGGCGTTCCGCTCGCGGTCAGCCTGGCGGGTGCTCAGCAGCAGCAGGTCATCGTCGACCGGATCGACGACACGGCACGCTTCGCGGCTCTCGCCCAGTTCGTCACCGAACCCGTCGGCCCCGCCGCCGGAGACGTCAACGAGCGCCGGGAGACCCTCAACAGCGAACTCCACAGCTACTACGAGGTGTACGGCATCCGGGCCGGCGTCTTCCGCCGCAACGACGCCCCGATGGCGCACGCGCCGGACGACTGGTTCCTGCCGGGGACCGGTGAGGTGCGCGACGCCTTCCAGGAGGCACTGCTCAGCCGGCGCAGCCACGACCCGGAGCAGGTGTGGCCCTGGGAACGGCGCAGTCTCGTGGTGGCCTCCCCGGTCATCCGGGACGGTGACGTCGTCGCCGTCGTCGTCACCGACTCGCCCACCGGGCAGATGCGGTCCCGCATCCTGCGGGGCTGGCTGCTCATCGCGGCGGGCGAGGCGGCCGCGATGCTGCTGGCCGTCGGCGCGGCCCTGCGGCTGGCTGGCTGGGTGCTCAAGCCCGTACGGGTCCTGGACGCCACCACCCACGACATCGCCACCGGGCGGCTGAAGTCCAGGGTCGCGGCGGCCGGCGGACCGCCGGAACTGCGCAGGCTCGCCCGGTCGTTCAACGAGATGGCGGACAACGTCGAGAGCGTGCTGGAGCAGCAACGCGCCTTCGTCGCCGATGCCTCGCACCAGTTGCGCAACCCGCTCTCGGCACTGCTCCTGCGCATCGAACTGCTCGCTCTGGAGCTGCCCGAGGGCAACGAGGAGATCGCCTCCGTCCAGGCCGAGGGCAGGCGTCTGGCGCAGGTCCTGGACGACCTGCTCGACCTGGCGCTGGCCGAGCACAGCGAGGCCCAGCTCCAGATCACCGACATCGGCGCCCTGACCGCCGAACGCGTGGCGGCGTGGTCGCCCACCGCCCAGGCCAAGGGCGTCCTGCTGACCGGGGACTGCCCGCCGACCACGGCATGGGCCGACCCGGTCGCCCTGTCCAGCGCGCTGGACGCGGTCATCGACAACGCCGTGAAGTTCACGCCCGAGCACCGGACCGTCGAGGTGGCCGTCGCCTCCAACGGTGACACCTCCACCGTCGTCGTCACCGACAACGGCCCCGGCCTGACCGACGAGGAGCTGGCCCGCGTCGGCGACCGCTTCTGGCGCAGCTCACGGCACCAGAATGTCAAGGGCTCCGGCCTCGGCCTGTCCATCTCCCGCGCCCTGCTCACGGCGGGCGGCGGCTCGATCGCGTACGACCGGCACGAGCCGCACGGGCTGACGGTGACGGTGACGGTGCCCAGGAGCGCGCCCACGGGCGAGGTGACGGTTCAGGGCTTGACGGACCGGTAGTACCGGCGCGCGCCGTCGTGCAGCCCGAGCGGATCGGTGTAGATCGCGGTGCGTACGTCGACGAGCTGGGCGGAGTGGACGTGCGCCCCGATGCGGTCCCGGCTCTTGAGCACGATCCGGGTCAGCCACTCGGTGAGCCGGGGGTCCGTGTCCGCTCGTGTGATCAGCAGATTGGACACAGCCATCGTCGGGACGGTCGAACCGTGCTGGCTGCCGGGGTAGGCCGACTCCGGCATGTTGGTGGCACGGTAGTAGCGCGTGGCTCCATCCTGCTCGTGCAGCCGGGCGACCAGGTCGGCCGGGATCGGCACGAACCGGAGGCCGGCGTCCTCGGACAGGGTGCGCAGGCCGTCGGTGGGCAGCCCGCCCGACCAGAAGAACGCGTCCAGCCCCCGCCCGAGCCGCCCGGGGCCGGTGTCGATGCCGTCCGCAAAGGGCCTGATGTCCTTCTCCGGGTCGATGCCGGCCGCCTTGAGCACCCGGTTGGCGATGAGCCGGACACCCGACTTGGGCGGCCCTATGGCGACCCTCTTGCCCCGCAGATCGGCGACGGAGCGGATGCCGGACCCGGGAGGGACCACGAGCTGCACGTAGTCGTCGTAGAGACGGGCGACCCCGCGCAACCCGGCGGCACCCCTCGCACCGCTCAGCCTGTACGTCTGCACCGCGTCGGCGGCGGCGATCGCGAAGTCCGCCTGCCCGGTCGCCACGCGCCGCACGTTCTCCTGCGAACCGTCGCTCGTCAGCAGTCGCACTTCGAGGTCGGGCATGTCCTTACCCAGCGACGTGCGCAGAAGCTCCCCGTATTTCTGGTAGACCCCCGCACGTGTGCCCGTGCTCAGGGTGACCGTCCCACGCGGCGGATCCTCGCTCCAGGGCGCCAGCCACCACAGCAGCAGCCCGAGCGCCACGAGGCCGGCGACCGCGCCCCGCAGGGCCCGGCGCCTGCCGATACGGAACGGCGCGATGGACATGGGCGCGATCCTGCCAGCCCGTGCGCCCCTCTGACCAGGCCGGGAGGGTCTCGGGAGGCGGCCGTTACCGTCACGGCATGAGTTCTTCGCCCGCCGACCTGGTCCGTGAGTTCCACCGTGCCTTCGGGCTGGACGCGCGCGAGACACCGACCGAGGTCTCGCCGGAGCTCGCCGCCCACCGAGGCGACCTGCTCGCCGAGGAGGCCGCCGAGGTCGCGGAGGTGGCGGTGCACGGCCCCCTCGACCGGCTCGCGCACGAACTCGCCGACGTCGTCTACGTCGCCTACGGCACGGCGCTCGTCCACGGCATCGACCTCGACGCGGTGATCTCCGAGATCCACCGCGCCAACATGAGCAAGCGCGGCCCCGGCGGCGAGATCGCCCGCCGCTTCGACGGCAAGGTTCTCAAGGGGGACCACTACGAGGCACCGGACGTGTCCCGGGTGCTGCGCCGGCAGGGGTGGACGCCGGGTGCGGAGCCCCGGGACGCCTGACCGGGGCCCTGGCCGAGAGCTCGAGCGGAGCCCTCGGCGCGGGCCCGGGCCCGATCCCGGACGGAGTCCCGGGGGTGTCGTGGCGACCGCCTACCCTGTAGGGCATGAGCAGCATCGACCGGAGCCAGGCAGTGGGCGGCACGCGCACCTATGAAGTACGCACCTACGGGTGCCAGATGAACGTCCACGACTCCGAGCGATTGTCCGGGCTGCTGGAGGACGCGGGCTACGTCCGTGCTCCCGAGGGCGCCGACGGCGACGCCGACGTCGTCGTCTTCAACACCTGCGCCGTGCGCGAGAACGCCGACAACAAGCTCTACGGCAACCTCGGCCACCTCGCCCCCAGGAAGGCGCAGCGCCCCGGCATGCAGATCGCGGTCGGCGGCTGCCTCGCGCAGAAGGACCGCGACACCATCGTGAAGCGGGCCCCCTGGGTGGACGTCGTCTTCGGCACGCACAACATCGGCAAGCTGCCGGTCCTCCTGGAGCGCGCCCGCGTCCAGGAGGAGGCCCAGGTCGAGATCGCCGAGTCGCTGGAGGCCTTCCCGTCCACGCTGCCGACCCGCCGCGAGAGCGCCTACGCGGCCTGGGTGTCCATCTCCGTCGGCTGCAACAACACCTGCACCTTCTGCATCGTCCCCGCGCTGCGCGGCAAGGAGAAGGACCGGCGCCCCGGGGACGTCCTCGCCGAGATCGAGGCACTGGTCGCCGAGGGCGTCTCGGAGATCACCCTGCTCGGCCAGAACGTCAACGCGTACGGCTCCGACATCGGTGACCGGGAGGCGTTCAGCAAGCTGCTGCGGGCCTGCGGGAGCATCGAGGGCCTGGAGCGCGTCCGCTTCACCTCCCCCCACCCGCGCGACTTCACCGACGACGTCATCGCCGCCATGGCCGAGACGCCCAACGTGATGCCGCAGCTCCACATGCCGCTCCAGTCCGGCTCGGACACGGTCCTCAAGGCGATGCGCCGCTCGTACCGGCAGGAGCGCTACCTCGGCATCATCGAGAAGGTCCGCGCCGCCATCCCGCACGCGGCGATCAGCACCGACATCATCGTGGGCTTCCCGGGCGAGACTGAGGAGGACTTCGAGCAGACCCTGCACGTGGTGCGCGAGGCCCGCTTCGCCCAGGCCTTCACCTTCCAGTACTCCAAGCGTCCGGGAACCCCGGCCGCCGAGATGGACGGCCAGATCCCCAAGAAGGTCGTCCAGGAGCGCTACGAACGGCTCGTCGCCCTCCAGGAGGAGATCTCCTGGGAGGAGAACAAGAAGCAGGTCGGCCGCACCCTGGAGCTGATGGTGGCCGAGGGCGAGGGCCGCAAGGACGGCACCACCCACCGTCTCTCCGGCCGTGCCCCGGACAGCCGCCTGGTGCACTTCACCAAGCCGGAGCAGGAGGTCCGTCCCGGCGACGTCGTCACCGTAGGGATCACCTACGCGGCCCCCCACCACCTCCTTGCCGAGGGCCCCACCCTGGACGTGCGCCGCACCCGCGCGGGCGACGCCTGGGAGAAGCGGAACGCCGCCGGCCCGGCGGCCCCGGCGGGTGTCATGCTCGGCCTGCCCACGGTGGGCGTGCCCGAGCCGCTGCCGGCGGTCACCGGGGGCTGCGCCATCGACTGACCGGGCCGCGACGGGGGCGGACACACGGCTCATGGGCTCGTTGCGGAGCAGCGGGAGGCCATACTCCGGCCGATCGCACGTTTCGAAGGCGCGCGTGAAGAGGCGCGCCGCAGGCTGTACGAGACGGCGTGCACGCACCGGTTCGCCGGAGGGCTGCTGCAACAGCGTCGCGAGGTGTACCGCGTCGATGACGACACGTACTTCGTGGAGATCAAGGGCGGGCCGGGCACCCACCGCCTGCGGTACCGCCTCGCGGAGCGCGTCTGGAGCACGGACGACCGGTGAGACGTGGATGCCGTCCCGGGCCGCCGCAGTAGGCTGCTGATCATGCTTGTCGCCGCCGCAGTCTGCCCGTGCCCGCCCCTCCTCGTGCCCGAGGTGGCCGCGGGCGCCGCACCCGAGCTGGACGCCGCGCGGGCCGCGTGCACGGCCGCGGTCGGCGTGCTCGCCGCCGCCCGGCCCGACCTTCTGGTGGTCGTCGGCCCGACGGCCGGCGACGTGGGGCCCGAGCGCTACCCGGAGGGCAGCACGGGGTCCTTCCACGGCTTCGGCGTCGGTCTCGACGTACGGCTCGGAGCGGACCGGGACACGGCGACCGGCCGGGCACTGCCCGGTGCGCTCGCGGTGGGCGCCTGGCTGCTGGAGCGGACGGGGTGGGCGGACGCGCCCGTCGAAGGGGTCGGCGTGGGGGAGTCCCTCGCGGCCGAGCGGTGCGCCGGACAGGGACGGGACCTCGCCGGCAGGGCGGAGCGGGTCGCGCTGCTGGTGATGGGCGACGGCAGCGCCTGCCGCACGCTCAAGGCGCCGGGCTATCTCGACGAGCGGGCGGCGCCCTTCGACGCGGAGGCGGCGCGGGCGCTGGAAGCGGCCGACACGGCGGCCCTGCTGGCGCTGGACGACGGCCTGGCGCGCGACCTCAAGGCGACCGGCCGGGCACCCTGGCAGGTCCTGGCGGGGGCGGCCGAAGCCGGGGGGAGCGCTCTGCGGGGCACGCTGCTGTACGAGGACGCTCCGTACGGGGTGGGCTACCTGGTGGCCACCTGGTCGTAGGAGCCGCCGGCTCCGCGCGACGCCCGCCCGGCACGTCGGACGGCGCGGAACGGATGAAGGCCGGGAACAGACGAAGGCCGGGAACGCCCTGCGCGATGCGCGTTCCCGGCCTTATGCCGATCCGGTGCCCGGTGCCCGGTGCCCGGTGCCCGGTGCTCAGTGCGTGGGCGGCGGCTCCGCCGGGGGAGTGGTGCCGCCCGCGTCCGGACCGGGTTCGTTCTTGTGGGCGAGCCGGTCCATGGCGTGCTTGGCCTTGCCGGTGCTCTTCTGGATCCTGTCGCTGTACTTGCCCTTGGTCCGCTCGTCGGCGGTCTTCGCGGCCTTGTCCAGCCCGTGCTGGATCTTGCCCCCGTGCTGCTGCGCGAGGTCCGAGACCTTGTCCTTGGCAGGCCCCAGTTTGGCCTTCATGTTGTCCAGGAGACCCATGGTCCACCTTCCCTCGCGGTGCGGTTCGTGTGCGCCCATGTGTGAAAACGCCCATATCCACTCCATACGGTACTCGTGCGGACGCGGTCCCGCCCTACCGCGCAGCCCTTTCGTGGCCGGAACCCGACCCCGGGCGCAGCCCTCCGCCCGCCGCGTCACGCCACTCGATGGAGGGCCGGCTGCGGGGTTTGCGAGACTGGACCGGTGAGCAGCGCACTCCCCACCCCCCGGGTCATCGCCGTCGTCGGCCCCACCGCAGCCGGAAAGTCCGATCTGGGCGTTTTCCTGGCCCGAGAGCTCGGCGGTGAAGTCGTCAACGCCGACTCCATGCAGCTCTACCGGGGGATGGACATCGGAACCGCCAAGCTGACGCCCGAGGAGCGCGGGGACGTCCCGCACCACCTCCTGGACATCTGGGACGTGACCGTCACCGCGTCCGTCGCCGAGTACCAGCGCCTCGCCCGGGAGCGGATCGACACCCTGCTCGCCGCCGGGCGCTGGCCCGTCCTCGTCGGGGGCTCCGGCCTCTACGTCCGCGGGGCCGTCGACCATCTCGAGTTCCCGGGCACCGACCCCGACGTACGGTCGCGCCTGGAGGACGAGCTCACCCTGCGCGGCCCCGGCGCGCTGCACGCCCGCCTCGCCGCCGCCGACCCCGAGGCCGCGCGGGCCATCCTGCCGAGCAACGGCCGCCGTATCGTCCGGGCGCTCGAAGTGATCGAGATCACCGGCCTGCCCTTCACCGCCAACCTCCCCGGCCACGACTCGGTCTACGACACCCTCCAGATCGGTGTCGACGTCGCCCGCCCCGAGCTGGACGCGCGGATCGCCGACCGGGTCGACCGGATGTGGGAGGCGGGTCTCGTGGACGAAGTGCGCGCACTGGAGGCGCAAGGGTTGCGCGAGGGGCGTACGGCCTCGCGCGCGCTCGGCTACCAGCAGGTGCTCTCCGCGTTCGCCGGAGAGTGCACCCTGGAGGAGGCGCGGTCCGAGACCGTCCGTGCCACCAAGCGCTTCGCGCGCCGTCAGGATTCATGGTTCAGGCGCGACCCGCGGGTGCATTGGTTGAGTGGGGCCGCGGCGGACCTGACGGAACTTCCGCAGCTCGCGCTGTCGTTGGTCGAACGACCGGTTACAGCCTGATCACGTCATGGCATCGGGACGCCCAGGCCGTCATCCGGGCCTCTGACGCCGTGCCATCATCGAGCTTCGATCGACCAAGTGGAGTCCAAGTTGGGAGGGCGCGTGGCGATGGAGGCCGGCCCTCGCGACACCGCACACGGCACCGAGCACCTCACCACCGAGCGGGGTGTACCGGAGCAGGACCCTGACCGTCTCAGCCCCGACGGGCCGGACGAGACAGAGGGCGGAGTGACCGACGACGGCCCCGAGCCGGACGAGATGTTCGCGGGCGGCGACGAGGTCGAGGTCGAGCTGCGCCCGCAGCGACGGCTGCGCATCTGGCAGCTCGCCCCCATCGTCGGTCTGGCCGCGGTCGGCTCCCTGATGTTCGCGTTCCCGCTCGCCTTCGACTTCGGCGACAGTGGCGCCGTGATCGCCATGCTGGGCCTGCTGATCTGCTCCTGTGCGGCCGGCTGGGGCATGATGGCCGCCCGCAGGGTGGGTTACACCTGGCCCGGTCTGCCGGCCCGGAGCTCCGGTCGCAGACCCGACTGGCGAGTCGTGATCGCCTACGCCGTGCTGGTCGCCGTGGTGGTGGCCCTGGCGGTCTGGCGGGTCGCCCGCCTCCGCTGACGCCCGCCTCCTCCCTCGCCGGCCCCGTGCGCTGCGAGGGCCGGGAGGCGGTGTCGTGGACGCCCCGTACGATCGAGGCATGAGCACGCGGATCGCCTTCCTCAAGGGGCACGGCACCGAGAACGACTTCGTGATCGTTCCGGACCCCGAGAACGCCATCGACCTGCCCCCCGCCTCCGTCGCAGCCCTCTGCGACCGCCGCGCGGGCATCGGCGGCGACGGGCTGCTGCACGTGGTGCGGTCCGCCGCGCACCCCGAGGCGCGGCACCTGGCGGCCGAGGCCGAGTGGTTCATGGACTACCGCAACGGCGACGGTTCCGTCGCCGAGATGTGCGGCAACGGAGCGCGTGTGTTCGCGCGCTACCTCCAGCGTGCGGGGCACGTGGCCGAGGGAGACATCGCGATCGCCACGCGCGGCGGCGTGAAGGCGGTGCACATCGCCAAGACCGCGTCCGACAGCGGCTCTGCCGCGGGTGACATCACCGTCGGCATGGGCCGGGCGCTGCTGCCCGGCGACGGCGTCACCGTGAGCGTCGGCGGACGCAGCTGGCCCGCACGGAACGTGAACATGGGCAACCCGCACGCCGTGGCCTTCGTGGACGACCTCGACCACGCCGGCGACCTGTTCACCGCACCCCCGTTCAGCCCCGCCTCGGTCTATCCGGACGGCGTCAACGTGGAGTTCGTGGCCGACCGCGGCCCGCGGCACGTGGCGCTGCGCGTCCACGAGCGGGGGGCCGGTGAGACCCGCTCGTGCGGCACGGGCGCCTGCGCGGTCGCCGTGGCCGCGGCCCGCCGGGACGGCGTCGACCCGCGGGTCACCGGAATCCCGGTGACGTACACGGTGGACGTGCCCGGCGGCACTCTGGTGATCACCGAACGGCCCGACGGGGAGATCGAGATGACCGGGCCCGCGGTGATCGTCGCCGAGGGCGTGATCGAGAGTGAGTGGCTGGAGAACCTGCCCCGCTGAGCCCGGTACCGGCTTGGTATCCAAGAGCAGCACGCGTCGGCCGGCCGCATCCACGGGGTGCGGGGCCGGGTTCGGCTTCGAGAGCATGGCACGCCTCTGATTCCATGGCGTGAAATCGCCGCTGTGACGGTCTTCGCTCGAAGGAGTGATCCGTTTCACGCTCGGAGGGAGGCGGTCGGTCGCACGCGCTGGGCTCGGTAGCATCAAGCACCGGCCCGGACGGGGACGAGCACCGTCTCCTGAGCCCGAGTCCGCCCTGGGCATGCGTCCGCCGGTCAACGCCGCCGGAGGTGCCCATGAACGCGGAGGCCGCGAAACCTGCGACCCCAGGTCCCGTGACAACGGGATCTGCGACATCAGGTCATGTCACGCCCACGGGGACACGGAGGAAGGCACGCTCCCGGCTCGACCTGCGTCGGCTGGGCCGCGCCGCGTTCCTCGGCCCCGCCTCCCGCGACCGGCTCCCCGACGCCATCGGCCATGTGGTCGACGCCCACCGCGCCCACCATCCCGACGCCGACCTCGACCCCCTGCGCCGCGCCTATCTCCTGGCCGAGTCCTCGCACCGGGGACAGATGCGCAAGAGCGGCGAGCCGTACATCACCCATCCGCTCGCCGTGACCCTCATCCTCGCCGAACTCGGCGCCGAGACCACGACCTTGACGGCTTCCTTGCTCCACGACACCGTCGAGGACACGGATGTGACGCTCGATCAGGTCCGTGAGCAGTTCGGTGAGGAGGTGTGCTACCTCGTCGACGGCGTCACCAAGCTCGAGAAGGTCGACTACGGTGCCGCGGCCGAGCCCGAGACCTTCCGCAAGATGCTGGTCGCCACCGGCAACGACGTCCGCGTGATGTCGATCAAACTCGCCGACCGGCTGCACAACATGCGCACCCTCGGGGTGATGCGCCCCGAGAAGCAGGAACGCATCGCCAAGGTGACCCGGGACGTCCTCATCCCGCTCGCCGAACGGCTCGGCGTCCAGGCGCTCAAGACGGAACTCGAGGACCTGGTCTTCGCGATCCTGCATCCCGAAGAGAACAAGCACACGCGCGAGCTGATCCTCCGCAACGCCTCCCGCGCGGACGACCCTCTCGCCGAGGTCGCCGACGAGGTGCGCAAGGTGCTGCGCGAGGCGGACCTCACCGCCGAGGTCCTCATCCGCCCCCGTCACTTCGTCTCCGTGCACCGCGTGTCCCGCAAACGCGGCCGGCTGCGCGGCGTCGACTTCGGCCGGCTGCTGGTGCTGGTGAACGAGGACGCCGACTGCTACGGCGTCCTGGGCGAGCTGCACACCTGCATGACACCCGTCGTCTCGGAGTTCAAGGACTTCATCGCGGTACCCAAGTTCAACCTGTACCAGTCGCTGCACACCGCCGTCGCGCGCGACGACGGCCAAGTCGTCGAAGTCCTCATCCGTACGCACCTGATGCACAAGGTCGCCGAGGCCGGTGTCGTGGCCCTCGGCAACCCCTATGCCGTCCCCGGGGAGGAGCAGTCGACGAGCGACGGCGAACGCGTCGACCCGACCCGGCCCGGCTGGCTCTCCCGGCTCCTGGAGTGGCAGCGCGGCGCGCCCGATCCCGACACCTTCTGGTCCACGCTGCGCGAGGACCTCGCCCAGGACCGCGAGATCACCGTGTTCCGCCCGGACGGCGGCACGATCGGTCTGCCCGACGGGGCGACCTGTGTGGACGCTGCCTACGCGCAGTACGGCGAGGACGCGCACGCGTGCATCGGCGCCCGCGTCAACGGCCGCCTGGCGACACTGCGCACCGTGCTGAAGGACGGGGACACCGTCCAGCTCCTGATGGGCCAGGACCCCGCCTCCGAGCCTTCCAGGGAGTGGCTGGAGCACGCCCGTACCCCGGCCGCCCGGATCGCCATTCAGCGGTGGCTGACCGCGCACCCCGTGCACCCCGTCGATCCCGCCGATCCGCCCGAGGGGGGCCGGGCCGGGGCCGAGCAAGCCCAGGCGGCCACGCGTCCCGCCGTGGGCGAGCCCGCCGCCGCACCGGCTTTCGGAGCGGTGCCCGGCTCCTCCGGCGGCGCCCAGGTCCTGGCCGACCGGCCCGGTGCGACGGTACGGCTCGCCGGCTGCTGTACGCCCGTACCGCCCGACGAGGTGACCGGATTCGCCGTGCGCGGGGGAGCGGTCGCCGTGCACCGGGTCGAGTGCGCCGTCGTGGCGCGCATGAAAAGCGCGGGGCGTGCGGAGGTGGGCGTGCGCTGGGGGGAGGGCACCGAGTGCCGGGTCACCCTGGTCGCCGAATCGTTCGTCCGTCCCCATCTGCTTGCCGATCTCACCGAGGCCATGGCCGTCGAAGGCGCCGAGATCGTCTCCGCGACCGTCGAACCCCCGACCCATCAGCAGGTGCGGCACACGTACACCGTGCAGCTGCCGGACGCCGCCCACCTGCCCGTCCTCATGCGCGCGATGCGCAAGGTGGCGGGTGTGTACGACGTGAGCCGGGCCAAGCCGCAGACCCGGAGCACCTGACAGCGAGGCGTGCGGGGACGCCACCCGGCCGGAGGCATCGTCGGGCACTCCCTCGGCCATCGGCCCACCCGATCGGGTGGGCCGGGAGCGCGCCGCCGTAACCGCGCACGCGCGCGCTGATAGCCGTGGGCCCATGCTGCGCACTCCCCACGGCCCGACCGCCCCCGAACCGGCCTCCGAACGTCCCGCCACGCACGGCCCGGCCCCCGCCCGTCCGGCCCCCGTCAGTCAAGCCGTTCCCGTACCGGCCGTTCCCGTACCGGCTGCCCGCACGACGGCCCTCCGGGGCCGCCGCCGGCGGCGGACGTCCGCGGCGCTGCTCGCGTCGGCCGTCTCC
>NZ_LIQT01000485.1 GCF_001418415.1 Streptomyces hirsutus
CCCCCGACATCACCGCCCCCCCGGCCGAGCCGCACGTCGGCGACGAGGCCGAGACGCCGCGGGAGGAACCGCGGCGCACCGTAGAGGAGGTTGATCTTCCGGACGGCTCCCCCCCGGTCGTCGTCGAGGAGCTGCCCACCGAGGCGCCCGCGATCGAGATCCCGGAGCCCACCGCCGGCCGGCTCGTCCGGCTGCGCGCCCGTCTCTCCCGCTCGCAGAACGTGCTCGGCAAGGGCCTGCTCACGCTGCTGTCCCGCGAGCATCTCGACGAGGACACCTGGGAGGAGATCGAGGACACGCTGCTCACCTCCGACATCGGCGTGCAGCCCACCCAGGAGCTGGTCGAGCGGTTGCGCGAGCGCGTGAAGGTGCTCGGCACGCGCACCCCCGCGGAACTGCGCGGACTGCTCCGCGAGGAGCTGGTCGCCCTGGTCGACCCCAGCATGGACCGCGCCGTGAGCACCGAGAACGAGACCGGCGGTCCGGGCATCGTGATGGTCGTCGGGGTCAACGGCACCGGCAAGACCACCACCACCGGCAAGCTCGCCCGGGTGCTGGTCGCGGACGGCAACACCGTCGTCCTCGGCGCCGCGGACACCTTCCGCGCCGCCGCCGCCGACCAGCTCGAGACCTGGGGCGAGCGGGTCGGTGCCCACACCGTGCGCGGCCCCGAGGGCGGCGACCCGGCCTCCGTCGCGTTCGACGCGGTCAAGGAGGGCAAGGAGATGGCCGCGGACGTCGTGCTCATCGACACCGCCGGCCGACTGCACACCAAGACCGGCCTCATGGACGAGCTCGGCAAGGTCAAGCGGGTCGTGGAGAAGCACGCCCCGCTGGACGAGGTGCTGCTCGTGCTCGACGCCACCACCGGCCAGAACGGCCTGGTCCAGGCCCGGGTCTTCGCCGAGGTCGTCAACATCACCGGCATCGTGCTCACCAAGCTCGACGGCACGGCCAAGGGCGGCATCGTGGTCGCCGTCCAGCGCGAACTGGGCGTCCCGGTCAAGCTGATCGGTCTCGGCGAGGGCGCGGACGACCTGGCGCCGTTCGAGCCGGATGCGTTCGTGGACGCGATCATCGGGGAGTGAGACCCCGGGGCGGCCGGCCGGACCGAACCGCCACGGACACGCGAAGAAGCGCCTGCTTCCGGAACCCGGAACGGGCGCTTCGCCGTTCACTGCCCCCGAGCCCGGTCACCGCTGCCGGAACCGGCCGGCACGCCTGCACTGTCGCCGGCGCCGACGCTTATGTCTGCGACCGGTGCACCACATACGCCAGTGTGCCCAGCACCAGGCGGGCCTCCGGCGGCCGGGGCACCGCGTCGAGGGCGGGGGAGCGAAGCCAGCGCACCGGACCGCGCCCGCCCCGGTCGGACGACGGAGCCGTGATGTGCGTCCCGGGGCCGAGGCCGTGCAGGTCGAGGGCGGCCGGGTCGTCCCAGCCCATGCGGTAGAGCAGCTCGGGCAGCGCGGCGGCGGCCCCGGGGGCGACGAAGAACTGGGCACGGCCGTCAGGGGTGGCGGCGACGGGGCCGACGGGCAGGCCCATGCGCTCGAGCCGGGCCAGTGCGCGGCACCCGGCGGGCTCGGCCACCTCGATCACGTCGAACGCCCGCCCGACCGGGAGCATCATCGCGGCGCCCGGATACTCGGCCCAGATCTCCGACACGTCGTCCAGCGGGGCCCCGGCGGGGATCTCCGGCGCGAAGTCCAGCGGATGCGCACCCGGTGCCCGGCATCCCGCCCGGCCGCAGGAGCAGGTGCCGGCGGCGGCACGGGCGCCCGGTACCACATCCCAGCCCCACAGCCCGGTGTACTCCGCCACGGCGGTGCCCTCCGACCCGCGGCCCCGGCGGCGCGAGCCGGACCGGATGTCACGGATGCCCCGGCTGATACCGATCGTGAAGCCCATGCCCCCTCCAACGGGTCCGACACACCCGTGGTTACGCAGCGGGCGCGATGCGTGACTCTCTGTTCTCGACTTCCCCGTGCGGCCCCGCTCAGTCGGCGCTTCGAAGCGTCAGGGGTGGTGCGCGCGATGATGCGCGCCCCTGTGTGCGTCGTCGCACCCACTCCTGGCTGTCCCGTGTCAAGTGAAGCGTGAGACGGCCACGGGGAGTTCATCCGATGGGGTGGCGAATGGTGGCGATTAGGGGTTCGCCATGGCTGGACGGGTGATCGTGGGACTACGTTGTGTGCACGGTTTCTCGGGGCACATGCACATGCGGGTATGCCGGAGGCAACTCGGCCCTCCGTTCGAAGGGTGGGAACCGCCGGACGGCGGCCCCGACAACCGGCATTCTGATAGGGCTTGGCGCACTCAGCGGCAAGTGGTTTTCAGGGAATGGGGGCGTTCCAGTGAGCGGCAACGGCGGTGGCGGGACGAACGCTGCGAGTACTCAAAAGCGTCCGAACGAGCTGCTCGCCTCGTGGTTCGTCCGCAGCGGCTGGTCCAAGGGCGAGCTCGCCCGCCAGGTCAACCGCCGAGCCCGCCGACTGGGGGCCAGCCACATCTCCACCGACACCTCGCGTGTGCGCCGCTGGCTGGACGGCGAGAATCCGCGCGAGCCCATTCCCCGGATCCTCTCCGAGCTGTTCTCCGAGCGCTTCGGCGTCGTCGTCTCCGTCGAGGACCTGGGCCTGCGCACCACCCGGCCCTCGCCCTCCGCGACCGGCGTCGACCTGCCCTGGACGGGCCCGCAGACCGTGGCCCTGCTCAGCGAGTTCTCGCGCAGCGACCTGATGCTCGCGCGGCGCGGCTTCCTCGGGAGCTCGCTGGCCCTCTCCGCGGGCCCGTCCCTCATCGAGCCCATGCAGCGCTGGCTCGTCCCCTCCCCGTCCGCGGCGCAGTCCCGTCCGGAGCCCGAGCCGGCCTCCGTCGGCCGCGCGCGCGGCCGGTTGTCCCAGCCGGAGCTGGACCTGCTGGAGACCACCACCGTGATGTTCCGGCAGTGGGACGCCCAGTGCGGTGGCGGCCTGCGCCGCAAGGCGGTCGTCGGGCAACTGCACGAGGTGACGGACCTGCTCCAGGACCCCCAGCCCGACCCGATCCGGCGGCGCCTGTTCAAGGTCGCCGCCGAACTCGCCGAGCTGGCCGGCTGGATGTCGTACGACGTCGGGCTGCAGCCCACCGCGCAGAAGTACCACGTCCTCGCCCTGCACGCGGCGAAGGAGGCCGGGGACCGGCCGCTCGGCTCGTACATCCTGTCGAATCTGAGCCGGCAGATGATCCACCTCGGCCGGCCCGAGGACGCCCTGGAGCTCATCCACCTCGCGCAGTACGGCAGCCGTGACTGCGCGAGCCCCCGCACCCAGTCGATGCTGTATGCGATGGAGGCCCGCGCCTACGCCAACATGGGCCAGCCCGGCCGGTGCAAGCGCGCGGTCAGGATGGCCGAGGACACCTTCGCCGAGGCCGACGAGTGGGACGAGCCGGACCCCGACTGGATCCGCTTCTTCTCCGAGGCCGAGCTGTACGGCGAGAACTCCCACTCCTTCCGCGACCTCGCCTACGTGGCGGGCCGCAGCCCCACCTACGCCTCGCTCGCCGAGCCGCTGATGCGGCGGGCCGTCGAACTGTTCGCCGCGGAGGCGGGACGGCACCAGCGGTCGTACGCCCTCAACCTGATCGGCATGGCCACCGTGCATCTGCTCCAGCGCGAACCCGAGCAGGGAGCGGTTCTCGCCACCGACGCCATCAAGGCGGCCAAGAAGGTCCGCTCCGAGCGCGTCAACACTCGTATCCGAAAGACGGTCGACACGGCCGTCCGCGACTTCGGCGACCGGGCCGAGGTCGTCGACCTCACCGAGCGGCTCGCCATCGAACTGCCGGAGACCGCCGAAGCGGTCTGACGCCCGGAAAGCCCACGGAAAGCCCACGGAAAGATCTCAGGAAAGATCCCGGGAAGAACCTCGGAGATCTTCAGGAATCCCGGGGAACTCCGGGAAAACCCAGAACCCCGGCCGCGGCCGGCCCTCCCGAACTGCCCGACTCGGCTCCCCCATGCCAGGTCATCGGAAGGCCCGCCGCGGCCGGCCTTTTCTCCCCGGCCACGGCCGCACTCCCGTACACCGAAGGTTGCGCCACGATAACGATCGACGCGTCCCGCATCCGGCAGTTCATCGACGCGTAACACACCGGGTGCCTTCGTCACGGCGGCGAAACAGCGAGGGGCTTCCACCGAAACGGCGCTGCGCGAATCTCTTGGCGCAGAACCGGCCCACCCCTCACGACCCGCTCAGGCTTCGCCCGCACGGGGCCGTACCAACGACGAGGAGACGCCGATGGCACCAGCCATCACCCTTGCCGCAGAAGCGCCCACGCTCTCTGCCGCCAACACAGGGTTCATGCTCATCTGTTCCGCTCTGGTAATGCTCATGACGCCGGGCCTGGCCTTCTTCTACGGAGGCATGGTCCGGGTCAAAAGCACCCTGAACATGCTGATGATGAGCTTCATCAGCCTGGGAATCGTCACCATCCTGTGGGTGCTGTACGGCTTCTCCATGGCGTTCGGCACCGACTCCGGCGGCGTCGTCGGCTGGAACTCCGACTGGGTCGGCCTCAGCGACATCGGCCTGACCGAACTGTGGGACGGCTACACCATCCCCGTCTTCGTCTTCCTGGTCTTCCAGCTGATGTTCGCCGTCCTCACGCCCGCCCTGATCAGCGGCGCGCTCGCGGACCGCGTGAAGTTCACCGCGTGGGCGCTGTTCATCGCGCTGTGGGCCACCGTCGTCTACTTCCCGGTCGCCCACTGGGTCTGGGGCTCCGGCGGCTGGGCCTTCGAGCTGGGCGTCATCGACTTCGCCGGCGGTACGGCCGTCCACATCAACGCGGGCGCCGCCGCACTCGGCGTCATCCTGGTGATCGGCAAGCGGATCGGATTCAAGAAGGACCCGATGCGCCCGCACAGCCTGCCGCTGGTCATGCTCGGCGCCGCACTGCTGTGGTTCGGCTGGTTCGGCTTCAACGCCGGTTCCTGGCTCGGCAACGACGACGGCGTCGGCGCGCTGATGTTCGTCAACACCCAGGTCGCCGCCGCCGCCGCCGTCCTCGGCTGGCTCGCCTATGAGAAGATCCGCCACGGCGCGTTCACCACGCTCGGCGCCGCCTCCGGCGCGGTCGCGGGCCTGGTCGCCATCACTCCCGCCGGCGGCGCGGTCACCCCGCTCGGCGCGATCGCCGTCGGCGCCGTCTCCGGTGTGCTGTGCGCCATGGCCGTCGGCCTGAAGTACAGGTTCGGCTACGACGACTCCCTGGACGTCGTCGGCGTCCACCTCGTCGGCGGCATCATCGGCTCCCTCCTCGTCGGCTTCTTCGCCAGCGGCAAGGGCCAGTCCGACGTCGAGGGCCTCTTCTACGGCGGCGGCCTCGACCAGTTCTGGAAGCAGTGCGCCGGCGTCTTCGGTGTCCTCGCCTACTCCCTGGTCGTCTCCGCGATCCTCGCCCTCCTCCTCGACAAGACGATCGGTATGCGAGTCTCCGACGACGACGAGGTGGCCGGCATCGACCAGGCCGAGCACGCCGAGACCGCGTACGACTTCAGCGGCGCCGGTGGCGGCGCCGCCCGCAGCACCGCCCCGGCGACCGCAGACCGGGCCGAGAGCAAGAAGGTGGACGCATGAAGCTCATCACCGCCGTCGTCAAGCCGCACCGGCTCGACGAGATCAAGGAGGCCCTGCAGGCCTTCGGGGTGCACGGCCTGACGGTCACCGAGGCCAGCGGCTACGGCCGCCAGCGCGGCCACACCGAGGTCTACCGCGGTGCCGAGTACACCGTCGACCTGGTCCCCAAGATCCGCATCGAGGTGCTGGTCGAGGACGGCGACGCCGAGCAGCTGATCGATGTCGTCGTCAAGGCGGCCCGCACCGGCAAGATCGGCGACGGCAAGGTCTGGTCGATCCCGGTCGACACGGCCGTACGGGTCCGGACCGGCGAGCGCGGCCCGGAAGCGCTCTGAGACAGACCGACGGAACAGGAGTCGCCGGGTGACGAGCACGGACACGCACGACGAGACACAGGACTCGGGACCCAGCGGCTACGCGGCGGCCCGGCTGCGCCTCCTCACCGAGGAGGCGCGGTCCGGACCGCCGCGCCGTGCCACCCTCGCCCGGCTCACGGACGACTGGCTCACCGGCCTGTTCGCCGCAGGCGCCGAACAGCTCCGCGGGGCCTCCCTCATCGCGGTCGGCGGCTACGGACGAGGCGAACTGTCCCCGCGCAGCGACCTCGACCTGCTCCTGCTGCACGACGGCAGCGATCCCAAGGCCGTCGCCGCCCTCGCCGACCGGCTCTGGTACCCCGTGTGGGACCTCGGCATCGCCCTCGACCACTCCGTCCGCACCCTGGCCGAGGCCCGCCGCACCGCCGGCGAGGACCTCAAGGTCCAGCTGGGCCTCCTGGACGCCCGGCACATCGCCGGAGACCTCGGGCTCACCGCCGCCCTGCGCACCGCCGTCCTGGCCGACTGGCGCAACCAGGCGCCGAAACGCCTCCCCGAACTCCAGGAGCTCTGCGCCGAACGCGCCGAACGGCAGGGCGAGCTGCAGTACCTCCTGGAACCCGACCTCAAGGAGGCCCGCGGCGGACTGCGCGACGCCACCGCGCTGCGCGCCGTCGCCGCCTCCTGGCTCGCCGACGCCCCGCGCGAGGGACTCGCCGACGCCCGCCGCCGGCTCCTCGACGTACGGGACGCGCTGCACCTGACGACCGGCCGCGCCACCGACCGGCTCGCGCTCCAGGAACAGGACCAGGTCGCCGCCGCACTCGGCCTGCTCGACGCCGACACCCTGCTGCGCCAGGTGTACGAGGCCGCCCGGGGCATCGCGTACGCCGGCGACGTCACCTGGCGCGAAGTCGGCCGCGTGCTGCGCTCCCGGGCCGTGCGGCCGCGGCTGCGCGCCATGATCGGTGGCGGAAAGCAGAACGCCGAGCGCTCGCCGCTGGCCGAGGGCGTCGTCGAGCAGGACGGCGAGGCGGTCCTCGCCCGCGCCGCCCGCCCCGAACGCGACCCCGTCCTCCCGCTGCGTGCCGCGGCCGCCGCCGCCCAGGCGGGACTCCCGCTGTCGCTCCACGCCGTCCGGCGCCTCGCCGCCACCGTGCGCCCGCTGCCCACACCCTGGCCCGCCGAGGCCCGCGAACAGCTGGTGACCCTGCTGGGCGCCGGCCGCCCCACCGTCGACGTCTGGGAAGCGCTGGAGGCGGAAGGCCTGATCACGCGGCTGCTGCCGGACTGGGAACGGGTCCGCTGCCGCCCGCAGCGCAACGCGGTGCACATCTGGACCGTCGACCGGCACCTCATCGAGACGGCGGTCCGCGCCAGCGCCCTCACCCGGCGCGTGCACCGCCCCGACCTGCTTCTGGTCGCCGCACTGCTGCACGACATCGGCAAGGGCTGGCCCGGCGACCACTCCGTGGCCGGCGAGACCATCGTCCGGGACATGGCCGCGCGGATCGGCTTCGACCGCGCCGACGCCGGCATCCTCGCCACCCTCGTACGCCACCACCTGCTGCTCGTCGAGACGGCCACCCGCCGCGACCTCGACGACCCGGCCACGGTGCGCGCGGTCGCCGACACCGTCGGGACCCAGGACACCCTGGAACTGCTGCACGCCCTGACCGAGGCGGACGCACTGGCCACCGGACCGGCCGCCTGGTCGGCCTGGCGCGCCTCACTCGTCGCCGACCTGGTCGCACGCGTCTCGGCGGTGCTGGCCGGGGACCCGCTGGAGGAACCCGAGGCCGCCGCGCCCACCGCCGAACAGGAACGGCTCGCCCTCGAGGCGGTCGCCACCGGCGGCCCGGTGCTGTCGTTGCGCGCCCGGACCGAGCCGCCCGCCGGGTCCACGACCGGACAGGCGGACACCCCGCAGCCGACCGGTGAACCGGAACCCCTCGGCGTGGAGCTGCTGATCGCCGTACCCGATCAGGCGGGCGTGCTCCCCGCGGTCGCCGGCGTGCTGGCCCTGCACCGCCTGACCGTCCGCACCGCCGAACTGCGCACCCTCGAACTGCCGGAGGGCGTCGAGGGATCCGTCCTGCTGCTCGACTGGCGGGTCGCCGCCGAGTACGGCTCGCTGCCCCAGGCCGCCCGCCTGCGCGCCGACCTCGTCCGCGCCCTGGACGGCACCCTGAACATCGCCGGCCGCCTCGCCGAACGCGACGCCGCCCATCCGCGCCGCCGGGGCGTGGTCCCGCCCCCGGCCCGGGTGACGGTCGCCCCGGCCGCCTCCCGCCTGGCCACGGTGATCGAGGTCCGGGCGCAGGACGCACCGGGGCTGCTGTTCCGGATCGGGCAGGCGCTGGAGGATGTGGCCGTATGCCTACGCAGCGCCCACGCGAGCACACTGGGCGCGAACGCGGTCGACGCCTTCTACGTGACCACCCTGGAGGGCGCGCCTCTACCAGGCGAGGAGGCGGTATCGGTGGCCCGGAAGCTGGAGGAGACGTTGCGGGCGTGACCCTGCAGTCGTTTCCCGCGTTGATCGGGTGTGCTCCCCGCCGGTGCGGGGATGGTCCTCTGGTCGAGCGGTTCTCAGAGGCACGCAATACGTGCTCCCCGCCCACGCGGGGATTCGTCCCCGTCCACTGGCTGCAGCGGGCGGGGACTATTTGCTTGCCGGGCCGGATACCCTGGAGGGCAGCCCAGTTCCGCCCCCGACCTCGAGGACCGACGCCGCCGTGTTCGATACTCTCTCCGACCGCCTCAGCGCGACATTCAAAAACCTCCGCGGAAAAGGCCGGCTGAGCGAAGCGGACATCGACGCCACGGCGCGCGAGATCCGTATCGCGCTCCTTGAGGCCGACGTGGCCCTCCCCGTCGTCCGGGCATTCATCAAGAAGGTCAAGGACAGGGCTTTGGGCGCCGAGGTCTCCAAGGCCCTCAACCCGGCGCAGCAGTTCATCAAGATCGTCAACGACGAGTTGGTGGGCATCCTCGGCGGCGAGACCCGGCGCCTGCGCTTCGCCAAGCAGCCGCCGACCGTGATCATGCTGGCCGGTCTGCAGGGTGCCGGTAAGACCACCCTCGCGGGCAAGCTCGGCCACTGGCTCAAGGAGCAGGGCCACTCGCCGCTCCTGGTCGCCTGCGACCTCCAGCGCCCCAACGCCGTCAACCAGCTCAGCGTCGTCGCCGAGCGCGCCGGCGTCGCCGTCTACGCGCCCGAGCCGGGCAACGGCGTGGGCGACCCGGTCAAGGTCGCCAAGGACTCCATCGAGTTCGCCAAGTCCAAGGTCCACGACATCGTCATCGTGGACACCGCCGGCCGCCTGGGCATCGACCAGGAGCTGATGCGGCAGGCCGCGGACATCAGGGACGCGGTCTCGCCGGACGAGATCCTCTTCGTCGTCGACGCGATGATCGGCCAGGACGCCGTCAACACCGCCGAGGCCTTCCGCGACGGCGTCGGCTTCGACGGCGTGGTGCTCTCCAAGCTCGACGGCGACGCCCGCGGCGGTGCGGCCCTGTCGATCGCCTCGGTGACCGGCAAGCCGATCATGTTCGCGTCGAACGGCGAGAAGCTCGACGAGTTCGACGCCTTCCACCCCGACCGGATGGCCTCCCGCATCCTCGACATGGGTGACCTGCTCACCCTGATCGAGCAGGCGGAGAAGACGTTCAGCCAGGACGAGGCCGAGAAGATGGCCTCCAAGCTGGCGTCGAAGAAGGGCCAGGACTTCACCCTGGACGACTTCCTGGCCCAGATGGAGCAGGTCAGGAAGATGGGCAGCATCTCGAAGCTGCTCGGCATGCTCCCCGGCATGGGGCAGATCAAGGACCAGATCAACAACCTCGACGAGCGGGACGTCGACCGTACGGCCGCGATCATCAAGTCGATGACCCCGGCCGAGCGCCAGGACGCGACGATCATCAACGGCTCCCGCCGTGCCCGTATCGCCAAGGGCTCCGGCGTCGAGGTCAGCGCCGTGAAGTCCCTTGTGGAGCGGTTCTTCGAGGCCCGCAAGATGATGTCCCGCATGGCCCAGGGCGGCGGCATGCCGGGAATGCCCGGGGTGCCGGGCATGGGCGGCGGTCCCGGCCGGGCGAAGAAGAAGCAGAAGCAGGCCAAGGGCAAGCAGCGCTCCGGCAACCCGATGAAGCGCAAGCAACAGGAGGAGGAGGCCGCCCAGCGCCGCGCCGCCGTGGCCGAGGGGGGCAACGCCTTCGGGCTGCCGCAGCAGGGCGGCCAGGACTTCGAGCTGCCGGACGAGTTCAAGAAGTTCATGGGCTGACCGCTCCGGGGCCGGCGGTCCTTCCCGCGTCACGGGGGCATCTCTTCGGCAGAGGTGCCCCCGTGACGTATGCGCGCAGTGTCTGCGACGGCGTCAGGGTGTCCGGGCGATCAGATACCGGAAGACGTTCGGCATCCACACCGTCCCGTCCTGCCGCTCGTACGGGTGCAGCGCCTCGGCGATTTCCTTGTCCACCTGGATCCGGTCCGTCGCCGCGATCGCCGGATCGAACAGCCCCGTCGACAGCAGACCCCGTACGGCGCTGTCCACGTCGGTGTATCCGAAGGGGCAGGCCACCCGTCCCGAGCCGTCCGGCCCGAGGCCCGCCCGCCGGGCGACGTCCTCCAGGTCGTCGCGGTGCGCGGGGCGCCAGGTTCCCGTGCCGCGCAGCGGCTCCGCCAGCCTGGTGGCCACCCGGAGCACGGACGCCGTGGCGCAGCGTTCCGGCGGGCCCCAGCCGGCGAGCACCACGGCCGCTCCGCGACCGGTGAGCGGAACCGCCTCGGCGAGCTGCTCGCTCAGCCCGTCCGCGTCCCCCGCGAGGCACCCGATGGGTTCGAAGGCGGTCACCACGGTGTACGCGGGGCCGTCCCCGCCGGCCGTGCCGGTACCGGAAGCCGCCGTGTCAGCCGTGCCCCCGCAGACCGTGTCCCCGGGGGAGCCGTCCACGATCCGGGCGTCCGCACGCGCGCGTGCGTCCCGACCGGCGGGCAGCAGCCGCTCGCGCGCGACGGCCAGCCGGTCCGACGAGGTGTCGACACCGGTGACCGCGGCGCCCCGGGAGGCCGCCATCAGCAGGGCGAGCCCCGAACCGCAGCCGAGGCCGAGCAGCCGTGCCCCGGACCCCACGTCCAATCGCTCGTAGACGGCCTCGTAGAGCGGTACGAGCATCCTCTCCTGTATCTCGGACCAGTCACGCGCGCGTGCCCGCCGGTCCACGCGAGGGCCGTGGCCTGTGCGAGGAAGGTGCTGCCGCACGAGCGTAGGTGTCATAGGTAAGCGCCCCAATCAGCCGAGAGTTGCCGCGCCGTCCGATCGCCTCGCCCCCGCGCGGCGCGCTCGCACTACCCCCGTCATGCCAGGAAACTCCGCCCTCGACCCGGCGTCCAGTGGAGCGGGGCGATGGCTTGGGAGTTGCTCGTGCCAGTGGCAAGAATTCACATTCCGGTAATCCGGGGGAGACCGGATGGTTCCGGCCAAGGTCCACAAACCGGTGATCGCGGACGGCCCGCCGTCGGGTCCCGGCGGCGGACGGGGTAACGTCGTGACCCGGGCACGCGCCCGCGGAGCCGGGGCCGGTCCGGGGCCGCTCCGTCGGGAGTGCGGCCGAAACGCCCCTTGCGCATCTGTGGGTCACGGGAGAACCGGCGCGCGGACACCGTGTACGCGCCGGACCGGGGGGCCGTGTACGTCAGCCTACGCACCACCTTGAGGTGAGCTGTGAGGCTTCTCCGCAGATCAGCGCACCCGCCCTCGTCGGGACGCATGAGCGCATACTGACGGGTAAGGGCAAATTATTTGGGATGCCCCGGAATCGGAACACAGAGGCACCCCGGCTCGTTGTCATTACGTGAGCACGACACAGACACCACCTGTACTCGCCGCAGAACTGGCGCAGGCGTGGGCCGATATTCAGCGGTACCACCCCGAGCTGCCCGATCTTGCCGCGCCCGAGTCCCTGATCGGGGAGTCGTCGTCCGCGTGCGGTCACGAGCTCTCCTTCGAGCGACTGCTGCACGAGGCAGTCCATGGCATCGCCGCCGCACGCGGCGTACGCGACACTTCCCGCGCAGGCCGCTACCACAACCGCAGGTTCCTCGCGATCGCCGAGGAGCTGGGCCTGGACCATCCCGACGAGCCGCATCCCAGCAGCGGCTTCTCGCTGGTCTCCCTCACCACGGAGGCGAAGCGCCGCTACCGTCCCACGATCGAGCGCCTCCAGCGCGCACTGAAGGCACACTCCGCCGCGACCGCGGGCGACACCGCCCGCAGTTTCCGCGGTCCGGCGGCGCGTCACGGCTCGTCCGGCGGCGGTGTGCGCGTCAAGGCCGTCTGCGACTGCGGCCGCAACGTGCGGGTCGTCCCGTCGGTCCTGGCGCAGGCCCCCATCGTCTGCGGCGGCTGCGGCAAGCCGTTCCGGATTCCCGAGGGGGTGGCCGCGGCCGCGGGCTGACGGCAATCGGCACCTCGTGGGTGCCGGACGCACGTCGGACGCGCGGATGCCGTCCACTCCCTCGCATCCGTGGCGGTCGTGCCGCCTCGCCGGCACCCGGCGCGGCGGCACGGTCTCCGCCGCGCCGGGTGCCGGCGAGGCGTGCCCCGGTGCGGCCTGCCGCACCCCACGGTCCCCGGCGCCCCGCGGGATGTGGCAGAATGGCCAGCTGTACTCGACGGCCGTACAGGACCCCTCTCTCCTCCGGCTGACGCGTCCATCGGGCACTCGGGTACCGCAACCCCACGCGGCCGTCTCGCCGTGCCCAACCACGTCAAAAACCAGGAGAACCCACTCCCGTGGCAGTCAAGATCAAGCTGAAGCGTCTGGGCAAGATCCGTTCGCCTCACTACCGCATCGTCGTCGCCGACTCCCGTACCCGCCGTGACGGCCGGGCCATCGAGGAGATCGGCAAGTACCACCCGACGTACAACCCGTCGGTGATGGAGGTCGACGCCGAGCGTGTGGCGTACTGGCTCGGCGTCGGCGCCCAGCCGACCGAGCCCGTGCTCGCCATCCTGAAGAAGACCGGCGACTGGCAGAAGTTCAAGGGCGAGCCCGCCCCGGCTCCGCTGCTCCAGCAGGCCGAGAAGGCCGCCCGCCCGTCGTTCGAGGCGCTCGGCGGCGAGGACGAGGGCAAGGGTGAGGCCATCACCCAGAAGAAGAAGACTGAGAAGAAGGACGAGGCCCCGGCCGAGTCCGCGTCGACCGAGGCCTGAGCATGCTCGAGGAGGCTCTCGAGCACCTCGTGAAGGGCATCGTCGACCATCCTGACGATGTGCAGGTCGCCTCGCGCGACCTGCGTCGCGGGCGTGTGCTCGAGGTCCGGGTCCACCCGGACGACCTCGGCAAGGTGATCGGCCGCAACGGCCGCACCGCACGCGCCCTGCGCACCGTCGTGGGAGCCATCGGCGGCCGCGGTGTCCGCGTCGACCTCGTCGACGTGGACCACGTCCGCTGACGCTCAGCGCAACCGGCTCGGGCCGGGGAGGGCCTCAGGGCCGTCCCCGGCCCGTTGTCGTACGACAGGAGAACAAACACAGTGCAGCTGGTAGTCGCTCGCATCGGCCGCGCCCACGGCATCAAGGGCGAGGTCACCGTGGAGGTCCGCACCGACGAGCCGGAGCTGAGACTCGGGCCCGGTGCCGTCCTGGCCACCGACCCCGCCTCCGCCGGACCGCTCACCATCGAGACCGGCCGGGTGCACAGCGGCCGTCTCCTGCTGCGCTTCGAGGGCGTCCGTGACCGCACCGGCGCCGAGGCGCTGCGCAACACCCTCCTCATCGCCGAGATCGACCCGGACGAGCAGCCCGAGGACGAGGGCGAGTACTACGACCACCAGCTGATCGACCTCGACGTCGTCACCCGGGACGGGCAGCAGGTGGGCCGGATCACCGAGATCGCCCACCTGCCGACGCAGGACCTCTTCGTGGTGGAGCGGCCCGACGGCGGCGAGGTGCTCGTGCCGTTCGTGGAGCAGATCGTCACCGAGATCGACCTCGAGGAACAGCGTGCGGTCATCGACCCGCCGCCGGGCCTCATCGACGACCGGGCCGAGATCGCCGCCTCGCCGGACGAGACCGCCGCCTCGCGGGACGAGGCCTGATGCGGCTCGACGTCGTCACCATCTTCCCCGAGTACCTCGAACCGCTGAACGTCTCCCTCGTCGGCAAGGCGCGCGCGCGTGGCCGGCTGAACGTCCAGGTGCACGACCTCCGCTCCTGGACCCACGACCGGCACAACACCGTCGACGACACCCCGTACGGCGGCGGTCCCGGCATGGTCATGAAGACCGAGCCGTGGGGCGAGGCGCTCGACGAGATCCTGGCGAACGGCTACGAGGCGGGCGCGCACGCGCCCGCCCTGATCGTCCCCACCCCCAGCGGCCGCCCCTTCACCCAGGAACTCGCCGTCCACCTCTCCGAGCGCCCCTGGCTGATCTTCGCCCCGGCCCGTTACGAAGGCATCGACCGGCGCGTCGTCGACGAGTACGCGACCCGCATGCCGGTGTACGAGGTGTCCATCGGCGACTACGTCCTGGCCGGCGGTGAGGCGGCCGTCCTCGTCGTCACCGAGGCCGTGGCCCGGCTGCTGCCCGGAGTCCTGGGCAACGCCGAGTCCCACCGGGACGACTCCTTCGCCCCGGGCGCCATGGCCAACCTCCTGGAAGGCCCCGTGCACACCAAGCCGCCCGTCTGGCGCGGCCGGGGAATTCCCGAGGTGCTGCTCAGCGGCCACCACGGGAAGATCGCCCGCTGGCGGCGCGACGAGGCGCTGAGGCGCACCACGGCCAACCGGCCCGACCTCATCGAGCGCTGCGATCCCGAGGCCTTCGACAAGAAGGACCGCGAGATGCTCTCCATCCTGGGCTGGGAACCGGACCCGGCCGGGGAGCCGTACGGCCGATTTTGGCGCAGGACCGGCGCCGTGGAACAATAGGCCGCTGTTGTGCGTCGTCCGGCGTGCGCCCCTGCCGCAGGGGGACACGACGCCCGCCCCGAACCGCACACCCCGATCCGAACCCCAATTGCCGTTGATGACCTGCGGCATCAGCGAAGAAAGCAGACGAAATGTCTCACCTGCTCGACTCCGTCGACTCCGCGTCGCTGCGCAGCGACCTCCCGAACTTCCGTCCCGGTGACACCGTCAACGTCCACGTGCGCGTCATCGAGGGCAACCGCTCCCGTGTGCAGCAGTTCAAGGGCGTGGTGATCCGCCGCCAGGGTGCCGGCGTGCGCGAGACCTTCACGGTCCGCAAGGTCTCCTTCTCCGTCGGCGTCGAGCGCACCTTCCCGGTGCACACCCCGATCGTCGAGAAGATCGAGCTCGTCACCAAGGGCGACGTCCGCCGCGCCAAGCTGTACTACCTGCGCGAGCTGCGCGGCAAGGCGGCGAAGATCAAGGAGAAGCGCGAGAACTGAGCGCTTCCCGGGGCCGGATAACATCTGGCCTCGATGGACACCGAAGCACAGTCGACGGAGCGCGACCGCTCCCCCCACCCGGCCGGACCCGAGGACACCTCGGGGACCCCGGGCCCGGAGGGGCGGTCGCGTTCCGCGTTGGCAGGGCACCTCGTGGGATGGCTTCCCGGGGGCCGGATCACCGCGGCCCTGCTCCTCGTGCTGCTGCTCCTGCTGGCGCTCAGCACCTTCGTGGCCCAGCCGTTCCAGATCCCCAGCGGATCGATGGAGCCCGCGTTGAGGGCCGGGGACCGTGTTCTCGTACTCAAGTTGGCATACCGTTTCGGTGCAGAACCGCAGCGCGGCGACGTGGTCGTGTTCGACGGCACCGAGTATTTCGGGGACGCCGACTACATCAAACGCGTTGTCGGTGTGGGCGGCGACCGCGTGGTCTGCTGCGACAAGGACGGGAGGATCCGGGTGAACGGCCGGACGGTCGACGAGTCGGGTTTCCTGTTCCCCGGGGAGAGCGCCTCCACGGTGCCCTTCGACGTCGCCGTCCCCGAGGACCGCCTGTTCGTCCTCGGCGACCACCGCGGCTCCTCCAGCGACTCCCGCGACCATCTCGGCTCGCCCGGAGGCGGCATGATCCCGGTGAGCAGGGTGATCGGCCGCGCCGACTGGATCGTCCAGCCCTTCGGCCGCGCCACCCGGCTGCACCGCCCCGACGCCTACGCGCGCGTACCGGCTCCGGCTCAGGTGCCGGCTGCCCGGGCGAACGCGGCGCACCCGGGGGAGGGGACCCATGGGTAACCGCGGCAAACCCCGCGGCGTCCCGGCGAGCGCCGCGGACAACCTGCTGCCCACCGGCGCGCGCCGCGCGATGAGCGCGTCGAGCGGACGCAGCCGGGCCGACCGGCGCAAGCTCCAGCGGAAGGTCAAGCGGCGCCGCCGACGCGGCGCGGTCAAGGAGATACCGCTGCTCATCGGGGTCGCCGTCCTGATAGCGCTGGTGCTGAAGACGTTCCTCGTCCAGGCCTTCGTCATCCCGTCCGGCTCCATGGAGCAGACGATCCAGGTCGGCGACCGTGTCCTGGTGGACAAGCTGACCCCGTGGTTCGGCTCCAAACCGGAGCGTGGGGACGTCGTCGTGTTCAAGGACCCCGGCGGCTGGCTGCAGGACGAGCAGCCCATCCCCCAGAAGGAGGACCCGGTCGGCGTCAAGCAGGTCAAGGCCGGGCTCACCTTCATCGGCCTGCTGCCCTCGGAGAACGAGAAGGACCTCATCAAACGGGTCGTGGGGGTCGGCGGCGACCAGGTCCAGTGCTGCGACACGCAGGGACGGGTCACCGTCAACGGGGTGCCCCTGGAGGAGAGCGACTACCTCTTCCCGGGCAACGCCCCGTCCACGACGCCGTTCGACATCACCGTGCCCCAGGGGCGCCTGTGGGTGATGGGCGATCACCGGTCCAACTCCGCCGACTCCCGTGCCCACCAGGACACCGACTACGGCGGCACCGTCTCCGAGGAGGAGGTGGTGGGCCGGGCCATGGTCATCGCCTGGCCGTTCGGCCACTGGAACACGCTGGACGAGCCGACGGCCTACGCCGCCGTGTCGGACTCGGCGCCAGGGTCGACCGCTGCCGCCCAGCTGTCGCATAGGGTTGCCCCGGACGATTCGAACGGAATGATTCAGCTCCCGAGCCCTGCGGAACTCCCGCTCGTTATGGGAGTGGTGGGCCTGCGTCGCGCATGGGGCAGGCGGCAGCACAGAGTGAGGAGCTGGCGTGGGGGATGTGGCGGTTGGCGCACGGTCCGGAGCCGACGGCGAGGAGCATCGCGGGCGTACCGCGGAGCCCTTCGGCCCGGTCGAGGACGGCGCCGTGACCTCCGGGAGTGACTCCCCGGCGGCAGGAGAGGGAAGAGTGACGGAGGACCGGTCGGAGAGCGGCGGCCGGGGGTCGGACGAGCCACCCCGCGAGCAGAAGAAACCACGCTCCTTCTGGAAGGAGCTGCCCATCCTGGTCGGTATCGCGCTGGTCCTGGCGCTGCTGATCAAGACGTTTCTGCTGCAGGCGTTCTCCATCCCGTCGGACTCGATGCAGAACACCCTGCAGCAGGGTGACCGTGTCCTGGTCGACAAACTCACCCCCTGGTTCGGCTCCGAGCCCGAGCGCGGCGAGGTCGTGGTCTTCCACGACCCGGACAACTGGCTGGCGGGCGAGCCCACGCCCGACTCCAACGCGCTCCAGACGTTCCTCAGCTGGATCGGTCTGATGCCGTCGGCAGAGGAGAAGGACCTGATCAAACGGGTCATCGGGGTCGGCGGCGACGTCGTCGAGTGCAAGGGGACCGGCCCGCTGACGGTCAACGGCGTCGCCCTGAACGAGGCGGACTACGTCTACCCGGGCAACACCCCCTGCAGCCAGGACGACCAGGGCGGCCAGTTCAAGGTCGAGGTCCCCGAGGGCAAGATCTGGGTCATGGGCGACCACCGGCAGAACTCCCGGGACTCCCGCTACAACCGGGCCGACAAGAACAACGGCATGGTCCCGGTGAGCGAGGTCGTCGGCCGTGCTGTCGTCATCGCCTGGCCGGTCGGCCGCTGGGACACGCTCGAGGTCCCGGACACCTTCGACCAGCCGGCGCTGGGCGCGCAGGCATCGGCATCCTCGGCGCTGACGGTGGCACCCCAGGGGGTCGCGCTCGTGGGCGCGGTGCCGCTGGTGCTGTGGCGGCGCAGGTGGGACCGCCGGCGCGAGGAGGGGACCAGGGCCTGAGCGCTGCGGGCGGACGCCGGGCCTGCTGCCCCGAGGAGGGGGCTGACCCGGTCCGGTACTGCCGGGTAGGGTGCCGCCCATGACTGGTCGGAGCACGACACGTACGGCTTCGCGGGGCGGCGGTGCTAACCCGGGCCCGGCGGGCAGCCGGACCGGGCGGCGACTGTCCTCACTGGCCGTGGCCCTGGGCCTGGCGCTGTTCCTCGGCGGGTTCGTCTGGGGAGCGCTGGTGTACGTGCCGTACACCGTGCCCACCCCCTCGATGGCGCCGACGATCGGCGCCGGTGACCGGGTGCTGGCCCAGCGTGTCGACGGCGGCGACGTCCGCCGCGGCGACGTCGTGGTCTTCGAGGACGACAACTGGGCGGACGTACCGGTCGTCAAGCGGGTGGTCGCCGTCGGCGGGGACACCGTCTCCACCGGGCAGGACGGCAGGCTGAAGGTCAACGGTACGGAGATCGACGAGCCGTATCTCTCCGAGGACGAGGCGACCGGGCTCAACGCCTTCCCGGAGGTGACCGTGCCCAAGGGCCGCCTGTTCCTGCTCGGTGACGAGCGAAGCGGTTCCCTGGACTCGACCTCCCGTCTCACCGACACCGCGAACGGCAGCGTCTCCCGCGAGGCAGTCGAGGCCCGGGTCGACGCGGTGGTCTGGCCGATGGACGGCATGCTGAAGGCCCCGACAGGCTTCGAGAAGGTCGGCGACCTCTCCGCGCCGGGACCGCTGCCGACGGTTCTCGTCATGGTCCTGGGCGGGGCCGTGCTCATCCTCGGCGGGGCCGCGTACGGTCCCCTCGCCCAGCGGGCCGGCGCCTCCCGGGCCCGTCGTGCGGACGCGGGAGCGAGGGCGGGCGATGCCGGCTGAGACGTCCCGCGCCACCGGCGATTCCCACGAGGTCCGGGGCGAGGGCGGGAGCGGAGACGGACGCGGGCTGCGCAGGGTCGCCCGCGTCGTCCTGCTGGACCCGGGGGACCGCATCCTGCTGCTGCACGGCCATGAGCCGGACGACCCTGCCGACGACTGGTGGTTCACACCCGGCGGCGGCGTGGAGGGCGACGAGACCCGTGAACAGGCGGCGCTGCGGGAACTCGCGGAGGAGACCGGCATCACGGAGGTGGAGCTGGGGCCCGTGCTGTGGCGGCGGACGTGCTCCTTCCCGTTCGCGGGCCGCCGCTGGGACCAGGACGAGTGGTACTACCTCGCCCGCACCACCAGGACGGCCACGGGAGCCACGGCACTGACCGAGCTGGAGCGGCGCAGCGTCACCGGAGCACGCTGGTGGACATGCCCGGAACTGGCTCGGGCCCATGAGACGGTGTACCCGACGAGACTCGCCGAGCTGCTGCGCACCCTGCTCGACGAGGGTCCCCCGGCCGGACCCGTGACCCTGGACACCGAGATCGTCTAGCCGCAGGCCCCGGGGGCCGTCCGGCGGGGTCCGGCGGGGTCGGCCCGGTTCGGGGACGGCGGCTCCCGGAACTGGCGCACAATGGTGGGATCGCACGGGTGAAGGGGAACATGCCATGAGCGCCGAGGACCTCGAGAAGTACGAGACCGAGATGGAGCTGAAGCTCTACCGGGAGTACCGCGACGTCGTCGGTCTGTTCAAATACGTGATCGAGACCGAGCGCCGCTTCTATCTGACCAACGACTACGAGATGCAGGTGCACTCGGTCCAGGGCGAGGTGTTCTTCGAGGTGTCCATGGCGGATGCCTGGGTCTGGGACATGTACCGGCCGGCCAGGTTCGTGAAGCAGGTGCGCGTCCTGACATTCAAGGACGTGAACATCGAGGAGCTCAACAAGAGCGACCTGGAGCTCCCGGGCGGGTGACCGAGGAGCCCGGCGGGGACATGACGCACCCCGGTGGATGACGGAGTTTTCCACAACCGCCGGGTTGTCCACCAAGATCCACTCCGGATGGCCGGCTGCGTGACGGTTGGCGCCGGAGGTGGTGCCGACATGACCCCACGACAGCAGGCACGCAGCGCACTCGGCAGGTACGGCGAGGCGCTGGCCGCGCGACGGCTGGCGCAGGCCGGAATGACGGTCCTGGAGCGCAACTGGCGCTGCGGCAGGACCGGCGAGATCGACATCGTGGCCAGGGAGGGCGACGTCCTCGTCATCTGCGAGGTGAAGACCCGCAGGGCCGCGTCCTTCCAGCACCCCATGGAGGCGGTCACCCCCGTCAAGGCGGACCGTCTGCGGGACCTGGCGCAACGCTGGATCCAGGAACACGGGGGAGCACCGCCCGGCGGCGTCCGCATCGACCTGGTCGGCGTCGTACTGCCGGAGCGCGGCGCGCCCCGGGTCGAGCATGTCCGGGGGGTGGCCTGAGATGGGGTTCGCCCGTACGTGTTCGGTGGCGCTGGTCGGCGTCGAGGGCGTGGTCGTGGAGGTCCAGGCCGACCTGGAACCGGGAGTGGCGGCGTTCACGCTGGTGGGGCTGCCGGACAAGAGCCTGACGGAGAGCCGCGACCGGGTCAGGGCGGCGGTCGTCAACTCCGGTGCGGAATGGCCGCAGAAGAAACTCACCGTGGGGCTCAGCCCGGCGTCGGTCCCGAAGGCGGGCAGCGGCTTCGATCTCGCCGTCGCCAGCGCCGTCCTGGGGGCCGCCGAGCGGATCGACCCGCGGGTGCTCGCCGACCTCGTGATGATCGGCGAGCTGGGGCTGGACGGCAGGGTGCGGCCGGTCCGGGGCACGCTGCCCGCGGTCGTCGCGGCGGCCGACGCCGGGTACGAACAGGTCGTGGTGCCCGAGTGCGCCGCCGCCGAGGCCTCGCTGGTGCCGGGCGTGTCCGTGCTGGGCGTCCGCAGCCTGCGCCAGCTGATCGCCTTCCTCACCGACGAGCCGGTGCCCGAGGAGGAACTCGCCCATCAGGGACGACCCGACCCGCTCCTCGCCGGACTGCGGATGCCCGGCGCCGGCGCGGCCACCGGCATGCACAGCGCCGCCGCGGCACAGTACGACACCGGCCACGACCTCGCGGACGTCGTCGGCCAGCTCCCGGCGCGGACCGGGGTGGAGGTGGCGGCGGCCGGCGGGCACCACCTTTTCCTCGAGGGGCCGCCGGGCGCGGGCAAGACCATGCTCGCGGAACGGCTGCCCTCGCTCCTGCCCCCGCTCGACCGGCAGGAGTCCCTGGAGGTCACCGCCGTGCACTCGGTGGCCGGCCTGCTGCCCCCGGACAAGCCCTTGATCGACACCGCCCCCTACTGTGCCCCGCACCACTCGGCCACCCTGCAGGCGCTCGTCGGCGGCGGCCCCGGCATGGCCCGCCCCGGAGCCGTGTCGCTCGCGCACCGGGGCGTGCTCTTCCTCGACTTTACCGATCACGGTTTGGGCCTTCGGGTCGTTCTTTTGAGTGGTTAAGTCCCACGTCTCGTGTCTGTTTACCGAGCTGCCTTGTTGCCTTCGTGACGTGTCGAATGCGAGTGAGGAGAACGGGTGAGAAGCTCGGTGGTCCTGGGGGACCTGCGGGTACAGAAGATGGCTCGGGCCGGGGGCGGTTGGTCGTACACGATCGTGTGGCCCGACGTCACGGTGGACGAGGAAGCAGACAGCTACCTGCGTACGCACGAGGGCAGCGGCTCCCAGAAGACGTACGCCTACTACCTCGTTGATCACATGCGCTGGCGCGTTCGAGAGCGTCTGACCACCGAGACGATCACGATCCTCGACCTGTTCAGGTACCAGGGGGCGGTGGGCGCCCAGGTGAACATGCCGTACGGGCAACCGTGGCGGGTGCCGCCGAAACGCCCCTACCAGACGCCCGCCCTGCAGGTCCTCGCGGCATGCCTGAAGGGCTTCTACCTTCACCAGTGCGCCGTCCGCGGCGTGAACCCCGAGCTGAGGGACGCGCTGGACACCCGGCGGCTGCCCACCCAGGCCGACCGCAACCGGGCCCTCCTGGGGCACGTGAAGACCTCGATGCCGGCCAACCCGCTGGCCCCGAAAGGAGGGACACGGCGCCGCCACCCCAAGATGCTGCCGAACGGGACCCGGCCCGAGCTGATGGACGTGGTGAACACCGCCCGGGACAGGATGGTCGTGACCTGGCTGTCCGACACGAGCCTGCGCATCGGCGGCCTGACCGGACTGCACCTGGTCGATCTGCACCTGCGCGACAACGCACCGTGCGGCGACTGCCAGAGCCCGCACATCCACGTCTGCCACCGGTGGGGCAACGTGAACGGGGCGGCAGCGAAGATCAAGCCGGACTGGGCGATGGTCGACGGGGTGATCACCAAGGGGGAGATCTACCGGGTCAGCCCGGCCATGGTCAGCAGCTACTACGAGTACATGACGACGGAGTACGCCCAGTTCGCCGCAGGCCACGGCATGCTGCTGATCCAGTTGTCCGGTCCGCGTCGCGGCGAACCGTGGTCGGCGGACGCGGCACGCGGGATGCTGCGGCGAGCCGGCCGCCGGGCCGATCTGCCGGGCCGGATCAAGCCGCAGGCCTTCCGGCACCAGTTCACGAACAACGTCATGGACGTCACGGACAACGATCCACACGTGGCCAAGGCCGTCGGGAACTGGGCCTCGGCACAGATGGTCGACGAGGTCTACGGGCATCCTGACCTGCACTCTCCGCAGTTCGTCACCGCGCTCAACAAGGTGTGGGGTGAGGAAGAGTGACCGCGGTGGCGAGACCGCTGCTGCTGCCCGTCCCGGATCCTCGGACGGCGAGTCGCACGACGCGCGACCGGCTCGAAGTGCTGACCGCGCTGATCACGGCACCGAACTTCGACTCGGTCTTCCGACCCGACGTGATGCACATCCCGCGCGATCACCCGGTCTACGGCTGGGGCTGCGGCGTCACAGACTGCGAACGCACCCGCGACGCGCACTTCGACTACTGCAAGGAACACCACGACGACTGGAGGGACGTCCGGAAGGCCGGAGGGAACATCACGGACTTCCTGGCCAGCGCCCAGCCCAAGAAACCCCGGGCCTGGTTGATCCCTCCGCCCTGCCTCGTCTGCCCTGACGTTCCGGCCCGCAGCAAGACCCAGCTCTGCTACTTCCACGGTCAGCAATGGAGTGCCCACCGCCGCTACCTGCGCAAGAAGCACCAGCAGGAGGCCGCTTTCGAGGACTGGCTGGGCCAGGCTCGACCGTTCGTGGGGTTCGGCCCCTGCCGGGTGCGGTCCTGCCCCTACGGCGCCGACCACCCCCTGCAGCTGTGTCACCGCCACCGCACCAGCTACGTCCGCCACGGGCATCCCGGCGGAGCCCGGCTGCCGAGGTATTGGAGCCGCGAGCTGGCGAAGACCGGCAAGCCGGTCGCGGTCAGCTACGACGACGAGGTCGCGTTCCGCAAGTGGTGCGACGAGCAGGACCCTCCGCACCGCGTCAACGGCAATCTGACACTGCTGGGTCTGCGCCCGCTGATCAAGGCCGAGATCAAGTGGTGCATCTTCCACCACACCCAGGGCGAGGAAGGCAGCGTCTGGCCCGTCTCCTGGATCCAGCGGGTCATCGACGAGTGCCGCCGCCAGGACGTGAACTCGATGGCCGACCTCGATCTCGACGCCTGCAGCCAGCACACGCTCCAGCTCGTCAAGGTGATGCACCACTACCTGCGGCTGATCTATTTCACCCGCGAGGACACCAAGGACGCCGGGTTCATCGAGACCGAGCACTTCGGCATCCGCTTCCCCAAGGCCCGCAGCCACATCGACCTCACCCGCATCACCCAGCGCTGGCTGCGGGACATGTGCTGGGACCTGATGGCCGCCCGCCTCCTCGCCGGCCACAATCGCTCCCGGGCCGCCTTCGATTTCGACCGCCGGGGCTGCAACGAGCTCAGCGCCTACCTGGAGATTGAGGCCCCGATCGGCGGCCACGACCCGGCCCTGCTGACCGAAGCCCACATGATCGGCTTCGTGGCCGACCAACGCCAGCGGGTCCGGAACAAACTGCCCTCTCTCGGCCAGAGGGCCAAGGGCAAGTCCCTGGAGAACGGCATCGCCACCCCCGGCACGATGGCCACGATCTTCGACGGCGCCCGCCGGGTCCTGCGATCCGGCCTGGAAACCGGCGAGATCGAACGCCTCGGCCTGGACCGCCGCTTCGTCCTCGCTCTGCCCTTCGGACCGAAGACCAAGGGACGCCGCAAGCCCTTCTCCGACGAGGTCGCCCGCGCACTCGCCAACGAGCAGAACCTCGAGGCACTGGACGCGATGGACGTCGAGGACCGCGGACTGCGGGACGTCTGGGAGGGCCTGATCGTCACCGGACGCCGGTGCACCGAGGTCCTCGACGTCCGCCTGGAATGCATCAGCCGCGTCGGCAAGGTCCCGATCTTCTGGCACGACCAGACCAAGGTCGGGAACATCGACGAGGGCATCCGCATCCCCGAACGCTTCTACCAGCGGATCGAGGCACGACAGGCCAAGACCATCGCACGATTCGTCCAGCGCAAGGGCCGCCCGCCGACCCCCGAGGAACGACTCGAACTCGCCCTGTTCCCCAGGAAGCACACCAACCGAGAGCTCCTCAAAGGTTGCGGCTACGGCTGGTTCCACACCCTGTTCAAGACCTGGGTCCTCACGCTCGACATCGGCAAAGCCGTCCCCCATCAGGCCCGCCACACGCTGGCCACCAACCTCCTCAAGGCCGGCGCCAACCTCTCGCAGGTCAAGCGCTACCTCGGACAGGTCTCCGAGGCGATGGCCGAGCACTACACCCACATCGCTAACACCGACCCCAAGCTCAACGACGCCCTCTACGCGGTCTGGACCAGCGGACCGGGAGCACTCGAGCCGGGCATCGTGCTCTCCGGCAGCGAGCCGATGACCAGGGACGAAGCCGAGGCGATGCTCATCGACCTCACCCGCAAATCCACCCCAGCCGAGGGCGGCTTCTGCACCTACCAACCGGTCGTCGACGGCGACGCCTGCCCCTGGAAGCTCAACTGCCACTCCTGCACCGAGTTCGTCATGTCCGGCGCCGACCTCGTCTACTGGCGCCGCAAGCGCGAACAGTGGCGGATGCTCGCCGAAGGGTCCTCGCACGACGAAACCCGCGACTACATGCACAAACTCTTCGAGCCCACCGCCCGCGCGATCGACGGCCTGGAGCGGGCCCTCGCAGCGGTCGGCCTGCTCGAGGAAGCCCTCGCCCTGGACCTCCGACGGCCCCAGGACTACTTCGGCCGGGTCTGGTCCTCCGCCTTCCGCGCCGAGGAACTCGCCCGCCAAGCCGACGTCGACGACCTCGAACTCGACGACGAGTACGCCATCGAAGCACCCGAGTGAGGCGCCCCCGTGACCACCACCCAGACCGCGGCCGCCACGGCCGCACGCCGCCAGCAGACAAAGGACAAGCTCGGGCAGGTCGAGAAGGCGATCGGCCAGCTCCGCCGCGAACGCGGACGACTCACCGTCCGGGCGATCGCCGACCGCGCGGACGTCTCCGCCACGTTCCTCTACGAGAACGCCGACGCTCGCGCACTGGCCCAGAACGCCGTCGCCGCCAGCAAGAGCCGCCACGACCACCGCACCCGGGAGGAACACGACCGAGTCGAGGCGACCTGGCGCGAACGAGCGCTTAACGCTGAGGAGGGCCTGTCCCAGGCCCAGAAGGAGATCCTCACGCAGCGGCAACGGATCGGCGAGCTCATGGGGCACCTTCGCGACGCCGAGCAGATGGTCCCTGGCGAGTCCGTCCAGCAACTCCTCACCGAGAACACGACGCTCAAGCGCCAGCTCAACCTGGTCACGCAGGAGCATCGATCGCTCCAGGAACGGCTCCAAGGCGCACGCTCCAACCTCCGATTCACGGAGAAGCGCGTCGCCGACCTCGAAGTCGAACTCCTCGAACTGAAGACAGCATCCCGTGACTGACCCCAGCCAGGACCAGGTCAACATCCCCCGGCAGGAGGCGGAATCCCTCGCCAAGCTCCTCCGGCAGTTCGAGAAGTTCTTCGACGACTGCGACGAGGAAGTCGGCGACGCCATGGACGACCACTTCGGATTCAGCCCGGCCGCCGAATCGCTCAGCGCGGTCCTAGTGCCGCGTCAGGCAACGTTTGCGATGTTCGTCGTTGACCCTGAGCCGACGGTAGGTGACGTGGCACCGTGTATCGAAGTCGAGCGTTATGGGTGCTGTCCCGTTGCGAACCTGAACGCCCCGAGCGCCGAATCGGTCGCGCGCTCGGTCTGCGGTCTGGTTCGCATCACGACGGTGTTGAGTAGGTGGGATCGGGCGCCGATGAGAAATGGCGCCGACAGTCGTCTAAGTACGGTCCGGTGAAAACGCGCTGCGCGCATCAAGGGAGAGCAACGAGATGAGACCACTTCGATACTCGATCAACGTCACGCTCGATGGTTGCTGCCATCACGAGGCAGGGCTCCCCCCGGACGAGGAGTCGATGCGCTACTGGACCGCTGAGATGGAGCGAGCCGATGCCCTGCTATTCGGCCGGGTGACCTACGAGATGATGGAGTCGGTGTGGCGGAAGCCGGCCACGGACACGTGGCCCGACTGGATGGATGAGTGGCAGATCCCGTTCGCCGAGACCATCGACCGGGCGAAGAAGTACGTCGTGTCGAGCACGCTGAGCGGGGTCGATTGGAATGCCGAGCTGGTGCGAGGCGACTTGGGACAAGCGGTTCAGCGGCTCAAGCAGGAGTCAGGCGAGGGCCTGTGGGTGGGTGGCGTGACGCTCCCCCTGGCGTTGGCAGATCTGGGACTGATCGACGAGTACGAGTTCCTTGTGCAGCCGGTCCTTGCCGGACACGGGCCGACGTTGCTCGCCGGTCTGCGCGAGCGCATCCAGCTTGAGCCCGTGGACCGCCATGAGCTCCGGTCGGGGGCGGTCGCCCAGCGATACCGGCCCACGCGAGTTACGGCTTGACGTGATTTATCCTGGCACGTTCGCCGCTCCCTCGCGACGGAACGACGGCTCGGGGTCGCGCTGGCCGTGCCCCGAACACGCGGACATATCGACGGGGGACGTCACCCCGAGGTGCCGGTAGCGGACAGGGCAAACGTTGCCTGACGTGGCACTAGCCACGCACGCGGGCGCACTCGAAGCAGCCGTCGGAGAAACGGCCGTCACCACGTCGCGAACACCTACGTGACGCATCACCTCAGGTCAGGTCCGATACGGACACTCTGAGAGTCGGTAAAGTCGAGGAGACCCCCGAGTTCGGCAGCCACGCCCTGGACGCCCTGCGCCAGCCGCTGGAGGCCGGGCACGTCGTCATCGCGCGCAGCTCGGGCATGGTGCGCTTCCCGGCGAGGTTCCTCATGGTGCTCGCCGCCAACCCCTGTCCCTGCGGCCGCTTCTCGCCGAAGGAAACCCTGTGCGAGTGCCCGCCCTCGTCGATCCGCCGTTACCAGGCCCGGCTGTCGGGCCCGCTGCTCGACCGGGTCGACCTGCGGGTCGAGGCCGAACGCGTCACCCGCGCCGAACTGACCGCCGACGGAGCCTGCGGCGAGTCCACCGCCACGGTCGCCGGCCGGGTGCGCGCGGCCCGGGAGCGCGCCGCGAAGCGGCTCGCGGGCACCCCGTGGCGCACCAACAGCGACATCCCCGGACGGGAGCTGCGCAACCGCTGGCACGCGGCCCCCGGCGCGATGGACGAAGCCGAGCGGAGCCTGGAGCGAGGCGTGCTCAGCGCGCGCGGACTGGACCGGGTGCTGCGGGTCGCGTGGACCGTCGCCGACCTGGTCGGCCGTGACCGGCCCGACGCCAGGGACGTCGCCCTCGCACTGCAGCTGCGCACCGGCGTCCCGCGCGGGGTGCCCATGGCGATCGGGGCGCTGACATGAGCGGCGCCGCCGAGTTCGCCGCCGAGCCCGTGGACGGACCGGTGGACGGGCCGGTGGACGGGCCCGGGGACGGCGAACTCCTTGCCCGGATCTTTCTCACGCGTGTCGTCGAACCCGGCGACGAGACCGGTGGGCGGTGGGTGCGTGAGCTGGGCGCGCGGGAGGTGGCGGAGCGGCTGCGGGCAGGGGGCCGGCCGTTGCCGGGGGCGAGCGGCCGGCGCTGGGCCGGGCTGCTGGCGAGGGCCGAGCGGGCCGACCCCGGCCGGGATCTCGCCGTCGCGCGGGACGCCGGGGTGCGGTTCGTGTACCCCGGCACGGCCGAGTGGCCCCGGCAGCTCGACGACCTGGGAGACGGCCGGCCCGTCGGACTGTGGGTGCGCGGCCCCGCCGACCTGCGGATGTGGGCGCTGCGCTCGGTCGCCGTCGTCGGCGCCCGCGCCTGCACCGAGTACGGCGCCCACATGGCCGCCACCCTCGCCGCCGAGCTCGCCGAGCGCGGCTGGGTCGTGGTCTCCGGCGGCGCCTACGGGGTCGACGGCGCCGCTCACCGCGGAGCGCTCGGCTCGGGCGGTGCCACCGTCGCCGTCCTTGCCTGCGGCGTCGACCGGCCCTACCCGCGCGGACACACCGGACTGATCACCAGGATCGCGGAACAAGGTCTGGTCATCGGTGAGTTGCCGCCCGGCGATCACCCGACTCAAAGCAGGTTCATCCTCCGCAACCGGGTCATCGCCGCGCTCACCCGGGGCACCGTGGTCGTCGAGGCCGCGCACCGCAGCGGCTCCCTGGTGACCGCCAGGGCGGCCGGGCGCCTCGGACGTCACACGATGGGAGTACCGGGGCCGGCCACCAGCGGGCGCTCGGCCGGGGTGCACGAACTGCTGAGGCAGGGCGCGGTGCTGGTCACCGATGCCGCGGAGATCGTCGAACTGGTCGGGGACATGGGCGAACTGGCCCCGGAACGCCGCGGGCCGGTGCTGCCCCGGGACCTGCTGCAACCCACCGCCCGCCAGGTCCTCGACGCCCTGCCCGCGCGCGGCGCGGCCCTCGCCGAGGGGATCGCGCGCGACGCGCGGACCACCCGGGACGACGCGATCGCGAGACTGTACGAACTGCGAGCACTTGGTTACGTCGAACGACACGGCGACGGCTGGAAGTTGACACGCCAGGCGGTGATTCCGGCCGACGACGGTTCAGGGGTCCCCTGACGGAGGGTGTTCGGCCGTCCGGGGGAACGGCTACAGCCCTTGGAAAATACGTCAGTTGGAGCACCCGGGTGATCACGCAGAGCGACGTGGTTCACCCGGTGGAGTGGCGTGCGGGAGGCCCTCGCACCCGCCCCGACCTCATTCCCTCGCACACCGCGACCCCTTAGTCACGCTACGCTCACAGGCGTCTCGGCGCGGAACGCCGGCATGGAGCGGCAGCGAGGGGGAACGCCCGGCCGGCGATACCGCAGGCGATACGGGCAGGCAGCACAGACGGACAGCTCGGCATCAGACAGACAGCTCACCAGGCAGTACCAGTCCACTGCAGAACGGCACAAGGCGACGAATGCCCCAGCACACCTCCGGGTCCGACCGGGCGGCGATCCACCCAGCCGCCCGCGACGGTGGCAGCGTGCGGCCGCCCGCTCCCTCGACGCTCGACGAGCTGTGGCGGTCGTACAAGGCGACGGGCGACGAGCGGCTGCGGGAGCAGCTGATCCTGCACTACTCGCCGTTGGTGAAGTACGTCGCGGGCCGGGTCAGCGTGGGGCTGCCGCCCAACGTCGACCAGGCGGACTTCGTCTCCTCCGGGGTGTTCGGGCTGATCGACGCGATCGAGAAGTTCGACGTCGACCGGGAGATCAAGTTCGAGACCTACGCGATCACCCGCATCAGGGGCGCGATGATCGACGAGCTGCGGGCCCTGGACTGGATTCCGCGCTCGGTGCGGCAGAAGGCGCGCAAGGTGGAGCGGGCGTACGCGACGCTGGAGGCGCGGCTCAGGCGTACGCCGACCGAGAGCGAGGTCGCCGGCGAGATGGGCATCGCCGTGGACGAGCTGCACGCGATTTTCAGCCAGTTGTCGCTCGCCAACGTCGTCGCCCTGGAGGAGCTGCTGCATGCCGGGGGCGACGGCGGCGACCGGCTCAGCCTGATGGACACCCTGGAGGACACCACCGCCGACAACCCGGTGGAAGTGGCCGAGGACCGGGAACTGCGACGGTTCCTGGCACGGGCGATCAACACCCTCCCGGAACGGGAGAAGACGGTGGTCACGCTGTACTACTACGAAGGGCTCACCCTGGCCGAGATCGGCCATGTGCTGGGGGTCACCGAGAGCAGGGTCAGCCAGATCCACACCAAGTCCGTACTCCAGCTCAGGGCGAAGCTGGCGAGTTTCCGGGGCTGAGCCGGCCGGCTCGGCCTGCGGTCCGAGCCCACACCGGGCCCGTCGGTGGGATAGGGCCGTCCGACCTGCGGTTTCGGCCGGAGGGCTCCCGCCTCGCGCGGCGCGTCCGTAAAGTGGTGGCGTGCCAAGGATTCGAGCGGCCTCCGTGGCCGAGCACCGGTCGATGCAACGCGCCGCCTTGCTGGACGCGGCACGCTCCCTGCTGTCCGAGGGCGGTACGGAGGCGCTGACCTTCCCCGCCCTCGCCGAGCGCACGGGCCTGGCGCGCTCGTCCGTCTACGAGTACTTCCGGTCCCGGGCGGCTGTCGTCGAGGAACTGTGCGAGGTCGACTTCCCGGTCTGGGCGGCCGAGGTGGAGACGGCGATGGCCGCGGCCGACGGAGCCGAGGCCAAGATCGAGGCGTATGTCCGCAAGCAGTTGGAACTGGTCGGGGACCGGCGTCACCGGGCCGTGGTGGCGATCTCCGCGAGCGAACTCGACGCGGGCGCCCGGGAGAAGATCCGCGCGGCACACGGCGGCCTCATCGCGATGATCGTCGAGGCCCTGGGCGACCTGGGGCACGACCAGCCCCGGCTCGCGGCGATGCTGCTCCAGGGCGTGGTCGACGCGGCGGTGCGCCGCATCGAACTCGGCGCCGCCGAACACCCGGAGGCGATCACGGAGGCAGCGGTCGCCATGACCCTGCGCGGCGTCCGGCCCTGACGACCACCGCCCCGCCGCACCGGCCTCCCGTCGCCCGCCCGGCCGGTCACCCGGGTACCGGCAGGCCGAGGACCGGGAGGAGCCTCGGCGGGCCGTGGCGCAGGAGCCAGGGCGGGAGCAGGGCGAGCGGGTCGAGGTAGACGTCCGCTCTGAGCAGGCCCCAGTGAAGGCAGGGGGCCGTGCAGTGGGGGCTCCTCGCCGGGTCGTTCGCCGCCACCGCGCCGATCACCTCGCCCGGTGCCACCTCGGCCCCTCTCTCCACCGACGGGAGGACCGGCTCGTAGGTCGTACGCAGCGGCGGCGTCCCCGTGCCCGACAGCTCCACCGAGACGACGCCCCGCCCGGCCACCTGCCCGGCGAAGGAGACCCGGCCCGCCGCCACCGCCCGCACCGGCGTCCCCGGCGCCGCCGCCAGGTCCACTCCCCGGTGCCCGCGCCCGTACCTGGTCTCCGGCGGTTCCCAGCCCCGCAGTACCCGGGGCCGTACTCCCACGGGCCAGACCCGTCCGACGGCCGGCACTCCGGCCTCGGCGTCCGGCGCCCCGGCCCCGGGTACTGGAGCCGTCTCCCCAGCCCCAGCCG
>NZ_LIQT01000486.1 GCF_001418415.1 Streptomyces hirsutus
GGGTCGCGGAGGGGGGCGCGGAGACGGCGGTGGCCGCGTCGGCCGCGGCGGGGAAAGGACGAGTGGTCGCCATGAGAGGTCAGCTCTTTCGCGCGAAGGGTTCGTCGAGATGCTCGACGGCCGCGAGATCGTGGCCGGGCTCGTCGAGGACGTACGCGGTTCGCGCCGGTGGAAGGCCGGGATGTACGGCGTCAGAGGGCCGGCGCGGTCGTCGCGCGGCAACACTCCCGGTCGAAGTCGTCGTGCTGACGGGAGGGCCAGAAGGGCTCGAGGTCACGGCGACCCGTCGTGATGAGCTCCCGGAAACCGTCCATGCCCCCATTGAAGCAGAACCCGGGCCCCCGCAGGAGCCCCGTTCACAGCGTGGACGCCCGGAACGGCCCGAAACCCGACGGAGCGAGGGGCGCCCGGCGGACGGGCACCCCTCGCTTCACCAGCGGGTGTCGGGGGGAGGGGCGGCTCAGACCCGGCCGGCCTTCTCCAGCGCGGAGCAGCACGTGTCGACCATCAGACGCGTCACCAGGTACGGGTCCACGTTGGCGTTCGGACGGCGGTCCTCGATGTAGCCCTTGCCGTCCCGCTCGACCTGCCACGGGATGCGGACCGAGGCGCCGCGGTCGGAGACGCCGTAGGAGTACTCGTTCCACGGGGCGGTCTCGTGCAGGCCGGTGAGGCGGTCGTCGATGCCTGCGCCGTAGTTCTTGACGTGGTCGAGCGGCTTGGAGCCCTCGCCGAGCGACTCGCACGCGGTGATGATCGCGTCGTAGCCTTCGCGCATCGCCTTGGTGGAGAAGTTGGTGTGCGCGCCCGCGCCGTTCCAGTCGCCCTTGACCGGCTTGGGGTCCAGGGTGGCGGAGACGTCGAAGTCCTCGGCGGTGCGGTAGAGCAGCCAGCGGGCCACCCACAGCTGGTCCGAGACCTCCAGCGGCGCCAGCGGGCCGACCTGGAACTCCCACTGGCCCGGCATGACCTCGGCATTGATGCCGGAGATGCCCAGGCCCGCCTTCAGGCAGTTCTCCAGGTGCGCCTCGACGACGTCCCGGCCGAAGATCTCGTCCGAGCCGACACCGCAGTAGTAGCCGCCCTGCGCGGCCGGGAAGCCGCCCTCGGGGAAGCCGAGCGGGCGGGCGCCCTTGAAGAAGGTGTACTCCTGCTCGATGCCGAAGACCGGCTCCTGCGCGGCGAACCGCTCGGCCACCTCGGTCAGCGCGGCCCGGGTGTTGGACTCGTGCGGCGTCATGTCCGTGTTCAGGACCTCGCACAGGACCAGGACGTCGTCCCCGCCGCGGAGGGGGTCGGGACAGACGAAGACCGGCTTCAGCACGCGGTCCGAGGCGTGGCCCTCGGCCTGGTTGGTGGACGACCCGTCGAAGCCCCAGATCGGCAGCTCGGCGACCGCGGTCGTCTTCTCGGAGTCCGCCATGACCTTGGTCTTGGAACGCAGCTTGGCCGTCGGCTCCGTGCCGTCGATCCAGATGTACTCAGCCTTGAAGCTCACGGTCCACTTCCTCCGGGGCGGGTCGGTGCGCAGGTGCGGGTGCTGCACGCTCCGGCGCTGCGCCACGCCGGTACCGGGGGGCCGGCACGGCGCCCCGCTCGCGATGACACTCAGCCTGTCAACAAGCGATTTCCCGGCCGTTGCCCGAGTGTGAACCTCGTGTTACCGGCGACCGCCGCGCCCCGGATCGCCCTGTGAGCACATCGCCCTGTGAGCACGGCGTGGCGGAGGCGGGTCGTATGCGAAGGGACCAGGGGAGGGGCCGTGCACGACGGGGCCGTACACGACAGGGAGCCCTCCCCCGCTCTCGACGGCGGTCGAGCGGGGGAGGGCTCCCACCCCGGGCGCGACCGGGCCGGGACGCGCTGCGGCACGTCCCGGCCCTCGAACTCGGTCTGCGCCTCAGGGGGCTCTCACGGGTGCTTCCGGGTTCCGGGGCCGGCCCCGGGGCCTCAGCCCACCTTCTCGATGAGCGCCCGGCGGATCAGGAACTTGCCGGGCTCCCGGACCTGCTCGAAGGCCGCGTTGTTGAGCAGGGCACAGCTGCCGGACACACCGGTGACCTCGACGGTCGTGGACTTGTTGTTGTCCAGGTTGGTGACCTTGAGCCGCGTCCCGGCCGGGAACTGGTTGCTGGACGCCGCCGGGGCGCCGTCCTCGCCGGAGAGGGTGATCGTGGAGCCGTTGCACACCTGCTCACCGGAGGCCGCCGCGCCGCCGCCCGGATTCTGTGCGGCGTCGCCCCCGCCGGCCTGCTCCTCCGGAGCGGGCTGCTGGGGCTGCGCGGGCTGCTCGGGCTGTGCAGGCTGGGAGTCCTGAGCCGACTCCCCCACCGTGCACCCGGACGCCTTCTGCTGGAGCTCGATCTGGGCGATGACCGCTTCACGGTTGGCGATCCGCGCCTCGGACTGCGCGTCGGGGTTGGTCCGTTGCCCCTCGATGAACTTCTGGTTGTTGCCGAGCGCGGTGGCGAGGCCCTGACAGACGGTCGAGTCGGCCGCCGACTTGGTGGTGGGCGCCTGGGAGGCGTTCGACGTGCTCGCCATGACGAAGGCACCGCCACCGGCCACCGTCACCGCGCTCAGCAGCAGCGCGATCTTCTTCTTGGGGCCGAGCGTTCTCCTGCGCGACATGCGCGCCTCCTGAAACGGTAGGGGAGCGTACGCCGCTATGTACGAGATCCCGAACGGTGTTGCTCAGCGCGCCGGCCGATTCTCCGAAGTGGCCTGCGTCACAAGGGGGTTGGGCTTCAGCGGGACAGGGCGTCCCGTACCGCCTCGTCGGTGCGGGCCACGACCGCCGTGCCGTCCTCGGCGGTGATGATCGGGCGCTGGATCAACCGGGGATGCTCGGAGAGCGCCGCGATCCAGCGCTCGCGCGATCCGTCGTCCCGCGGCCACTCCTCGAGCCCGAGCTCCTTGGCGGCGGCCTCCTGGGTGCGGGTGATGTCCCACGGCTCCAGCCCGAGCCGCTCCAGCACCTCCCGGATCTCGTCCGGGCTCGGTACGTCCTCCAGATAGCGGCGGACGACGTAGTCGGCGCCCTCGGCGTCCAGCAGGCTGATGGCGCTCCGGCACTTGGAACAGGCCGGATTGATCCAGATCTCCATGCCGCCCACCGTACGCCCGACCCCGCTCTGTTCGATTTCTCTCCGGCCTCGCGCGCCCCTTTCGAACCGGGTGTTCCGCGGCTGCGATTAGCCATCTCACCTGGGCGTTCGATGGCTGCTTCAGGTTCCCAGATTGTCAGTGCCGGGCAGTAAACTAGGAGCAGTGTTCGAGGGTGTTGCCGGGGCCGGCGTGGATCTCGGTGGACACCCTGACCGCGACAGGAGGATCCCTGTGCCCGCTGCCGCACTCAAGCCGATGCCCATCCAGTCCACAGCGAAGCGCGCCGTCCAGCTCGAGATGCCCTGCGTGCCCGTGGCGAAGCGGCCACTGCCGCCGGGCCGCCCGCGGGACTGGTACGTGACGCACAACCGCCGCCTCAAGGCGATGCGGCTGGCCATCGCCCTGCTCGACTCCGGCGTCTACCTCCCCGACCAGGCCCGCAACGAGACGATACGCGGCATGGCGAACCTGATCGGCGTACACCAGCCGTCGGACACGACCTGCCACATGGTCCGGGCCTTCATGCGCTACAACCGCTGAACCGATCCCTGGCCGGCGCCGGGCACCCCGCTCCCCGGGGGTGCCCGGTCGTTCTGCGATCAGGCCGGGCCCCGGTGACCGGCGGGGGCGGGGCGGCCCCTCGTGATCAGTACGGCCGGAAATTGATGTAGCCGAGGAAGACGATCACTGCGGCGACACAGCCGAGGACCATGGCGGTGGAGACCCAGGACGACGACGAGCGACGGGACGCCCGGTGCTCCGGCTCGCCGCGGAACGGGACCGGGCCGGGAGGGTTGTCCTTCCAGCGCGCGGCGAGCATGCGGGCCCGGGCCGACGGCTCCTTGTGCTCGGCCGTGTCCGCCCACTTGATGTCGAACTCGCGCTCCTCGTCGTCCCTCTCGGACATCCCCGTGACCTCTCTCGAACAACAGTGTCCGTTCAATCATCTCGCGCCGGGTTCGCCGGGGGAAGCAGGTTCCGGACACGCGCGGGGACCCCGCTCCCGGCGGGGGCCGGACGGTTCACCGCCCCGAACGCCCTCGGGGACTGAGGTGAGAGACGTGCGGATCGAGGGTTTGACCGACGATTGTCATGCTCATGTATTAGATCGGGTCTACCCGCATAGACAGCCGTACGTCATCCGATCGCACTCTTCATCGAGCAGGAGATCACCTTGACCGCATCCACGCCCCTGCGCACCACCCTGATCGGGGTCGCACTGAGCGCAACCGTCCTGGTGCCCCTCCAGGGCACCGCGTTCGCAGCGCAGGCCGCGACGACCGGGGCCGCCACCACCGGCACGGCGTCGTCGGTCGCCGGGATCGAGGACGAGACCGCCCGCGCCCTCGCGAGGTCGCTGGCCGACGAGGCCTGGAAGAGACAGCTCGGCGCGGCCGCCTCGGACGGGGACGCGGTGGACCTGCGGGCCCTGACCGAGGGCACCCGCACCGCCGCCGGCCAGAGCCTGGCCTCCCCGGTCGCCGAAGCCGACCGGGCCGTCGCCACCGCCAAGGGACTGCCGGCCGGCGTCGGCTCGCTGCTGCGGGTCTCCCTCGTGACCCCGGCGGCGAAGGCCGGCACCGAGGACGCGGCCCCGCTGGTGGCCGCGGCGCCGTCCGACGACGACGGCACCGGGTTCACGGCGTACGACAGCCGGGGCAACGCCCACACCCTGGACACGGACGAGGCCCCGGACCGGCCCGTCTACCTGGTGGACATCGACGGGGCCAAGGCGGTCTCCGCGGGCCTGAAGGTCGTCGGCGAGGCCCTGGCAGCCAAGGGACTGGACGTCCCCGCCCCCGCGTCGGAGGTGAACACCAGTGCCGCGAAGGCGACTTCGTCCCCCCTCGCCGCCACGGCCGGCATCGACACCACCCTGATCGACTCGGTGCGGATCGCCGACGTCAAGGAACCGGGCATCAAGGGCGACGCCGAGATCTTCACCCTGGTCACGGGCTTCGGCAAGGACGGCAAGCCCCGCGTCGACACCGTCGAGATGCCGTACCTGAACAAGGCGGCCACCACGTACTACCCGAACCAGGTCCTCGTGAACTGGTCCAACTACAAATACAACATGGCCGACGCCGTCATGATGGAGGACGACGGCGACACCAACTACCAGGCCCTGGCCAAGAGCATCGTCACCGTCCTGCTCACCATCACCGACCAGGGCGTGTACATCCCGCTCGCCGACGCCCTCCTGGACGCCGTTCCCACGTCCTGGTGGACGGACGACCCGGACTACGTCGACTCCTGGTACACCCTCGCCAAGACCACCAAGGGCACCCGCAACGGCGCGGCCGGCAACGGCTGGATGAACGTCTCGCCGTACTTCGTGTCGGAACTCTGACGGTCTGCGCCGAACGGCCCCGCCGGGGTCGTTCGGCGCAGTGCCCCCGTACGGCACGTGGCATCCGCGTACGCTCGCCCCGATGAACGGACGAAGACGGAAGAAGCTCTCCGGAAGGCTGGTCGAGGCGGCGGCCTTCGGAGAGGCCGGCACGGTGCGTGCGCTCCTGCGGGCGGGCGCCGATCCCGATGGAGCCAATACCGACGGCACCACCCCGCTGTACGCGGCCGCCGTCGGCGGGGCCACGGAGATCGTCGCCCTCCTGCTGGAGGCGGGAGCCTCCCCGGACGTGGAAAGCCGCGACGAGACGGACGGAACGCCTCTGTGCGCGGCCGCCGCCTGGGGCCATGCCGACGTCGTACGTCATCTCCTCGCCCAGGGTGCCGGCCCCGGTCTCCGCGAGGACGACGGCGAGGGGCGCTCGCCCCTCGAGTGGGCCGGGAACGGCCACCACACGAGAACGGCCGAACTCCTCCTCGCAGCGGCCCGTGCGTGCGGGCGGAGAAGAGGCCGGGCGGCGTGCGTCCGGCCGGTGCTCCTTACACGTCGAAGTAGAGCTCGAACTCGTGCGGGTGCGGGCGCAGGGCCAGCGGGGCGATCTCGGTGGTGCGCTTGAGGTCGATCCACGTCTCGATCAGGTCCGGCGTGAAGACGTCGCCCTGGAGGAGGAACTCGTGGTCGGCCTCGAGGCGGTCGAGGACGGCGTCGAGCGAGGTCGGGACCTGCGCCACGTTGGCGTGCTCCTCGGGGGCCAGCTCGTACAGGTCCTTGTCGATCGGCTCGGCCGGCTCGATCTTGTTCTTGATGCCGTCCAGGCCCGCGAGCAGCAGCGCCGAGAACGCCAGGTACGGGTTGCCGGAGGCGTCCGGGGCGCGGAACTCGACGCGCTTGGCCTTCGGGTTCGAGCCGGTGATCGGGATGCGCATCGCGGCGGAACGGTTGCGCTGCGAGTACACCAGGTTCACCGGGGCCTCGAAGCCCGGCACCAGACGGTGGTACGAGTTCACCGTCGGGTTGGTGAAGGCCAGCAGCGACGGGGCGTGCCTGAGGATGCCGCCGATGTAGTAGCGGGCCATGTCCGACAGGCCGGCGTAGCCCTGCTCGTCGTAGAACAGCGGGGTGCCGCCCGACCACAGCGACTGGTGGACGTGCATGCCCGAGCCGTTGTCGCCGAAGATCGGCTTCGGCATGAAGGTCGCGGTCTTGCCGTTGCGCCAGGCGACGTTCTTCACGATGTACTTGAAGAGCTGCAGGTCGTCGGCGGCCGAGAGCAGGGTGTTGAACTTGTAGTTGATCTCGGCCTGGCCGGCCGTGCCCACCTCGTGGTGCTGGCGCTCGACCTTCAGGCCGGACCGGTCCAGCTCCAGGGAGATCTCGGCGCGCAGGTCGGCGAAGTGGTCGACCGGCGGGACCGGGAAGTAGCCGCCCTTGTAGCGGACCTTGTAGCCGCGGTTGTCCTCCAGCGCACCGGTGTTCCAGGCGCCCGCCTCGGAGTCGATGTGGTAGAAGGACTCGTTCTCCGAGGTCTTGAAGCGCACGCTGTCGAAGACGTAGAACTCGGCCTCGGGGCCGAAGAAGGCGGTGTCCGCGATGCCGGTGGAGGTGAGGTAGGCCTCGGCCTTCTTGGCGACGTTGCGCGGGTCGCGGGAGTACTGCTCGCCCGTGATCGGGTCGTGGATGAAGAAGTTGATGTTCAGCGTCTTGTCGCGGCGGAACGGGTCGACCCTGGTGGTCGTGAGGTCCGCGCGCAGCGCCATGTCGGACTCGTGGATGGCCTGGAAGCCGCGGATCGAGGATCCGTCGAAGGCCAGTTCCTCATCGGGGTCGAACGCCTCAGCAGGCACCGTGAAGTGCTGCATCACGCCCGGGAGGTCGCAGAAGCGGACGTCGACGAACTTGACGTCCTCGTCCGCGATGAACTTCTTGGCCTCGTCGGCGTTCTGGAACATCCAGCTCCTCCTACTCCCGACCGTCCCGCCGGGGTGGTAGATCGTTCGTGCGGCCAGTGCGGGTGGCCCACGCTGCACTCGACCCTAGGCAGGGGTGATTTCTCGGGCGTGACCCATTTGTTTCGCACAAGTTAACCGGCGCATCTCTCACGGTAGCCCGGTCGCCTCCCGTCGTCGCCTCGTCGTTCTCCCCGGTTCCTCGCCGTTCCCGCCCCGGTCCACCC
>NZ_LIQT01000487.1 GCF_001418415.1 Streptomyces hirsutus
AGCACGTCCGCCCCGCGACCGCCACCACGGTGGTCGTCGGCGACCTCACCGGCACCGACCTGGACGAGCTGCTCGGCGACACCCTCGGTGCCTGGACCGGATCGGCCGCCCAGCCGCGGCCCGTTCCGCCGGTCGTCGCCGACGACACCGGCCGGGTCGTGATCGTGGACCGCCCCGGCGCCGTGCAGACGCAGCTGCTCATCGGCCGCGTCGGAGCGGACCGGCACGACCGTGTGTGGGCCGCGCAGGTGCTCGGCGCCTACTGCCTCGGCGGCACCCTCACCTCCCGGCTGGACCGCGTCCTGCGCGAGGAGAAGGGCTACACCTACGGCGTACGGTCGTTCGCCCAGGTTCTGAGGTCCGCCCCGGACGGCACCGGCGCGTCGCTGCTCGCCATCAGCGGATCCGTCGACACCCCGAACACCGGACCCGCCCTGCAGGACCTGTGGACGGTGCTGCGCACCCTCGCCGCGGAGGGCCTCACCGACGCCGAACGCGACGTCGCCGTGCAGAACCTGGTGGGTGTGGCGCCGCTCAAGTACGAGACCGCCGCAGCCGTCGCCGGCACCCTGGCCGACCAGGTGGAGCAGCACCTGCCCGACGACTACCAGGCCGAGCTGTACCGGCGGCTCGCCGCCACCGGCACCGTGGAGGCGACCGCGGCGGTGGTGAACGCCTTCCCGGTGGACCGTCTCGTGACGGTGCTGGTCGGCGACGCGGCGAAGATCAAGGAGCCCGTCGAGGCGCTCGGCATCGGCGAAGTCGCCGTGGTGGCCGCCGAGTAGACGGCCCGTCAGCGACCGGAATGCCGCGGGGAGGCAGTCTGCTGCGAGGGCCCTGCGGACACCCGGCGGAGCGCACCTGCGCGTGGCCCTGGTGACGTGAAAGTCACCAGGGCCCGCTTATGCCCGGATTGGGGTGGGAGATGCCTGTATGCCCTGTGGGATGCGCTACAAAAGCCGGGATTCGTTTGGGAATTGAAACGTGTCCCGCTTAGCTTCATGCGGTCTGTTCGTCGGGCAGTGCGCCGCACCCGCGGCACCGGACAGTCATCGCCGAGTCCCCCTACGGCGCGAGCCGGGGGAGCCGGGGACCCAACCGTCCCTGGGGTGAATCGGACGCCCGCGCGTGTCGCGAGGGGGCCCGTAGGAGACCTTCCTGCTCCGAACCCGTCAGCTAACCCGGTAGGCGAGAGGGAAGGAAAGGACCACCCTGTACATGGCGTTCACCCGCGCCCCCGGGAAGCACCGCCGTCCCGGCCGCGTGCATCGCGGCACCGCCAAGGTGGCGGGCGTCGCGGCCCTCACCACCACCGGTGTCATCGGCTCCCTCGCGGCTCCGGCGCTCGCCGCCGAACCCCTCGCGGAACAGACCGGCCTCACCCCCGTGATCACCCTGGGCGACGAGGCCGCCGCCCAGGTCGACGCCCAGGCGGCCGCCCAGCACGAGGCCGCACGCGAAGCGGCCCAGGCCGCCGCCCGCGAAGCCGCCGAGGAAACTGCCCGGGAGAGGGCTGCCGAGGAGGCCGAGAGGGCCCGCGAGGCCGAGGAACGCGCCGCGCGGGAGGCCGAGCGCAAGCGTCTCAACACCTTCGTGTCCCCGATCGCGGGCTCCTACGTCTCGACCGATTACCTGTCCGGCGGCGCCGTCTGGTCCTCCGGCAGCCACACCGGTGTCGACTTCCACGCCGCGAGCGGCACCCCCGTGCTCTCGGTCGGCATGGGCACCGTCGTCGAGGCCGGCTGGGGCGGCGCCTACGGCAACCAGGTCGTGATCAAGATGCACGACGGCACGTACACCCAGTACGGCCACCTGTCGTCCGTCGGTGTCTCGGTGGGCCAGCAGGTCGCCCCGGGACAGCAGATCGGCGTCTCCGGCGCCACCGGCAACGTCACCGGCGCGCATCTGCACTTCGAGGCCCGCACCACCGCCGAGTACGGCTCCGACATCGACCCCGTCGCGTACCTCCGCGCGCACGGCGCGAACCTCTGACCGGGCACGTACCCCCCGGCCTCCGGACGCACCTCGACGTCCGCGTGATCCCCTGACACCGCGGGTGTCCGCTTTCCGTGGAATGGCCCCGGACCGCTCTGCGGGCCGGGGCTTTCGAGGTTTCCGGCGGGCCGCCCGTTGTCCAAAAAACGAACATGATTTCCGGCTCGCCGTCGGAAATTCCCGCGCGTTGCAATAGAGTCACGGAACAGGCGTCGCCCGTTGACGTTATGCGGGGATTAATTCGGAGGTCGGTCATGCGTATTCCGGCGCACTCGGTGTGCACGGCGATCCGGGACGACATCGTCTCGGGTGTCTACGAGCGTGGCGGCCGGCTCACCGAGGAACTCCTCGCCCGCCGCTACGGCGTCTCGCGCGTCCCCGTCCGGGAGGCCCTGCGCACCCTGGAGGCCGAGGGCTTCGTGGTGACCCGGCGCCACGCGGGCGCGTGCGTCGCGGAACCCACCGAGCAGGAGGCCGCCGACCTGCTGGAGATGCGGCTGCTGCTGGAACCGCTCGGAGCCTCCCGCGCCGCGCAGCGCCGCACCGAGGCCCACCTGAAGGTGCTGCGCGGCCTGGTCCGGCTGGGGCAGGAGCGGGCCCGCCAGGGCCACAGCGACGACCTGCGCTCCCTGGGCGGCTGGTTCCACGAGACGCTCGCCCAGGCGTCCGGCAGCCCGGCGCTGACGTCGACGCTGATCCGGCTCCGGCACAAGATCGGCTGGATGTACGAGGTGCGGGGGACGAGGGACCCCGCGGAGTGCTGGGCGGAGCACGGCGCGGTCGTGGACGCCGTGGTGCGCGGGGACGGCGAGCGCGCGCGTGCGGTCATGGCGCTGCACACCGAGCGCGCCGCCGCCGCCCACCGCCTGCGCTTCACCGCCGGGGCCGGCGGGGCCGAGCGCGCGGACCGGACGGCCCGCGCGGAGGGCGTGAGGAACTCGCAACATCCCGTAAACACGCCGAGCCTGCGCTCTTAACACGGGTGCCGTATACAAAAGGGAGCGCGATTCCAAGGCATTTCTTGCTGTGCGCGAAAAGGGAAAGAGAAAGGCCCGCCCGGTGATTCGGGCAGGCCTTTCGGTGGTGCGGGTCGGTATCTGTGAGCCACAGAGCACCGTAACCATCAATTGAGGAACCCGGACGGCGCGCAACCGGTTCCGCGAGAGCGGCGCCGGCTCAGGCGCAGAAATCAGACGGTTTCGGGGAGCTCCTCGAGACCCTCGGAGACCAGCTTCGCCAGCCGGTCCAGGGCGGCGTCGGCCCCCTCGGCGTCGGAGGCGAGGACGATCTCCTCGCCGCCCTGGGCGCCCAGGCCCAGAACGGCCAGCATGGAGGCCGCGTTGACGGGGTTGCCGCCGGCCTTGGCGATCGTCACCGGGACGCCGGTGGCCGTGGCGGATCGGACGAAGATGGAGGCGGGGCGGGCGTGGAGGCCCTCGGCCCAGCCGACGTTGACGCGGCGCTCAGCCATGTGTTGCTGCCCTTCGGAGTTCAGGTTGTCTAGACCAGTTTCCCATATGGTGAACCATGTCGGGGAGCGGCCCCGGAGGCGGTGCCGGGAGCGGCCCCGGAAGTGGTGCCGGGAGCGGCACCCGCTCACGCTCCCCGTCGGCACCCGACCGCGGCCTCGGTCCGGGCCCGTGCCCCGCGGACTGCCTCGCGCCGTCACCGTACGCGAGCCGTACTCTGGGGGCCATGCAGACCTCCTCGGACCGGCATGAGTACCCCGCCCACTGGGAGGCCGACGTGGTGCTGCGCGACGGAGGCACCGCGCGCGTACGCCCCATCACCGTCGACGACGCCGAGCGTCTGGTCAGCTTCTACGAGCAGGTGTCGGACGAGTCGAAGTACTACCGCTTCTTCGCGCCCTACCCCCGCCTGTCGGCCAAGGACGTGCACCGCTTCACGCACCACGACTTCGTGGACCGGGTGGGACTCGCGGCCACCGTGGGCGGTGAGTTCATCGCCACCGTACGCTACGACCGGATCGGCCCCGACGGAGCGCCCGCGTCGTCGCCGGCCGACGAGGCCGAGGTCGCCTTCCTCGTGCAGGACGCCCACCAGGGCCGGGGCATCGCCTCCGCCCTGCTCGAGCACATCGCCGCTGTCGCCCGGGAGCGCGGCATCCGCCGGTTCGCCGCCGAGGTGCTGCCGGCCAACAGCAAGATGATCAAGGTGTTCACGGACGCCGGGTACACCCAGAAGCGCAGCTTCGAGGACGGGGTCGTCCGCCTCGAGTTCGGCCTCGAACCCACCGACCGTTCCCTGGCCGTGCAGCAGGCGCGCGAGCAGCGCGCCGAGGCCCGCTCGGTGCAGCGGCTGCTCGCCCCGGGTTCGGTCGCCGTCATCGGTGCCGGCCGCACGCCCGGCGGCGTGGGCCGCAGCCTCCTCGACAACATCCGGGACGCCGGATTCACCGGCCGCCTGTACGCCGTGAACAAGGCCCTCCCGCCGGAGCGGAAGGAACTCGACGGAGCCGCCGGGGTGCCCGCCCACCGCTCGGTGCGGGACATCGACGGCCCGGTCGACCTCGCCGTCGTCGCGGTGCCCGCCGACGACGTCCCCGAGACCGTGGCCGAATGCGGCGAACACGGGGTGCAGGGGATCGTCGTCGTGTCCGCCGGGTACGCCGAGGCGGGCCCCGACGGCCGCGAGCGCCAGCGCGCCCTCGTCCGCCAGGCCCGCTCGTACGGCATGCGGCTCATCGGACCGAACGCGTTCGGCGTCATCAACACCTCCCCGGAGGTACGCCTGAACGCCTCGCTCGCGCCGCAGATGCCGCGGCCCGGCCGCATCGGCCTGTTCGCCCAGTCCGGAGCCATCGGCATCGCCCTGCTGTCACGGCTGCACCGGCGCGGCGGGGGAGTCACCGGTGTCACGGGCGTGTCCACCTTCGTGTCCTCCGGCAACCGGGCCGACGTCTCCGGCAACGACGTCATGCAGTACTGGTACGACGACCCGGACACCGATGTCGCCCTGATGTACCTGGAGTCCATCGGCAACCCCCGCAAGTTCACCCGCCTCGCCCGCCGCACCGCGGCGGTGAAGCCCCTGGTCGTGGTCCAGGGCGCCCGTCACGGCTCCGGACCCCGCGGGCACGCCGTGCGCGCGACGCGCCTGCCCCACGCCACCGTCTCCGCGCTGCTGCGGCAGGCCGGGGTGATCCGGGTGGACACCATCACGGAACTGGTCGACGCGGGTCTGCTGCTCGCCCGGCAGCCGCTGCCGTCCGGACCCCGGGTGGCGATCCTGGGCAACTCCGAGTCCCTGGGGCTGCTCACCTACGACGCCTGCCTCGCCGAAGGGCTGCGCCCGCACCGCCCGCTGGACCTCACCACCGGGGCGTCGCAGGTGTCGTCGGCCAGTGCCCGGGACAGCGCCGCGTGGAAGTCCGCCGCCGACGCCCCGGTGGTGAGGTCCAGCGGGCG
>NZ_LIQT01000488.1 GCF_001418415.1 Streptomyces hirsutus
GCCTCCCTCGTAGCCGTTGATGTACTGCAGGACGCCGCCGGTCCAGGCGGGGAAGCCGATGCCGAGCAGCGAGCCGACGTTGGCGTCCGCGACGGAGACCAGGACACCCTCCTCCAGGCAGCGCACGGAGTCGAGGGCCTCGACGAAGAGCATCCGCTCCTTGAGTTCCGTCAGGTCGGCCTCGCGCAGCGCCGGGTCGGCGAAGTGCTCCCGCAGTCCGGGCCAGAGTCCGGCTCGCCGGCCGTCGGCGTACTCATAGAAGCCGGCGCCGCCGGCACGGCCGGGGCGGCCGAACTCGTCGATCATGCGGTCGACGACGGCGTCGGCCGGGTGGGGCGTCCACTCCCGGCCCGCCTCCTGCGCGGCGCGACGCGTCTCCTCCCGGATCCTGCGCGGCAGGGTGAGGGTCAGCTCGTCCATCAGGGAGAGCACCTTGGCGGGGTAGCCGGCCTGGGCGGCGGCCTGTTCGACGGAGGCGGCGTCGTAGCCCTCGCCGACCATGGCGACGCCCTCGTCGATGAAGCGGCCGATGACCCGGGAGGTGAAGAAGCCGCGGCTGTCGTTGACGACGATCGGCGTCTTCTTGATCTGCCGGACCAGGTCGAAGGCGCGGGCGAGCGCCTCGTCGCCGGTCTGCCCGCCCTTGACGATCTCCACCAGTCTCATCCGGTCCACCGGCGAGAAGAAGTGCAGCCCGATGAAGTCCTTGGGCCGGCCCACCGCACCGGCGAGCGAAGTGATGGGCAGGGTGGAGGTGTTGGAGCACAGCAGGGCATCGGCGGCGACCACGCTCTCGGCTTCCCGGAGCACCTGGGCCTTGAGGTCGGGGTCCTCGAAGACGGCCTCGATCACGGCATCGCAGCCCGCCAGGTCCTGGGCATCGGCAGTGGGCGTGATCCGGGCGAGGTGCGCCGTGCGCTCGGCGTCGGTGGTCCGGCCGGCGGCCACCGCCTTCTCCAGCAGCCGCGCCGAGTACGCCTTGCCCCGCTCGGCCGACTCGACGGACACGTCCTTGAGGACGACGTCGATCCCGGCCCCGGCGCAGGCGTACGCGATGCCCGCGCCCATCATGCCGGCGCCCAGGACGGCGACCTTGTTCACGGTGCGGGCGGGGAGGTGCTGCGGTCGGTTGGCGCCCGCGTCTACGGCCCGCAGGTCGTGGAAGAACGCCTGGATCATGTT
>NZ_LIQT01000489.1 GCF_001418415.1 Streptomyces hirsutus
CCGCCCGGCCGGGCGGCGAAAAGAAGCCGTAGTCCACGCCTGCCAAGGCAACGGCCGGGGCCGCCACCCCCCACAGGAGAGGCCCCGGCCGTCGCGCGGCACGGACCGCGCGGCGGCCCGTAATTCCTACAGCGCCATGAGTGCGTTTTCTGTCACACCGCGCGGTCACAAGTTCGTTGAATCATGCACGGGATCGTGGAGGGACATGGACGGGGAGAGGTTTGAGGTCGTAACGTGCCTTTCGCGCCAGCCGTCCGAGGACAAACGACCACAACCACCACGGGCGGCCGAGAACACAGAGGAACCATGACAGCGAGAACCCGGTCCGCGCAGGCGGTGCCGGCTCAGGCGCAGAAGGGCGCGCGCGGTGCTGGGGGACGACGCGGAGCTGACGGCCGCGGTGGGGGCGGCGCAGGACGGGGACGAGAGCGCGTTCCGGACGGTGTACCGGGCCGTGCACCCGCGGCTGCTGGGGTACGTACGCACGCTGGTGGGCGAACTCGACGCCGAGGACGTGACGTCCGAGGCGTGGCTGCAGATAGCCCGGGACCTGCAGCGGTTCAGCGGTGACGCGGACCGGTTCCGCGGCTGGGCCGCCCGGATCGCCCGCAACCGGGCCCTCGACCACATCCGCATGCGCGGGCGCCGCCCCGCGATCGGCGGCGACGAGACCGAACTGAGCGGGCGGCCCGCCGAGTCCGACACCGCCGACCAGGCCATCGAGGCGATGGCCACCGACGGCGCCTTCGCCCTCATCTCGCGGCTGCCGCAGGACCAGGCCGAGGCCGTCGTCCTGCGGGTGGTCGTGGGCCTCGACGCGAGGACCGCCGCCGAGACGCTGGGCAAGCGGCCGGGTGCCGTACGCACGGCCGCGCACCGGGGCCTGAGACGGCTGGCTGAGATACTCGACGGTGATCCGGAAGCACATCCGGAATCCGCAGGGGTGCTCGACGCCCTCCCGCCCCAGAGAGAACCACGCCGCCCTGCGGTGACGTCCGCGAGTGTGACGCATATGCGAGCGCGGACGCAGAAGGACATGTGATGGCCGACGAGCAGTACAGGTGGCTGAACCGCGAAACGGCGGAGCGACTGCTGAACGGAGAGTCACCCGAAGCTGTCGGTCCGGCCGACCGTGATCAGGCCGAACGGCTCTCGAGCGCACTCGGCGCGCTGTCCGCCCCACCTCCGCCGGCCGGCGGGGAACTCCCCGGTGAGGCCGCCGTGCTGGCCGCTTTCCGCAAGGTCCGCGAGGAGCGGACGGGCCGGGCCGCCGGGGCCGTGTCCGCCGTACCCGTCGCGCCCCGGGCCGGGGCCGCCCAGGGCACCGACGTCGGACTGGTCAGGATCGGCGCCCCGTCCGCGGACCGATGCGGAACCGGGCGGGCACCGCGCTGGGCGCGCCCCGTGCGCTTCGGACTGGCCGCCGCGCTGACCGTGGGCATGGTCGGCGGTGCCGCGGTCCTGGCCGGTACCGGAGTGCTGCCGACACCGTCCGGAGTCTCCGGCCCCGCCGCCACCGCCACCGCCACTGCCACTGCCACCGGCCCACCCGAACGCCCCCTGCCGCCGCACCCGTCGGAGAAGGACGCGCCGGGCGGCGTTGCACCCGGGGAGGAGCAGGGCGAGCCGTCCGGGGACGCCGACGGTGACACCGGGCGGCAGGATGGACCGGGCACCGGCGCCGACGAGGACGGCGGTCTGGCGGAGACCGGCGTGAAGACCGGCGACCTCGGGGCCGGGAACGGCCGCGGGAAACAGATCGCCTCGGCCTGCCGTGCCTTACGCGACGGACGCAAGCTCCCGGGCAACCGCAGGCGCCTGCTGGAGGGCGCGGCGGGTGGCTCCGCCCATGTCGGGCCGTACTGCGAGAACGTCCTGGCCCACCACGGCACCGGAGCCGACACGGGCACGGGGTCCGGCCCCGATTCCGGCCCCACGACGAAGCGGGACGGCGGCAACGACACCGGCAACGGCCGGAGCGACAACGGGAACGGCAACGGCAACGGCAGTAACGAGGGCGCGGCGAACGGGAACGCCGGCGACGGGGGCGCGGCGAACGGGAACGGCAGCAACGGGAACGCCGGGAACGGGAACGCCGGGAACGGGAAAGGGAACGCCAACGGCAACAAGGGCAACAGCGGCCAGGGCAACGGCCAGGGTGGCCGGGGCAACGGCGGCAAACACGGCAAGGGTGCCGACGCGTCCGGCTGACCTGCGACTTTACGGAGGCTTGGCGTTTCCTCCCCGTCGGGTGTGACGTTTTCGGCCACCGGGGCGCAGTACTGAGTGAGCCGACTGGTCATCGGCTTTTGCACGGAGCCGGGTTCCCCCCGTACCTGTGGCTCGTGCATTCGGCGCGGGCGGGACACGTTCCCCCGGTCCCGCCCGCGCCCTTCCCACCCACCCCTGGCGTCGCTGGTGTCCGCGCGGCGCTCACCAGTGGACGACGACCTTGTCGCCGTTGCGCACCTGCTCGTACAGCCGGGCGATGGCCGCCTCGTCCCGCACATTGACGCAGCCGTGCGAGGAACCGGCATAGCCCCGCGCGGCGAAGTCGGCCGAGAAGTGCACGGCCTGGCCGCCGCTGAAGAACAGGGCGTAGGGCATCGGCGAGTCGTAGAGCGTGGACACGTGGTCGCGGGACTTCCAGTAGACCTGGAAGACGCCGTCGCGCGTCGGTGTGGGGTCGGAGCCGAAGCGGACGGGCAGCGTCGTCAGGGTCCGTCCGTCGACCATCCAGCGCAGGGTGCGGCTGGACTTGCTGATGCACAGCACCCGGCCCGTCCGGCAGCGCGCGTCGGGGGCGGCGGCCGGCTGGCCGCCCATCAGGTACAGCTCCCACCGGCCCGGTTCGCGTGTCATGCCGAGCAGCCGCTGCCAGGTGACGGTGTCGGTCCGCCCGGTCCGCGGCAGCCCGCGCTTGCCCTGGAACCCCTCGACGGCCTCCCGCGTGGGCCCGTCGTACGTCCCGGTGGGGCCGTCGAACAGCCAGGCGGCCTGCCGCAGCCGGGCCTGGAGCTCACGGATGTCACGGCCCGAGTCGCCGGGGGACCACAGCACCCGCGCCGGCGCG
>NZ_LIQT01000049.1 GCF_001418415.1 Streptomyces hirsutus
ACGCCCCGCACGCCCCGCACGTTCCGCATGTTCCGCACGCCCCGCACGTTCCGTGCGTCACATGCATCACATAGGCCATGAATGTCGCGTTGTGTCGCACGTTCGTGCCGCACGCCGTGCGACGCGTTCCGCTCCGCGCGTACGAAATCCGACTTGCGAGTAAGGAGAACTTCAGGGGCGTTCCGGCGTGGACGGTCGAAGGCAGCCGGCCTGTCCGGCCGTGAACGCGTGGAGGGGGTGAGCCGGTCTCCACTGGGGCGGGAGCCGGACATCAGGTACCTCGGAGAGCGGGAACATCCCTGCTCCTCCGGGGTGCGGCGGGCCTCACCGGGGCGTCCCCGGCCCGGTGAGGCCGCTCATCGGCGGCACTCTGTGTCACCAATCCGGGCATCATGTGACAGGTATCACCGCTCAGGTGTGACCCCGCGATTTCGGGAGGCCCTGCCACCGGCTATAGCCTGCGAGGTGGACATGCCGCGCGCTCGGTCACCGTGTGCGCTTCCCTTGTGACACAGCGGACGTCGTCACGTTGCCCTCGCGGCACGCCCACGCATCCAACAAACCGCGAGATCACTGATAGGGACGGAAGCGCGTGGACCTGTTCGAGTATCAGGCGAGGGACCTCTTCGCCAAGCACGATGTACCGGTGCTGGCCGGTGAAGTCATCGACACGCCTGAGGCGGCGCGCGAGATCACCGAGCGTCTCGGCGGCAAGTCCGTCGTCAAGGCGCAGGTGAAGGTCGGTGGCCGCGGCAAGGCCGGTGGCGTGAAGCTGGCAGCAACCCCGGACGAGGCCGTCGCGCGTGCGACGGACATTCTCGGCATGGACATCAAGGGCCACACGGTCCACAAGGTGATGATCGCCGAGACCGCTCCGGAGATCGTCGAGGAGTACTACGTCTCCTTCCTCCTCGACCGTGCCAACCGCACCTTCCTCTCCATCGCGTCCGTCGAGGGCGGCATGGACATCGAGGAGGTGGCGGCCACCCGTCCGGAGGCCGTCGCCAAGACGCCGATCGACGCCAACGAGGGCGTGACCCCCGAGAAGGCGCGCGAGATCGTCGAGGCCGCGAACTTCCCGGCCGAGGTGGCCGACAAGGTCGCCGACGTCCTCGTCACCCTGTGGAAGACCTTCATCGCCGAGGACGCGCTCCTCGTCGAGGTCAACCCGCTGGCCAAGGTCGCCTCCGGTGACGTCCTCGCCCTCGACGGCAAGGTCACCCTGGACGACAACGCCGAGTTCCGTCACCCCGACCACGAGGCCCTCCAGGACAAGGCCGCGGCGAACCCGCTCGAGGCCGCCGCCAAGGAGAAGAACCTCAACTACGTCAAGCTCGACGGCGAGGTCGGCATCATCGGCAACGGCGCGGGGCTCGTGATGAGCACCCTGGACGTCGTCGCCTACGCCGGTGAGGCGCACGGCGGCGTGAAGCCCGCCAACTTCCTCGACATCGGCGGTGGCGCCTCCGCCGCCGTCATGGCGAACGGCCTGGAGATCATTCTCGGCGACCCGGACGTCAAGTCCGTGTTCGTCAACGTCTTCGGCGGCATCACCGCCTGCGACGAGGTCGCCAACGGCATCGTGCAGGCGCTGCAGCTGCTCGCGGACAGGGGTGAGGAAGTCACCAAGCCGCTGGTCGTGCGTCTGGACGGCAACAACGCCGAACTGGGTCGCAGGATCCTCTCCGACGCCAACCACCCGCTGGTGCAGCGCGTGGACACCATGGACGGCGCGGCCGACAAGGCCGCCGAGCTCGCGGCTGCGAAGTAAGGGACGAGGGACTAAACAGCCATGGCTATTTTCCTCAACAAGGATTCCAAGGTCATCGTCCAGGGCATGACCGGTGCCACGGGCATGAAGCACACCAAGCTCATGCTGGCCGACGGCACGAACATCGTCGGCGGTGTGAACCCGCGCAAGGCGGGCACCTCCGTCGACATCGACGGCAACGACATCCCGGTCTTCGGCACGGTCGCCGAGGCGATCGAGAAGACGGGTGCGAACGTATCCGTCCTGTTCGTACCGCCGGCCTTCGCGAAGTCCGCCGTCGTCGAGGCCATCGACGCCGAGATCCCGCTCGCGGTCGTCATCACCGAGGGCATCGCGGTCCACGACTCGGCCGCGTTCTACGCGTACGCCGTGTCGCAGGGCAACAAGACCCGGATCATCGGACCGAACTGCCCCGGTCTGATCAGCCCGGGCCAGTCGAACGCCGGCATCATCCCGGGCGACATCACGAAGCCGGGCCGCATCGGCCTGGTCTCGAAGTCCGGCACGCTGACGTACCAGATGATGTACGAGCTGCGTGACATCGGCTTCTCCTCGGCCGTCGGCATCGGTGGCGACCCGGTCATCGGCACGACCCACATCGACGCGCTGGCCGCGTTCGAGGCCGACCCCGACACCGACCTGATCGTGATGATCGGCGAGATCGGCGGCGACGCCGAGGAGCGGGCCGCGGCGTACATCAAGGAGAACGTGAAGAAGCCGGTCGTCGGCTACGTCGCGGGCTTCACCGCGCCCGAGGGCAAGACCATGGGCCACGCCGGCGCCATCGTCTCCGGTTCGTCCGGTACCGCCCAGGCGAAGCAGGAGGCCCTCGAGGCCGCGGGCGTCAAGGTCGGCAAGACGCCGACCGAGACGGCCAAGCTGGCGCGCGAGATCCTCGCGGGCTGATCGGCCGCAGCATACGGATGGGCCCGTTCCCCTCGAGGGGAACGGGCCCATCCGTTGTTCCGGAACCGGACGCGGAACCTGAACCGCGTCCGGTTCCGGGACCGGGTCCGTCACCATGGCTGCGGTGCCAGCCGCTCCGGGCCGTGCAGCAGTTCCTCGCGGAGCTTGGTGCGCAGCTTCCGCTCCCTGTCCGAGAGGGGTCCCGGCGCCACGCGCGGTGGCACTCCCTGGACCGTCTCGCCGGGCGGCACCGGCGGGTCGTAGCGGGTGGGAGTCGTGTACAGAGTGAACGCGGTGGCGCCGATCAGGGTGAGCGTGAAGGCGATGACGGCCCGGGTCCAGAAGCGGGCCCTGCGCTCGCTGCCCTCGCGTACCTCCGGCGGTGCGGCCGACCGGAGGTGTTCGGTGGAGGCCAGTTCGGCCAGCCGTTGGTGCAGTACGAGCGGGTCCGAGAGTTCCGGCAGCCGGGCCGCGAGGGTCTCGTGTGCGTGCAGCAGGCGGCTCGCGGTCGCGGGCGTGCTCGCCTCCGTCTCCGCCGCGGTCTCCGGCAGGTCGAGGCCGACACCGTCGTAGAGCACGACCGTGCGGCGGTGCGGCGGCGGCAGGTGCAGCAGGACGTCCAGCAGCGCGCGGTCGGAGGGCTGTGAGGGCGGTGGTTCCGGGCGCCGGTAGCGGGGCCGGAACCGGTGCCACGGGGAGAGTGCCCACTCGTACGCCGCCGCGCGTACCCAGCCGGCCGGGTCGCGGTCGAGGGCCACCTCGGGCCAGCGGTCCCAGGCCAGTTGGAAGGCCCGCTCGACCGCTTCGCGCGCCAGGTCGCGACGACCGGACAGAAGATATGTCTGTCGTGCGAGCGCCGGGGTGCAGAAGGCGTACAGGGCGTCGAATGCCTGAGCAGGCGTCAGGGTGGTGGGACCGGCGGCCTCCTCATGGACGGACCGGATGGATCGAACGGGCCGGACGGGCCGGACGGGCGGCAGCAGGGCGCTCCGCCCGACAGGATGCTCGGGGGAAGAATTGGCCGAACGCGCCGAGGATTTGGCCGACTTGGCGAGCTCGGAGGGGTCGGAGCATTCGGAGGGCCAAGAGGGATCGGGGCGTTTGGAGGATCCGGCGGACTCGGAGGGTTCGGAGAGCGACGGGGGTCCCTGCTGCCCGGTGGGCTCGGGTTTCGTCGGGGTGGCGGTGGCCAGCAGTTTCCTGTACGCCTCCCCCTTCCGGCCGCGCGGTGTGGCGCGGCCGGACTCCCACGCACGCACCGTCTTGCGGCTGACGCCGACCCGCCGGGCGAACTGAGCCTGGGGCAGCGCGTGGGACTCGCGCAGGCGTCGGCGCTCCTCGGGCGAGGGGAGGGGGGTGGCAGCGCTCCGTGTCACAGGACGCCCCTTCGTGCGGAAAAGTGCATAACCGTATATTGGGCGACACAGCGGTGCTTCGCCTGTTACGCAGCGAAAGCGCGTGTCGTTGGGAGCATGGCGGGTGTGATCCAGACGACCGCCCGCCGAACGAGGCCGGCCCTCCTGCTCACCCGGATGCGCGACCGCTCGCCCGGGCTGGACTCCGCCCTCCTCTGCGGCGCCCTCGCGGCGGGGCTCGGGCTCGCCGCGTTCGCCATGCTCGTGATCCTGCTGTGGATCAGCTCGCCGTACCCGGACAGCGGACTCGACGGCGCGCTGAGCACGGCGGCGGGGCTGTGGCTGCTGGCGCACGGTGCCGAACTGATCCGCACCGACACGCTCTCCGGTGTGCCGGCCCCACTCGGCGTCCGGCCGTTGCTGCTGCTCGCGCTCCCGGTGTGGCTGCTGCACCGGGCGGCCCGCGACGCCACCGACGGGGGCGTGTCGGACGAGCCGGACGCGTCGGACGACGCCCCGCTCGTGGGCGGCCCGACGGCCTGGACGGGCGTCGTCCTCGGTTACCTGGCCGTCGGCGCGCCCGCCGCGCTCTACGCCGCGGGTGGTGGGCTGCGGCCGGCATGGGCGTCGGCGGGCGTGTGCGTGCCGCTGGTCGCGGTGACGGCCACGGGCGTGGGAGTGTGGCGGGCGTACGGCTGCCCGCGAGGGCCGCTGGAACGGACCGTGGGTGCGCTGCTGCCGAGGGGCGTACGCCATCTGCTCCTCGGCCCGGACGGACGCCTCGGCGTCGCGGCGCGCGCGGCGGGGGCCGGGACGGCGGTGCTCGTCGGCGGCGGGGCGCTGCTGCTGACGGTGTCGCTGCTGTGGCACGGCGGCGAGGCCCAGGGGGCCTTCCTGCGGCTGACGGAGGGGTGGTCGGGGCGGCTCGCGGTGCTGCTGCTCGGCGTCGTCCTGCTGCCGAACGCGGCGGTGTGGGCGGCGTCGTACGCCCTGGGCCCCGGGTTCCTCCTCGGCGTCGGACATGCCGTGACACCGCTCTCCGCCTCACCGGGCCCGCTGCTGCCCGCGTTCCCGCTCCTTGCGGCGGTGCCGGACGCGGGGGCGGGGACGCCGGTGAACTGGGCGGCCGGGGCAGTGCCGTTGGCGGCCGGAGCGGTGGTGGGGTGGTACGTCGCGAAGGGCGCCACCACGGCCGGACACCTGGTGGAGCCCGGAGGCGAGCGGTCGGGGCAGGAGCCGGACGCGTTCTGGTCACCGGGCCGGACGGCCGGTGTCGCCGGATTGTCGGCGGTGCTGTGTGCGGCCCTGCTGGCGATGTTCGCCGCGTTGGCGGGCGGGCCGATGGGGGTTGCCGCGCTCTCCCGGTTCGGGCCGGTGTGGTGGCAGAGCGGCGGCGCGACGCTGGTGTGGATCGGGCTGGTGGCCACGGTGACGGCCCTGGCGGTACGGACCTGGCGCCGCCGCACACCCCGGAGCGAACGGGCGGAGCGGACACCTGCGGGCGCGGACGGGAGGAGGGGGGCAGGAGCGTGGG
>NZ_LIQT01000490.1 GCF_001418415.1 Streptomyces hirsutus
GTGCCCGAACGAGAGGGCGCTGCAGACCGCGAACATCACGACCATGAGGAGCGTGACGAAACCGCCGACCTCGGCGATCCGGAAGCCCTGGTAGGCGATGCGCAGAACAAAGCAGGCGGCGGCCGCGGCGGCGAGCGAGCCGACGGCGACGCCGATACGGCGGGCCGCGTAGCCGCTGTCGTGGTCGACCCAGGTCGTGCCGAAGAAGCGGATGGGCTCGGGGCGGGGGCCGACGGGGGTTCCCGGGGAGCCCGCGGGGTGGTCGTCCGGGGTGCCGTTCTCTGCGCTCACGCTTCGATTATGGCTCCGGCGCCCCCGCGGGCTCCGAGCGGGATCGGCCGCGATCACCCGGTCCCGGGCGGGATCACCCGGGATCGGGCGGGATCACCCGGGATCAGCCGCAGCGCGGGGCCACGTAGCCGTCGCTGCCGGTCTTCACGTAGGCGTCCGAGACGTACTGGCCGCTGGCGATGTTGCACCAGATGTTCGACGTGCCGTACGGCCCGGCGACAGTCGTGCCCGGACTCTGGCAGAAGATCGGCACCTGCGCGCCCAGGGGCAGGGTGCGGACGATGGCGTAGTTCGTGCCCGGACCGCTGCGGACGTTGAGCCGGTGGCCCGGCGCGACCGGGTAGTACTGCACGGCCGCCGCGACGGCCGGCTCCGCCGCCCCGGCACCCTCTGCTTCTCCGACTTGGTCAACTGCCATGGAAAACTCCCCCGTTATGATCCCATGCCTGTCATGGGGCCCCGTTCATACCCCGCAATCCCGTCACGCACACATGTACGCTGTTTGAACACCAGCCCCGGCATGCCGCCTCGGTCCCGTACATCTCATCGACTAGGGTCTGTGCGGCGCGCACGCGGACGAACAGCACGGGGGTGGTCCCATGGCGCCACAGCGGAACGTCGGAGCGGGCGCGGAAGCGGAACTTCCCGAATACGCCGGTCACTACCGTCTCGAGTCACGCCTCGGCTCCGGCGGAATGGGCGTGGTGCATCTGGCCCGGAGTACGTCCGGGCTGAAGCTCGCGGTGAAGGTCGTGCACGCCGAGTTCGCGCGGGACCGCGAGTTCAGGGGACGTTTCCGGCAGGAGGTCGCGGCGGCGCGACGGGTGAGCGGTGCCTTCACCGCGCCGGTCGTCGACGCCGACCCGGAGGCCGAACGCCCCTGGATGGCCACGCTGTTCATCCCCGGCCCAACGCTCGCCCAGCATGTAAAGCGGAACGGCCCCATGCCATCACCCCACTTGCGCAGGCTGATGGCCGGACTGGCTGAGGGACTGCGGGACATCCACCGGGTCGGGGTCGTGCACCGCGACCTGAAGCCCAGCAACGTGCTGCTCGCCGGGGACGGGCCGAAGGTCATCGATTTCGGCATCTCTCGGCCAAAGGACAGCGAACTGCGGACCGAGACCGGAAAATTGATCGGTACCCCGCCCTTCATGGCACCCGAGCAGTTCCGGCGTCCCCGTGAAGTGGGGCCCTCCGCCGACATCTTCGCGCTCGGCTCGCTCCTGGTGCACGCCGCCACCGGGCGCGGGCCGTTCGACTCCGACAGCCCGTACGTCGTCGCCTACCAGGTGGTGCACGACGAGCCCGATCTGACCGGCGTACCGGACGGGCTCGCCCCTCTGGTGCTGCGCTGCCTGGCCAAGGAACCCGAGGACCGGCCCTCCCCCGACGAGTTGATGCGGGAACTGCGGTCCGTCGCGGCCTCCTACGACACCCAGGCCTTCATGTCCCAAGCCTTCCTTTCCCAGACCTTCATACCGGCACAGCGAACGGAGCCGGAAGCGGAGGCGGAAACGGACCCGGAGGCGGGGGCTGAGGCGGAAACGGGAACCACCTCCGCGGGCGCCACACCCGGCCACCAGGGGAGGTCCGACACCGGGGGCGGGGCCGGCGTCGAGCCCGCGAACCGGACCGGAGCCGGGCCTGCGGCCGGACTCGTTGCCGGAGCCGCTCCCGAATCCGAACCCGGTCCCGGGCACCGCTCCGGCCCGACGGCGGCCCGGCGTTCCGCGCGGCCACCCCTCAGCAAGCGGGCACTGCTCGGGGGCGGGGCGCTCGCCCTCGCCGTGTTCGGCACGCTCTTCTCCGTCCAGTTGTTCGGCGACGAGCCCTCGGCGCGGCAGGCCCCCGTCGGCACACAGAGCACCCCGGACGCGTTCCGGGCGTGGGAGGCGGCGCCGTCGGGCAAGCCGGGCAGCCCGCAGTGCTCGTACGGGGCCGATCTACTGGTGTGCGCCCAGGCGGAGTCGGTGTTCGCCCTCGACCCCGACGACGGCGGCCTGCTGTGGCGGCACACCGCCGCGGGGACGGCGGCGAGCGGACCGCCGGTCGTGTCGGGCGGACTCGTGCAGCCCGCGCCGAAGCTGGACAGCGGCCTGGAGGCCCTCGACCCGGCCTCGGGGAAGCCGCGGTGGCGGCAGGAGACCGCCGAACACAACGGCCTCACCGGTGCCGGGAACGTGTTGCTGCTCACCGGCGCCGACGGCACGGTCACCGGTGTGGACAGCACCTCCGGCGACGCGTTGTGGAGCGGGCGGGTGCCGGGGCACGACACCCTGTACTTCCGCACGTTCACGGGGGACCCGCTGGCCTACGTGGCGAGCACGTCGGACGACGGTTCCAGCACGCAGGTCACGGCGGTCGATCCGCGGTCCGGCGCGGTGCGGTGGGACGCCCGGCTGGAGGGGATGCTGACTCCGGTCGGCAGCACGGGCGAAGCACTCGTACTCGCTTCCGCCGACCCGGTCTATGACACCACGCAGGCCCTGGTCCGCTACACACCGGACAACGGGGAGACGCGCCGGGTGACGCTGCCCGTGCCGCTGGCCCAAGCTCAGGGCACCTTGCACGGGGACGTCGCCTACCTGACGGGCGTCGGCGGCAGGCTGGTGGCCGTCGACATGGCCGCACTGCGGCAGCGGTGGAGCCTGGAGACCGGGATCGCCCGCTCGTCCACGCCGGTCGCGGACGAGCGGCACGTCTACTTCACGGCGCCGGACGGCCGGCTGCTTGCCGTGGACGCGCGCGAGGGACGGCTAGCCGGGCAGACGGCGCCCCGGATGGGTGACACCCCCGACCGCGTGGCCGCCACCCTGCCGAATCCGGTGATCGCCGACGGCCACGTCTACGCCGGCGCTCCCGATGGCACGGTCTTCGCCGTGGACGGCCGTGACCCGGCCGACTGGTAGGACCCACGGAACCCATGGGCCCGTTGGTCGCGCGGGCGTCGGGCGGTTCAGCCCAGCTTCGACACGTCCCGCACCGCGCCCTTGTCGGCGCTCGTGGCCATCGCCGCGTACGCCTTCAGCGCCGCCGAGACCTTGCGCTCACGGTTCTTCGGGGCGTACGCACCGTCCAGTGCCTGCTCGCGGCGGGCCAGCTCGGCCTCGTCGACCAGCAGCTCGACCGAGCGGTTCGGGATGTCGATGCGGATGCGGTCACCCTCCTCGACCAGGGCGATGGTGCCGCCCGAGGCCGCCTCCGGGGAGGCGTGGCCGATGGAGAGACCGGAGGTGCCGCCGGAGAAGCGGCCGTCGGTGATCAGGGCGCAGGCCTTTCCGAGGCCGCGGCTCTTCAGGTACGACGTCGGGTAGAGCATCTCCTGCATGCCGGGGCCGCCCTTGGGGCCCTCGTAGCGGATGACGACGACGTCACCCTCCTTGACCTGCTTGGTGAGGATCTTCTCGACGGCCTCCTCCTGCGACTCGCAGACGACCGCCGGGCCCTCGAAGGTCCAGATCGACTCGTCGACACCGGCCGTCTTGACGACGCAGCCGTCCACGGCGAGGTTGCCGCGCAGCACCGCCAGGCCGCCGTCCTTGGAGTAGGCGTGCTCGGCGGAGCGGATGCAGCCGCCCTCGGCGTCCTCGTCGAGGGTGTCCCAGCGCTCGGACTGGGAGAAGGCCTCGGCGGAGCGCACGCAGCCGGGAGCCGCGTGCCACATCTCCACGGCCTCCGGGGACGGGGAGCCGCCGCGGATGTCCCAGGTCTTCAGCCAGTCGGCCAGGGTCGGGCTGTGGACGGAGTACACGTCCTCGTTGAGCAGGCCCGCGCGGTGCAGTTCGCCGAGCAGGGCGGGGATGCCGCCCGCGCGGTGCACGTCCTCCATGTAGTACGTGCGGTCCTTGGCGACGTTCGGCGCGACCTTCGCCAGGCAGGGCACGCGGCGCGAGAGGGCGTCGATCTCGGTCAGGCCGAAGGGGACCTCCGCCTCCTGGGCGGCGGCCAGCAGGTGCAGGATCGTGTTGGTGGAGCCGCCCATGGCGATGTCCAGCGTCATCGCGTTCTCGAAGGCGGCGACGGTGGCGATGGAGCGGGGCAGGACCGTGTCGTCGTCCTGCTCGTAGTAGCGGCGGGTGATGTCCATGACCGTGCGGGCGGCGTCCTCGTAGAGCGCCTTGCGGGCCGTGTGGGTGGCCAGGACCGAGCCATTGCCCGGGAGGGACAGGCCGATGGCCTCGGTGAGGCAGTTCATCGAGTTGGCGGTGAACATGCCGGAACAGGAGCCGCAGGTCGGACAGGCGTTCTCCTCGATACGGAGGACGTCGGCGTCGGAGATCTTGTCGTTGGCGGCGTCGACCATCGCGTCGACCAGGTCCAGCGTGCGGACCGTGCCGTCGACCAGCGTCGCCCGACCGGACTCCATCGGACCGCCGGAGACGAAGACAGTCGGGATGTTCAGCCGCAGGGCGGCGTTGAGCATGCCCGGGGTGATCTTGTCGCAGTTGGAGATGCAGATCAGGGCGTCCGCGCAGTGGGCCTCGACCATGTACTCCACGCTGTCCGCGATCAGGTCGCGGGAGGGCAGGGAGTACAGCATGCCGCCGTGGCCCATCGCGATGCCGTCGTCGACGGCGATGGTGTTGAACTCGCGCGGGATGCCGCCGGCCGCGACGACCGCCTCGCTGACGATCCGGCCGACCGGCGCGAGGTGGGTGTGGCCGGGGACGAACTCCGTGAAACTGTTGGCCACGGCGATGATCGGCTTCCGGCCGATGTCCGCACCCGGTACACCGGAGGCTCGCATCAGGGCGCGTGCACCCGCCATGTTGCGGCCGTGGGTGACTGTGCGGGACCTCAGCTCGGGCATCGTCGCTCGCTCCTTCAGACCTTCTCGGGGTGCGGGGTCAGAGATTCCTGACTGTCGTCGAGCGTACGCCCGTCATCCAGTGGGCGGGACGGGGCGTCCGCGATGCGGGATACGTATCTCAGTGCGGGAGCGGTACGGAGACCGTGGTACGCGCGGGGGCGCGGCGCTTCAGCGGCCGGTGAGGTGGCCCTGGACCACCGGCGCCACCCGCTCGACGATCTGCTCGACGTCCGCCGAGGCCAGCGGTTCGACCTTGATCACGTACCGGACCATCGCGATCCCGACCAGCTGTGCCGCGGCGAGCTCGGCGCGCAGTTCGGCGTCCGGCAGGTCGAGCCGCCCGGCGATACGGCGCAGCAGCTGGCCCGCGACCAGGCGGCGGAAGACGCCGGCGGCGGTCTCGTTGTTCACGGCGGACCGGATGATCGCGAGCAGCGGGGTCCGGGTCACCGGGTTCTCCCAGAGGCCGAGGATCATCCGGGTCATCCGCTCGCCGACCTCCTCCAACGGAGCGTCGAGGACGGCTTGCCGGCCCTTGAGCACCGGGGCGAAGGCGACCTCGACGGCCGCCTCGAACACCTGCTCCTTGGTGCCGAAGTAGTGGTGCACCAGTGCGGAGTCGACCCCGGCCGACTTGGCGATGCCCCGTACGGATGTCTTGTCGTACCCGCGTTCGGAGAACTCCTCGCGGGCGGCGTCCAGGATGCGGTCCCGGGTGTCGGCCGACTCCGTGCGCGGGGGCCGGCCACGGCGTCGGGGAGCGGCGCCGGGGCGGTCGGGCGGCGTGTCCGGGGCGGTGGCGGACGTGTCCGGGACCGACTCGGCCGGGCCGCCGGACTCCCTGCCGGGACCGCCGGGAGACTCCTCCGGGCTACCGGGTGCGGTGACGCCGGTCATCGGCGAGGTGCCCGCAGCGCCGAGGTCGCCGTCGAGGACCCGAGGGCCCCGGACCTCGCCGACGCCAGGTGCAGGCGGGTGAACGCCAGCGCCTCCGCCAGGTCGGCCTCGCGCTCGGCGCCGGACATGGCACGGCGGGTGTTGACCTCGATGACGACATGGCCGTCGAAGCCGTTGAGGGCCAGGCGCTCCAGCACCTCGGCGCAGGGCTGGTCGCCGCGGCCGGGCACGAGGTGCTCGTCCTTGGCCGAGCCCCGGCCGTCGGCGAGGTGGACGTGACCGAGGCGGTCGCCCATGCGGTCGAGCATCCCGAGGGCGTCGGTGCGGGCGGTCGAGGCGTGGCTGAGGTCGATCGTGAAGTGGCGGTAGTCGTCCTTGGTGACGTCCCAGTCGGGGGCGTAGGCGAGCATCTCGCGGTCGCGGTAGCGCCACGGGTACATGTTCTCGACGGCGAACCGCACATCCGTCTCGTCCGCCATCCGCCAGATTCCGTCGACGAAGTCGCGGGCGTACTGGCGCTGCCAGCGGAACGGCGGATGAACGACGACCGTGGCGGCACCGAGCTTCTCGGCGGCGGTACGGGCCCGCTGGAGCTTGGTCCAGGGGTCGGTGGACCACACGCGCTGCGTGATGAGCAGGCAGGGGGCGTGCACGGCCAGGATGGGGATGCGGTGGTAGTCGCTGAGGCGGCGCAGCGCCTCGATGTCCTGGCTGACCGGATCGGTCCACACCATGACCTCGACACCGTCGTACCCGAGGCGCGCGGCGATCTCGAAGGCCGTCGCCGTCGACTCCGGATAGACGGAGGCCGTCGACAGAGCGACCTTCGCATCCGGGATGCGCACCGCTGGATCTGCCACGAGGGACAGCGTACGGGGTGTGTTCGACGGGTGGGACGCGGACGACGGGCTTCGGCCGGAGGCGTCCGCCGCGGCCACGAGCACATGACCGCAGCACACGGGGCACTTTTCGTCCGTCCGGCGGCCCCGCGGTCCGGAGGCCGCCGTGTGAGCGAGCTAACCGGACGGCGGCCGTACGGTTCCGGCCCGTCGAAGCCCGCGCGGTCCCGGCTCACCCACCCACGCGCGGTCCGGCTCGTAGGCCCGCGCGGTCCGGCTCATCGATCCCCACGCGGTCCGGCTCATCGATCCCCGCGCGGTGGCCCGTCGATCCCCGCGCGGTGGCCCGTCGATCCCCGCGTGGTGGGCGGTCGCGTCACGCGCGGTGGGGGCGCGTCACGTGGTGCGCGGCTACGCGGGCCCCATGTGGTCCAGGCGGCGCAGGATGACGCCCTCGCGCAGCGCCCAGGGACAGATCTCCAGGGACTCCACCCCGAAGAGGTCCATCGCGGCCTCCGCGACCAGCGCCCCGGCGACCAGCTGGCCGGCGCGCGACTCGGAGACACCGGGCAGCGCGGCGCGCTCGGTGGTGGTCATCCCGGACAGCCTCGACACCCATCCCTCCAGCGACTGGCCCTTCAGCTCACGCGGGACGTACGGGCCCTCGGTGGAGCGGGCGGCGCCCGCGATGCGGGCGAGTTGCTTGAAGGTCTTGGAGGTGGCCACCACGTGGTCGGGCGGACCGAGACGGCTGAATTCGCCGACCGTACGGCCGATCTCCGCGCGGACGTGCCGGCGCAGTGCCCGCACGTCGTCCGGTGCCGGCGGGTCGCCGGGCAGCCAGGTGCCGGTGAGGCGGCCGGCGCCCAGCGGCAGCGACACCGCGGCGTCGGGCTCCTCGTCGATGCCGAAGGCTATCTCCAGGGAACCCCCGCCGATGTCGATGACCAGCAGCTTTCCCGCCGACCAGCCGAACCAGCGGCGGGCGGCGAGGAAGGTCAGCCGGGCCTCCTCGGCACCGGTGAGGACCTGGAGTTCGACTCCGGTCTCCGCCCGCACACGCTCGAGGACCTCGCCCGCGTTGCGGGCGTCGCGCACCGCCGAGGTCGCGAACGGCAGCAACTCCTCGACACCCTTGTCCTCGGCGGCCTGGAGCGCCCCGTGAACGACCTGGATCACCTGGTCCGTCCCACCGGGTCCGATCGCTCCGTCGGCGTCCAGCAGCTCGGCCAGACGCAGCTCCGCCTTGTGCGAGTGCGCGGGCAGTGGGCATGCCCCGGGGTGCGCGTCGACCACCAGCAGATGCACCGTGTTCGAACCCACGTCGAGGACACCGAGTCTCATGTACGGCACGCTACTGCGCGCGACGCGGACAAAAGCCCGCTCCGCCGCAGTAGGTCCGGTACAGGACAACGATCCGGGCGACTTACCCTGGACGAGTGCCAAAGACGAAAAAGGCGAAGGCTGAAAAGGCGGACAAAATGACCAAGCAGGCCAAGAAGGCCAAACCGGTCGACGGTCCGTCGCAGGTGCCGCCGAACGACGAGAAGGGCCTCGACTTCGCTCGGGCGTGGGTGGAGTTCCCCGATCCGGCGGACGAGGAGCAGGTGTTCCGCTGCGATCTGACATGGCTGACCTCTCGCTGGAACTGTGTCTTCGGCAGCGGTTGCCAGGGCATCCAGGCGGGCCGCGCGGACGACGGGTGCTGCACCCTGGGGGCGCATTTCTCGGACAAGGACGACGAGAAGCGGGTCGCGGGCCATGTGGCGAGGCTGACGCCGGACATCTGGCAGAACCACGACGAGGGCATCCGGAACGGCTGGGTCTCCGAGGACGAGGACGGCGACCGTCAGACCCGCCCCTTCCAGGGCTCGTGCATCTTCCAGAACCGGCCGGGCTTCGCCGGCGGCATGGGCTGCTCGCTGCACATCCTCGCCGTGCGGGAGGGCCGCGAGCCGCTGGAGACCAAGCCGGACGTGTGCTGGCAGCTGCCGGTCCGGCGGACCTACGACTGGATCGACCGGCCCGACGACACGCGCGTGCTGCAGGTGTCGATCGGTGAGTACGACCGCCGGGGCTGGGGTCCGGGCGGCCACGACCTGCACTGGTGGTGCACGTCGGCGACCTCGGCGCACGGCGCGGGCGACCCCGTGTACGTGTCCTACCGGGCGGAGCTGACCGAGCTGATGGGCAAGGCCGGTTACGACCGGCTGGCCGAGCTGTGCGAGGAGCGGCTCGCCTCGCAGCTCCCGCTGCTGGCACCGCATCCGGCGGATCCCGCCTGATCCGCCTCCCCGGTGCGGGACACACGGGTCACCGGTTTCGGGTCACGGCGGTCACGGCGGTCACGAAGCGGACGGGCTCAGGGCGCTGCGGATGTCATCGCCGATGTCACCGCCGCCCTTCTCGGCGGGCGGGGACGCCGGGTCCGTCGGCCGGGCGGGGGCT
>NZ_LIQT01000491.1 GCF_001418415.1 Streptomyces hirsutus
CGCCCGGCGGGTGGCGTCCGCCCCGGGGTCCGGGCGGGCGAGCAGCGCCTCGGGCGGAGAGTCCACACCCGTCTCCGAAGAACCTCTGCCGCCCCGAAGCAAGGCACCGCCGGGGTGAGGTGCGGCATCCGCAGAAGGGCTTCGGGTGCGAGGCGGGTCCGCCACTCGGGCGCATGGTGTTCCGGCCAGGTCCGCGACCGAACGCCCCCGTGCCGGCCCGGCGGTGCGGGGCCGGCACGGGGGCGTTCGGTCGCGGACCTGGCCGGAACACCATGCGCCCGAGTGGCGGACCCGCCTCGCACCCGAAGCCCTTCTGCGGATGCCGCACCTCACCCCGGCGGTGCCTTGCTTCGGGGCGGCAGAGGTTCTTCGGAGACGGGTGTGGACTCTCCGCCCGAGGCGCTGCTCGCCCGCCCGGACCCCGGGGCGGACGCCACCCGCCGGGCGGGGGCGTTCCCGCGCCCGGCGTGAACCGCCCGCCCGCCTCAGCCGGAACCTTGCCGCGCGGAGAAGACGAACGAGAACTCCGCGGGCTCGGCCCACAGCGCGTACTGCGGGAGCGGGCCCGGACCGCAGGACTGCGAGCCGATGCCGTGCTGGGCGTGGTCGAGGTTCACCCACACCGTGTCACCGGGGACCAGGTCGGTGAGGTGTTGGGCCGCGTCGAGCTGCTCGCTCGTCCAGGGACGGGCGGTGAACCAGAACTCGGGGTCGCCCTCGATCCGGAGCCCGCCGAGCTCCACCCGGCGTACGTCGGCCCGTGCCCCGTTCTCCTGCGGGCGGACATAGGGCGTCTGCAGGTCCGGCACGCCGGCCTCCCACCGGCCCAGCCGCGACGCCGCCGAGGTGTCCGGATACGCCTCGCCGGGACCGCCGCCGAACCAGCGGACGCTCCCGGTGAGCGAGGCGTCCAGCCCGAAGCGGATCCCGAGCCGGGGCAGCGGCACCGTCCAGTCGCCCTCCGGCACGACCGACACGGCCAGCCGCACGAGGGTGCCGTCGGAGGTCCAGCGGTACGCCACCCGCAGCCCCGGCTCACGTCCGGCCGGGGCCACTCGTGTCCGCACGACCAGCGCCTCGCCGTCGCCTCCCCCCGCGCCGCCACCGCCCGCCTCCACGGCGACCGTCCGGTGCCGCATGCGGTGCAGCCCCAGCTCCCGCCAGAGCAGCCCGTACCGGGTGTCCGGCTGCCAGGGCGCGCCGTCGTCGTTGTCGGTCGTCGCCCGCCACACGTCGAGGCGCAGCCCGTCCACCGCGACACCGGCGATCGTGCGCACCGCGCCGGTACGGGCGTCGAAGGAGGCGGGGCCCAGCGTGATCCGGTCACCGTCGGCGACGGGCCGTACGCCTGGCCCGGCCCCCACGGCGGGCACGGCTGTCCGGTGGGCCACCGTTCCCTGCCCCCAGGCCACTTCGTGGCCCGCGCCCGCCCAGGGCGTGTCGTCGGCGAGCAGGGCGCGTACCGTCCAGTGGACCTCCGCGCCCCCGCCGTCCGGTGCCTCGGGCAGCTTGACCTCCGCCGACTCCCCGGGGGCGAGCGGTGGCACGGCGAGCCGGTGGGCGCCGGCCGTCTGCCCGTCCACCTGGTGGGAGCACGTGAACTCCAGGGCGGACAGGTCGGCGAAGTCGTACCGGCTGGTCACCCGCACGGTGCCGTCCACCTCGCCGGCCTCGATCCGGACCGGCTCGATCACCTTCTTGTACTCGATCAGCCCCGGCGACGGCGTACGGTCCGGGAACAGCAGCCCGTCGCACACGAAGTTGCCGTCGTGCAGTTCCTCGCCGAAGTCGCCGCCGTAGGCGTAGCCGAGCTCGGGATGCCGGACGCCGTGGTCGATCCACTCCCAGACGAAGCCGCCCTGGAGCCGGTCGTACCGCTCGAACAGGTCCTGGTAGTCGGCGAGTCCGCCGGGACCGTTGCCCATGGCGTGTGCGTACTCGCAGAGGATGAGCGGGAGTTCGCGCCTCCGCCGGGAGCCGCCGTCGAGCCCGCGGGCGACCCGCTCCACCTCGGTGTGCGGCAGGTACATCCGTGAATAGACGTCCGTGTCACGGCAGTCGTGGTCGCCTTCGTAGTGCACCGGACGGGCCGGGTCCCGGGAGTGGATCCAGTCGGCCATCGCGGTCAGACCGCGACCGGTGCCCGCCTCGTTGCCGAGCGACCACATCACGACCGACGGGTGGTTCTTGTCCCGCTCGACCATGCGGGCGGCACGGTCGAGCAGGGCGGGGGTCCAGCGTTCGTCGTCGGTGGGGTTGTCGCGCCAGTCCTGCTCGACGAAGCCGTGGGTCTCCACGTCGCACTCGTCGACGACCCACAGCCCGTACTCGTCGCAGAGGTCGAGGAAGGCGGGGTGCGGCGGATAGTGGGAGGTGCGGACGGCGTTGACGTTGTGCCGCTTCATCAGCAGCACGTCCTCGCGCATGGTGTCCACGTCGAGCGCGCGGCCCCGCTCGGGATGCCACTCGTGCCGGTTGACCCCCTTGAAGAGGACCGCCTTCCCGTTGACCTTGATCAGGCCGTCCTCCAGGGCGACGGTGCGGAACCCGACCCGCAGCGGGACGCGTTCACCGGCCGTGGCGAGCACCCCGTCGTAGAGGCGGGGGGTCTCCGCCGACCAGGGACCGACCGGCAGCGTCACCGGTTCCCCGGTCGCGACGTCGATGCCCAACTCCGGTACGGTCACCCGCCCGTCGGTGTCGGAGTCGACGCGCAGGGTGCCCTCCCCGGTGACATGGTCGTAGGAGGCGTGCACGAAGAAGTCGCCGGCGCAGCCCGCCGGCCGGTGCAGCAGCGTCACGTCACGGAAGATGCCGGGCAGCCACCACTGGTCCTGGTCCTCCAGGTACGAACCGGCCGACCACTGGTGCACGCGGACCGCGAGAACGTTCCCGGCCGGCTTCAGCAACGCCCCGACCGCGAACTCGTGGGGCAGCCGCGATCCCTTGAACTCCCCGATGTCCGTGCCGTTCAGCCACACCCGGGCACAGGACTCGACCCCGTCGAAGCGCAGCACGGCGTCGTCGCCCTCGGCCGGGGCGGGCCAGTCCTGTGGAAGGTCGAAGACGTGCAGATGGTCGCCGGTCGGGTTCTCGGTGGGGACGTACGGCGGATCGACGGGGAACGGGTAGAGGTGGTTCGTGTAGGCGGGGGCCCCGAAGGCGCCGTCGCCCTGGAGGACCCAGTGACCGGGGACGGTCACCTCCGCCCAGTCGCCGGCGTCGTGGCCGGGAACGGCGAACGCGTCGTCCTCGGCGTCCGCCGTCGCCGACAGGCGCAGCCGCCACCTGCCGTTCAGCGAAAGGGACACCGCGTCCGAGGACGCGTACCGGGCGCGTGGGGGAAGGGTCCCGCGGCCGGGGGAGACGTCCTCGACGTAGTCGGTCGCGGTGGTGCGCAAAGACATCGGTCTCCTAGGGGCTGTCCGGCGGATCAGGCCGGAGGATGCTTACGGTGCCTGTCCAACGAAGGGGAGCGGGGGCCGGTGCGTGCAGCTGCAAGGCGGAGGAGGGAGCCGAGAGTTCGGGGGAGTCGGCGAGTGACGACAACGCGGCAGATGTGCGTGCCGGCCCCCGCGTCTCCGGCATGATCNNAGGGGCAGGATGGAGATGGCCGTGGCCATGAAGATCAGATGGAAGTTGACGGTCTGGTTGGTCATGTAGGAGGAGAGGGCGACCTGGACGGTCCAGGCACTCGGGTCCTGGCCGATGACGAGTGGCCACAGGAAGGAGTTCCAGCCGCTGATGAAGGTGATCGTCGCGATGGCGGCGAAGAAGTTCAGCGAGTTCGGAACGACGACCCGCCAGTAAGCGCCCCAGTAACCCAGCCCGTCCACCCGTGCCGCCTCCTCCAGCTCTCCGGGGAACCCCAGGAAGTACTGCCGGAAAAGGAAGCAGGTGAAACCGCTGAAGAGGCCCGGGATGATCAGACCCCGGTAGCTGTCCACCCAGCCGAGGGACGACACGAGGACGAAACTGGGCACGAAGGTGACCGCCGTCGGCACCATCAGGGTCCCCAGAACGGCGTAGAAGACCTTGTTGGCGTGCCGGTACGGGATGCGGGCCAGCCCGTATCCGGCGAGCGAGCAGACCAGCAGGGTGCCGACGGTATGCAGGATCCCGACGACCGCCGAGTTCCAGAGCGACCGGGTGAAGTCGACCGTCGGGTCGTCGAACGGCTCGGTGATGTTGCCCCACTGGATGTCCGACGGGAAGAACGCCCACTCCTCGCCGGTGATCTCGGGATCGGTGGACAGGGCGTTGCGGACGATCAGGTAGAAGGGGACGAGGAAGAGGAGCGCGGCGAGGCAGGTCGCGGCGTACAGGCCCGCGGACCCGAGCACGCTGCCGCGCGAACCGCCCGGCCTGCCC
>NZ_LIQT01000492.1 GCF_001418415.1 Streptomyces hirsutus
CCCCGTCCCCACCACCTACCGGGTGCGGACCGCGAGCGGCGGACAGCACCTGTACTTCACCGCCCCGGACGGCGTCCGGCTCGCTAACACGGCGGGGACCGTGGCCGCTTCGGTCGACACCCGCGCATGGGGCGGCTACGTCGTCGCCGCCGGCAGCACCCTGCCCGCCGGAGCATACGAAGCATTGTGCGGCTCTGTGGCCGTCGCTCTGCCCCGGTGGCTGCACACCATCCTGCAACCGGCCCCCGTGCGCCCGGTGGGTCCGCTCCGACTCCCGGCAGTCGACGGGAGCCGTGCGGCCCTGGCCGCACTGGAAGCCGAATGCGCCATCGTTGCCGCCGCGCCGGAGGGGTTGCGCAACAGCACGTTGAACCGGTGCGCCTTCAAGGTGGGGCGGTTCGTCGCGTGGGGCGACCTCCCCCGGCACGTGGCTGAAGAGGCCTTCCAAGCGGCTGGAGAGGCGGTCGGGCTCACCGCTGCCGAGTGCACCACCACCATCCGCAGCGCCCTGAACAGCTCCCAGCGCACCGCCCGACCCCGGGAGACGGCATGACCACCCCGAACCGCCCCCGCTTGGAAGGCCAACCGTCGGCACCCACCGGCCCGCACGCCGCCGAACCGGCCATGCCCCGGCCGGTCGTGGGCGAGCCGAAAGGCGCCGCCCGCAAGGGCGTCGTCACTGCCCTTCCTCGCTCGAACCGGTTCCCGACCGGCGACGTGCGCCCCGGCACCGACCCGACGCCGGAGCGGCCCGGTATCCGCATCTACGCCCCGCCGGTCTACCGCCACCACTGGGACGGCGCCCGCTGGTCCACGCGGCACGGCGACACCCCCACCGCCGCCTACGCCTGCCCCTGCGGCCAGACCCGTGCCGCCGCCGGCCCGCGCGCCGTGGCCGCGCTGGTCACCGAGTACAAAGCCCACCTGTCCGGCTGCGCCGGAGCTCCCGCCCTACTGGAACGGAGGAACGCCGCATGACCGACACCATCGACGGGGCCGCGCTGCTCACCGAGGTGGAAGCCTTCCACCGCCGGTTCAACGTGTTTCCCACCGAGGCTGCCTACGTGGCCGTCGCGTTGTGGGACGCGCACGCGCACCTGCTGGACTGCTTCGACTCCACCCCGCGGCTCGCGTTCCTCTCTCCGGAGCCAGGGTCGGGGAAGTCGCGTGCGTTGGAGATCGTGGAAACCCTCGTGCCGCACCCCATGGTGGCCGTCAACGCGTCCGCCGCCGCCCTGTTTAGGGCGGTTTCCGGGGCCGACGGCCGGCCGACGATCCTGTTCGACGAGATCGACACCGTCTTCGGGCCCAAGGCGGGGGACAACGAGGAGTTGCGCGGGTTCCTCAATGCCGGTCACCGCCGCTCCGGGGTCACCTACCGGTGCATCGGCGACGGCGGCAATCAGACCGTGCAGGCGTTCCCGTCGTACTGTGCGGTCGCGGTCGCCGGTCTCGGCTCGCTGCCGGACACGATCCTGACCCGCTCCGTCGTCATCCGCATGCGCCGCCGGGCACGCAACGAGAAGGTGGAACCCTTCCGGGCCCGCATCCACGAAGCCGAGGGGCACAAACTCCGTGACCGGCTCGCGCAGTGGGCCGAACACGCCCGCGCGCAGGTCACCGGGGCATGGCCCCAGATGCCGGACGGGGTCACCGACCGGCCGGCCGACGTGTGGGAACCGCTGCTCGCCGTCGCCGACGCGGTCGGCGGTGACTGGCCCGACCGGGCCCGCGAAGTGTGCGTGACGCTGGTCAAGGCAGCGCAGTACACCGACAAGCACAGCCTCGGTATCCGGCTGCTCACCGACCTGCGCGACCACGTCCTCATCGGTATCGACCGCCTGCCCACCATCGCCATCATCGACCGGCTCAACGCCCTCGACGACGCTCCCTGGGCCGACCTGAACGGCAAGCCGCTCGACAACCGGCGCCTGTCCCGGATGCTCGGGGAGTACATGACGGCCGACAACGAGCCGATCCGCTCCCGCAACATCCGCACCGCCGGCGGGGTCCTCAAGGGATTCCACGCCGCCGACCTGGACGACGCGTGGGCCCGCTACTGCCCCGCCCCCCAGGACTCCGCTACATCCGCTACGCCGCTACAGCCCAGCTCAGAGCCCCTGAATCTGTAGCGGCAACCAAGCGTGTAGCGGCTACGCCCGCTACGGCGTAGCGCGTGCGTAGCCGCTACACGCCACCCGTCCGCTACAAAAAACCACCCGCTGACCTGCGATGTAGCGCTGTAGCGGATGTAGCGGACTTCCCAGAAGGGCCCCTGGACACCAGCCGAGGAGCAACCCCGGATGAGCATCACGCTTGCCTCTCCCGCTGAGCGGGTTCTGTACCGACCGGAAGAAGCAGCAGCGGCCCTGGGCATCGGCCGCTCGCTGGTCTACGAGGAAATCCGCCTTGGACGTCTCCAGACGGTTCGCATCGGCCGTCGGCGCCTCATCCCACCTGAGTACATCGCTCAGTACGTCGAACTACTCAAGCGCGAGGCAGAAAACGCCGCCTGACCTCATTCCCGTTCGTTCACATCAACTGGGCCGCGCCTCTGGGCGCGGTCCGCTCGCTTGGAGAGCACCGCATGACCGAGACCCCGAAGCGTGCCCGTAGGGCTGGCCACGGCGAAGACACGATCTACTGGGATGCCGCGAAGAACCGCTACGTGGGCGCCGTGTCCCTCGGGTATGCCCCGAACGGCAAGCGCTGCCGTCCGAAGGTGTACGGCAAGACCAAGACCGAGGTCCGCCAGAAGATCCGAGATCTGAAGAAGGAGGTGCAGTCGGGCGTCAAGACGCCGGCCAACTACACCGTGGCCGACGCGGTGAACGACTGGCTGGAACGCGGACTCAAGGGACGCGATGAGAAGGGCACCATCGGTAAGAATCGCGCGATGGCGAACAAGCACCTCCTCCCGTTCATCGGCAAGGCCAAGCTGAAGGATCTCAGCGCGGACGACGTCGACGACTGGTTGGACGGTAGGGCGGCATTCCTAGCAACGCGAAGCCTGCGTGACCTGCTCGCCATCCTGCGCCGTTCCATCGAGCACGCTCAGCGCAGGGACAAGGCCGCGCGGAACGTCGCCCTGCTCGTCACCGCGCCGGAAGGGCGCCCCGGACGCCCGAGCAAGGCGCTGAACCTGGAGCAGGCGAAAGCCGTGCTCACTGCCGCACGCCAGTCCCGGCTGTACGCCTACCTCGTGCTCTCACTCCTGAGCGGGGTACGTACGGAAGAGGCGCGGCCCCTCACTTGGGACCACGTCTTTCTGGAGACAGCGGACGGCGTCCCGCCTCACGTCGCCGTATGGCGATCAGTGCGCAAGCATGGCGAGACCAAGACCAGGAAGAGCCGTCGCACAATCGCCCTGCCGAGGCAGGTGGTCGCCGTCCTCGAGGAGCACAAGCGGTGGCAGAAGCAGGAACGGACATCGAGAGGGATGGAGTGGAGCCCGGCCGGCCGCGTCTTCACGACTCGGAGCGGGGAGCCGCTCGACGCGGCGAACGTCCGGCGCGATTTCAAGGGGATCGTTAAGAAGGCCGGACTGGAACCGGAGTGGACGCCGCGGGAGCTGCGGCACAGCTTCGTCTCGCTGCTCTCGGACCACGGCATGCCACTGGAGCGCATCGCCCAACTCGTCGGACACACCAGCCAGGCGACAACGGAGGCTGTCTACCGCAAGCAGCTTCGGCCGGTCATCACACAGGGCGCGGAGGCCATGGACGTGATCTTTGCTCAGCACCGCGAGGCTTGATCAGAATCCTTTGGCCCCCTGTTTGGCCCCCCGAGCACGACAGAGGCCACATACGGAAATCCGTATGTGGCCTCTGATCAGCGTCGGGGTGGCGGGATTTGAACCCACGACCTCTTCGTCCCGAACGAAGCGCGCTACCAAGCTGCGCCACACCCCGATCGTCGCTGCTCTCGCGGCGACGTCGTTTACTTTAGCCCACCGGTGGCTGGAGACGAAATCCGGTTTTGGCGCCCAGGCGGAGGGGGTCCGGGCGGGTGCGGTCCACGGCGATGAGGGTGACGGCCAGGCAGTACAGGACGAGGAGCAGGAGGAGGGAGACGCCCAGAACGTACGGGTGGCCGTGCCGGTCGGTGTCCTGGAAGGGGTAGAGGTAGCGGGTCGGGCCGGCGGGGAGGAACAGCCCGTGGAGCAGGGTGAAGGCCAGGTAGGCCGTCGGGTACAGGAGCCATGCGGCGGCGTGGGCGAGGCGTATGCGGGCCGGCGGGGAGAGGAGCAGCCAGTCCAGTACCGCCGCGATGGGGAGCGCCGTGTGCAGGGTGGGGGGCGCGAGCGCGGCCAGCGTCCCGGCCGGGCCGGTCAGGTTCGTCGGCTCGGTCGTCCCCGTCATCGTGTACGCCGGTGTCGCGTCCGCCAGGAGTACGTGGTGGAGCAGGGCTGCCGCGACCACGTACAGCAGCGCCGCTCCGGTCAGGGCGCCCGGGAGAGGGCGGCGGGCGGTCCAGGCGCGGCGGGCCGAGGCGAGCGTGACCACGGCCAGCAGGAGCGTGCTCTGGATCGTGAAGTGGCTCAGGACTCGTGTGGGGCTGCCGAGCAGGATCTCGACGGTCACCGCCGCGAGCGCCGCCAGTGCCAGGAGCAGGCGGTACGTCGCGGTCAGGGGGCGGCGCACCGGCGGTGCCACGGCTCCCGCGGGGGCGGACGAGGGCATGAGGTTCGTCCGTCTCCCGGGGATGACGGGGAGGTCAGGGATGTCCCTGGGTATCGGGGCGGTCATGGACCCCAGAGTGGGTGAATGACCTGGTCGGGGCGATGCGGGTGGGCCGGACGGGTGACATGGGGGCGCCGGCTCGGCCGTATAGGCCCCCACCTGGCCACCCGGCGACCCGGTCGAACAGTCACCCGGTCACACAGCCGTCCGGCCCCTGGCCCCTGCCCCCCGCCCGGTTCCTCGGCCGGCTACTCCCGTCCCACCAGCGTCATCAGCGTCGCCTCCGGCGGGCAGGCGAAGCGGACCGGGGTGTAGCGGTTGGTGCCGCAGCCCGCGGAGACGTGGAGGTAGGAGGTGCGGCCCTCGGACGTGTGCGTGGACAGGCCCTTCACCCGGTCGGTGTCCAGGTCGCAGTTGGTGACCAGCGCGCCGTAGAAGGGGATGCAGAGCTGGCCGCCGTGGGTGTGGCCGGCCAGGACCAGGGGGTAGCCGTCGGCCGTGAAGGAGTCCAGGACGCGCAGGTAGGGGGCGTGGACGACACCCATCGAGAAGTCCGCCGTGCTCGACGGGCCGCCCGCCACCTCCGCGTAGCGGTCCCGCTTGATGTGCGGGTCGTCCAGGCCGGTCAGCTCGATCGTGACGCCCTCGATCTTGAGGGCGTCCCTGGTGTTCGTCAGGTTGCGCCAGCCGGCGCCGTCGAAGCCGTCCCGCAGGTCCTCCCACGGGTTGTGGATCACGTTGGCGGCCGGGTCGTTGCCGTTCAGGCCGTGCCGGCCCTGGGCCTTCTCGATCAGGTAGCGGGCCGGGTTGCGCAGCTTGGGGCCGTAGTAGTCGTTGGAGCCGAAGACGTACGCGCCCGGGAGCTCCATCAGCGGGCCCAGCGCGTCCAGTACCTCCGGGACGCCCTCCGGGTCGGACAGGTTGTCGCCCGTGTTGATCACGAAGTCCGGGCGCAGGCCCGCCAGCGAGCGCAGCCAGCGCTGCTTCTTGCGCTGGCCGCTCACCAGGTGGATGTCGGAGACCTGCAGGACGCGCAGGGGGCGCATTCCGGCGGGCAGGACGGGGATCGTCACCCGCCGCAGCCGGAAGGAGCGGGCCTCGAAGCCCGCCGCGTACACCAGTCCGGCGGCACCGGCCGCCGTGATTCCCAGGGGGATTCCGTATCGCGCGCGCATGCGCCCATCGTGTCAGATCCGAGGGGAGTGGAAGGCCGCGGTGTCCTTCGGGCGGGCGGTCGGAGCCGGTGTCCGGCCGCCCGAACACGCCCGGGAACGCCGGGCCTTGGGGCGGGTTCGGGGCGGGAAGGAAATGCGCGGGCGTCCTGCCTCCCCTTCCTGCGACAATCGAGGCATGACCACGCTCAAGTCGAAGCTGCACGACGACCTCAACGTTGCGATCAGAGAGCGTGACGAGCTCAGCTCCTCCACGCTCCGGCTGACGCTCACCGCGATCACCAAGGAGGAGGTCGCGGGGAAGGAGAAGCGCGAGCTCTCCGACGACGAGGTCCTCAAGGTGATCACCCGTGAGGCGAAGAAGCGCCGTGAGGCGGCGGACGCCTTCGCGCAGGGCGGGCGTCCCGAGCAGGCCGAGCGGGAGAAGGCGGAGGGCGAGCTGCTCGCGCGGTACCTGCCCCGGCAGATGTCCGACGACGAGCTGAACGCGATCGTCTCCCAGGCCGTCGAGGAGGCGAAGGCGGCCGGCGCGGAGGGCCCGCGGGCCATGGGGGCGGTCATGAAGATCGTCAACCCGAAGGTGGCCGGACAGGCCGAGGGCGGCCGGGTCGCCGCCGCGGTGAAGAAGCTCCTCGCCGGCTGAGCCGGTGGGCGTCGGGCAGACGTCCGGTGAGCGAAAGCGTCCCGCCGGACGAGCCGGCGGACAGCGAAGGGCCCCTCCCTCCCGGTGCGGGAAAGAGGGGCCCTTCGCTGTGTCGTCGGTGTGCTGTCAGCGCCGCCCGCCCGGCCCGTTGCCGGGGCCCTGGATGAAGCCCTCCGGGATGGAGATGGTCGGGTTCGGCTCGGCCCCGCCGTTGGTGCCGGTGCCGGTGCCGCCGTCTCCGCCGTTTTCGCCGCCGCCCAGGCCGCCGATGAACCCGCCGCCGCCGTTGTTGCGGTCGTCGTCACGGTCCTCGTCGCCGTTCCCGCGGCCCCGGCCCCGGCCCCGACCCTTGTCCTCGTCGGGCTTCTTGCGGTCCGGGATGTGGATGAGGCTGAACTCGGGGGCTTCCTTGCCGTTCAGCGCGCCGCTCATCATGTCGCGCCAGATCGGGCCGGGCACCTGGCCACCGAACACCTTCGCGTGCCAGGTCCCGCCGATCGAGATGTCGACCATCTGCCGCTTGTGCTCGGGGTCGCCGACCCACACCGCACCGGCCAGGTTCGGCGTGTAGCCCACGAACCAGGCGGCGTAACGGAAGTCCGTCGTACCGGTCTTGCCCGCGCTCGGGCGGCTGCCGAGACCGGCCTCCGTACCCGTACCGTCCTCGACGACGCCCCGCAGGAGCGTGTTTATGGTGTCGGCCGTCTTCTCCGACATCGCGCGCGAGCACGTCGACTTCGGGACCGGAAGCGACTTCGACTTCTCGCCGACGCGCTGGCTGATGGACTCGATGGCGACCGGCGTGCAGTACATGCCGCGCGAGGCGAACGTGGCGTAGCCGTTCGCCATGGTCAGCGGGGACATCTCCTGGGTGCCGAGGGCGATCGACGGCGCCTGCATCATCTTGTTGCCGTCGGCCCGCTCGACGCCCATCTGCTTCGCCATCTGCGTCACCGGGCAGATGCCGATGTCGCTGATCATCTCGATGTAGTAGGTGTTGACCGACTTCGCGGTCGCTTCCTTCATGTCGTACGGGCCGACCTCGGTCTCGTTCTCGTTCTCGACCGGGACGCCCGACTCGTTCCACGTCTTGCCCTCGCAGGCCGAGACCGGGGTCGGGTAGTCCATCTGGTACGGCGAGGCGTACGTCTTCGTCGCCGGCATCCCGCCCTCGAGGGCGGCCGCGGCCACGATCGGCTTGAACGTCGAACCGGGCTGATAGCCGGCGCCACCGCCCATGCCCTGGTCCACGGAGAGGTTGATCTGCGTCTCGTTCTTGCCGAAGCCGTACGGACGCGACTGGCCCATGGCGCGGATCTTGCCGGTGCCGGGCTCGATGACGCTGGCGGCGGTGGCCACCTCGTCGCTCTTGTTGACGTGGCTCTTGACCGACGCCTGCAGGGACTTCTGCGCCTGCGATTCGAGCGTCGTACGGATCGTCAGACCGCCGTGGTTCCAGACCTTGGCCCGCGCTTCCGGGGTCTTGCCGAAGGTCGGGTCGGTCAGGAACACCTGGCGCACGTAGTCGCAGAAGAAGCCCGCGCCGTCGACCGCCGTGATGCAGCCGTTCTTCGGCTTGCTGACCTTCAGCCCGAGCGGTGTGTTCGACGCCTCGGTGGCCTGCTCCTCGGAGATGTCGCCGACCTGGGCCATCCGCGTCAGGACGACATTGCGCCGCTTGAGGGCCTCCGTCTCGTCGTTCACCGGGTCGTACCGGCTCGGCGACTGGACGAGGCCAGCGATGAGCGCCGACTCCTGGAGGTTGAGGTCCTTGGCGGGCTTGGAGAAGTAGCGCTGGGCGGCGGCCTCCACGCCGTAGGCCTGCTGGCCGAAGTACGTGATGTTCAGGTAGTTCTCGAGGATCTTCTTCTTGCCCAGCTCCTCCTCGACCTGGATCGCGAACTTCAGCTCGCGGATCTTGCGGCCGATCGTCTGCTGGGTGGCCTGCGCGACCTTCGTCGGGTCGTCGCCGGCCTCCTCCACGAAGACGTTCTTCACGTACTGCTGCGTCAGGGTGGAGGCACCCTGGGAGACGCCGCCGCTCTGCGCGTTGCGGTTCATCGCGCGCAGTACGCCCTTCAGGTCGACCGCGCCGTGCTCGTAGAAGCGCGAGTCCTCGATCGCGACGATCGCCTTCTGGAGGTGCGGCGAGATGTCCTTGAGGTCGACCACCGTGCGGTCGCGCGAGTAGACGGTGGCGATCTTGCCGCCCGCCGCGTCGAGGATGGTGGTGCGCTGGCTGAGCGGGGGCGTCTTGAGGTTGGCGGGGAGTTCGTCGAAGCTCTCCACCGACCCCTTGGCGGCGAGGCCCAGCGCTCCCACGGCGGGCAGCGCGATACCGGCCAGCACGGCCCCCGACAGGACACTGACACCGAGGAACTTCGCGGCCTGCTGCGTTGCCGACAGGCCGCCGCCCGAGCGCTTCTTTGGCATGGGAGCAGCCTACGTTCTCATTTGCCGGACACGCGTACAGGCCTTGGCCTAAGCTGCCCACAACTGTCACAGCAGTGAGGTCACGTATCAATACGTCGGGCGACCCCGAATCGTTCCGGATCTCTCCGAATTTTTTTGTCGGGGCGTGGGGGATACGTGTCCGGATCCACCTTCCGTGTCACATGGTGTCCGTTGTGACGCAAGTGAAACGCCCCGAAGCGTCGGGATTGTCGCGCATGTCGCCAGCTCACTCCCCCGGGTGATCTGCCGCTTACCCATAGTCCGTTCGGGCCATTCAAGTTGGGCCCGCTGGGGGTGTTGCGCTGTGCCCACCTTCCGTAACGTCCTCAACTGGCGGCGGTGAATATGCCGCTGCCGCCGTGGGGGAGCCTCGATTCGGGAGAGGACGGCGCCGGTATGGGCTGGGTTACCGACTGGAGTGCGCAGGCTGCCTGCCGCACTACTGATCCGGATGAACTGTTCGTTCAAGGAGCAGCGCAGAACAGGGCCAAGGCGGTGTGCACCGGGTGTCCGGTACGCACGGAGTGCCTGGCCGACGCGCTCGACAACCGCGTCGAGTTCGGCGTGTGGGGAGGCATGACGGAACGTGAGCGCCGCGCACTGCTGCGCCGGAGGCCCACGGTGACGTCCTGGCGCCGGCTGCTGGAGACCGCGCGCACGGAGTACGAGCAGGGGACAGGCGTCATGCCCCTCGACGACGACGAGGTGTACGCGAGCTTCGCGGCGGTGGGCTGAGGGTTCTCGGGGCCTCGGCCCCTGCTCCGCGTGGGCGGGGCTCCGGGCGGGGCCTTGCACCGGCGCCCGCAGCCGGGCGGACCTCCGAACGGGCTTTTGGGTGCTCCTCGGGTCGGTCCTCCGGTCGGTCCTCCGGCAGTCTTCGGGGCGGGCGGTGCTCGGCCGAGCGGCAGGGGGCGTCCGGCAAGGGGCGCCCGTCAGGGTATGTCGGTGCGCCTCAGGGCGTGTTGGCGCCGGGGTGCCGGTGAAAGACGGGGCATGGCGCCGTCGTCAGGGCGTGCCGAGCCGTCAGAGCGTGCCGACGCGTGTCAGGCACTCGCCTCGGGCAGCTCCGGCCGGTTGGTCGCGAGCCGGTCGCCGATGGCCCGCAGTCCCGTGAGGTCGTGCACGTCGCCGGGCAGCGCGGCCACTTCCGTCACCGCCACCTCGGGGTGGAGCGCGGTGAAGCGGTCACGTGTGCGCTGCTCGCGTGAGAGCAGCTGCATCCGCTCGGCGTGCAGCCTCAACAGGCCTGCGGTGAGCTGGTCGACGGACCGCTCCGCGGCCGCCTCGTCGTCCGTCCTGCCGGCGCCGGTGTCGTCCACGGTGGCGGGGGAGCCTCCGTCGGGGACGTCGTCCTGTGCCGGTGTCCCGGGTGCTTCCGGAGGGGGAGTCTCCGCAGCGGGGGTGCTTGAACTTTCGTATGTGTCGGGGGAGTTACGAAGTCCAGCTTTCCCGTCCTCCTGATCCACAATGCGGGAGTCCTCAAGATTTTCCGCGGCGGCCAGTGCCCGCTCGGCCGACAGCCGGTCGGCGCCGCTGCCGTGGACCCGGTTGAGGACCAAGCCGGCCAACGGCATGTCCTCGGCGGCCAGTCGTTCCACGAAGTACGCGGCCTCGCGCAGCGCGTCCCGCTCCGGGGCCGCGACCACCAGGAACGCGGTCCCGGGCGCCTGGAGCAGCTTGAAGGTGGCGTCCGCGCGGGTACGGAACCCGCCGAACATGGAGTCCATCGCCGCCACGAACGTCTGCATGTCGTTCAGCAGTTGCCCCCCGAGCACCTTTCCCAGAACACCGGTCATCATGGACATCCCGACGTTCAGGAATTTCATCCCCGCCCGGCCGCCGACCTTCGCCGGGGTCAGCAGTACGCGGATGAGCTTGCCGTCGAGGAAGGAGCCGAGCCGCTTCGGCGCGTCCAGGAAGTCCAGCGCGGACCGGGACGGCGGGGTGTCGACGACGATGAGGTCCCACTCGTCACGGGCCCGCAGCTGCCCCAGCTTCTCCATCGCCATGTACTCCTGCGTGCCCGCGAAGCCCGCCGAGAGCGACTGGTAGAAGGGGTTGCCCAGAATCGCGGAGGCCCGCTCGGGATCCGCGTGCGCCTCGACGATCTCGTCGAAGGTGCGCTTCATGTCGAGCATCATCGCGTGCAGTTCGCCGCCCGCGGAGTCGTCTATGCCCTTGACCCGGCGGGGGATGTTGTCGAGCGAGTCGATGCCCATGGACTGGGCGAGTCTGCGGGCCGGGTCGATGGTCAGGACGACCACCTTGCGCCCCCGCTCGGCCGCGCGCAGGCCCAGCGCCGCGGCGGTGGTCGTCTTGCCGACCCCGCCCGAACCGCAGCACACCACGATCCGGGTGCCGCGGTCCTCGATCAGCGGATCGACGTCGAGCGTGGGGACGGGGGAGAGGCTGTGGCGGGCCGAGTGGGCCGAGCCGCCCGAGTGGGCCGGGTCGTGCGCGTGCGCCGGTTCCGGACGACGACTCATGACATCCCCTGCTTCCGATACTTCCGACTCGGTTCTCGACGGGTTTCCCGGTTCGGCTTCCGGCTCGTGGCGGAGGGCGGCGCGACGAGCACACCCGCTACGGCGCCCGCGCCGGGTACGCCCGGTACCGTGCCCGGGGTGAGTGCGCGCGGGCCGAGCGCGCCCGGGGCGAGTGCGGCCGTGGTCGGCGCGGCGCCGCCGGGAGGGTTCCTGCCGGTCATGACACGCCCTGGGCGCGGAGTTCCTTGGCCAGCGTGTACAGGCCCGCCAGGTCCATGCCCTCCGCGAGCAGCGGCAGCTCGTGCCGGGGCAGATCCACCTCGGCCAGTGCGGCACGCTGCTCGGCCTCCAGCGCGTACCGCTCGGCGTACTCCTCCGCCTGCGCGAGCAGGGGGTCCACCAGCCGCTCGGCGTGCCCCCCGCGCCGCGCGCCGCCGAGACCGGCGGAGGACAACGACCGCGCGACGGAGGAACGCGTGACCGTTCCCACGAGTTCCAGATCGGCCGCGTCCAGCAACCCGGGGCGCACCATGTTCACGATGATCCGCCCCACCGGCAGCCGGGCCGCCCGCAGCTCGGCGATGCCGTCCACGGTCTCCTGGACCGGCATCTCCTCCAGCAGCGTGACCAGGTGCACCGCCGTCTCCGGTGATTTCAGCACCCGCATCACGGCCTGCGCCTGATTGTGTATCGGACCGATCTTGGCGAGTCCGGCGACCTCGTCGTTGACGTTGAGGAAACGGGTGATGCGCCCGGTCGGCGGGGCGTCCATCACGACGTAGTCGTAGACGAACCGCCCGCTCCTGTCCTTGCGCCGTACCGCCTCGCACGCCTTGCCGGTCAGCAGGACGTCCCGCACACCGGGCGCGATGGTGGTCGCGAAGTCGATCGCGCCGAGCTTCTTCAGGGCCCGTCCGGCACTGCCCAGTTTGTAGAACATCTGGAGGTAGTCCAGGAGGGCACGTTCGGCGTCGATGGCGAGGGCGTGCACCTCCCCGCCGCCGGGAGCGACGGCGATCTTCCGTTCCTCGTACGGCAACGCCTCCGTCTCGAAGACCTGTGCGATGCCCTGGCGGCCCTCGACCTCGACGAGAAGCGTCCGCTTCCCCTCCGTGGCCAGAGCCAGCGCGAGGGCCGCGGCCACCGTGGTCTTGCCGGTTCCGCCCTTGCCACTGACGACCTGAAGCCTGCTCACGCCTTTGAGCCTAATTCCTCCCCGCGCGCCCCGTCGGCTCCGGGGGAGAGTTCCCCGGAAACCAGAGGCTAGAGTCGCGGCATGACGAAATGGGAGTACTCCACGGTTCCGCTGCTGGTCCACGCCACGAAGCAGATTCTGGACACTTGGGGCGAGGACGGCTGGGAACTCGTGCAGGTCGTTCCCGGGCCGAACAACCCCGAGCAGCTGGTGGCCTACCTGAAGCGGGAGAAGCAGGCATGAGCGCGGTCGAGGCGAAGCTGGCCGAGCTCGGACTGAGGCTGCCCGAGGTCGTCCCGCCGCTGGCCGCGTACCGTCCGGCCGTGCTGTCCGGGCGGTACGTCCACACCGCCGGCCAGCTGCCCATGGTGGACGGCGAGCTCGCGCTGACCGGCAAGGTCGGCGCCGAGGTCACGGCGGAGGAGGCCAAGGAGCTGGCCCGCACCTGCGCGCTGAACGCCCTCGCCGCCGTGAAGTCCGTCGCCGGCGACCTGGACCGCGTCGCACGCGTGGTCAAGGTCACCGGGTTCGTGGCCTCGGCCACGGACTTCACGGGCCAGCCGGGCGTCCTCAACGGCGCGAGCGAGCTGCTGGTCGACGTCCTCGGCGACAAGGGCGTCCACGCCCGCAGCGCGGTGGGCGTCGCGGTACTGCCGCTGGACGCTCCGGTGGAGATCGAGATCCAGGTGGAACTGACCGAGGCGGGCTGACCGAGGCGGGCTGACCGGGACAGGCCTTGACCGGGGCGGGCTGACGGCTGTGGGCGGCCGATGACCCGGCGGCCCACGGGGACGAGGGCGGCCCGGCCCCCTCTCCCCCGTGGGCACTCGAACATCAGCCCCTCACGGGATAGCCTCCGGCCATGGCGAATGCTCAGGCTGATGGGCGGACCGGGGGTCGAACGGGTGACCGGGCCGAGAGCCGGACGGGTGGCCCGGCCGGTGGGCAGTGGTGTCCGCCGGAATGGCCGGAGCGCATCCGTGCGCTCGCGGACGGCACCCTCGTCCCGGTCACGCCGAAGCGCGCGGCCACCGTCATGCTCCTGAAGGACGCCGCTGACGGCTATGCCGTCCACATGCTGCGCCGACGCGCCTCCATGGCCTTCGCCGGGGGCGCGTACGCCTACCCCGGCGGTGGCGTCGACCCGCGCGACGACGACCTGCACGTCCGCTGGGCGGGTCCCACGCGCGCGTGGTGGGCGGACAGGCTCGGCGTGGACGACATGGCGGCCCAGGCGATCGTCTGCGCCGCCGTGCGCGAGACGTACGAGGAAGCCGGGGTGCTGCTCGCGGGCCCGACGCCCGACTCCGTGATCGGCGACACCACGGGCCCGGACTGGGAGGCGGACCGCGTGGCGCTCGTCGCGCGGGACCTGTCCTTCGCGGAGTTCCTCGACCGCCGGGGGCTGGTCCTGCGCTCGGACCTGCTCGGGGTGTGGACCCGGTGGATCACCCCGGAGTTCGAGTCCCGCCGCTACGACACCTGGTTCTTCGTCGCCGCCCTCCCCGAGGGCCAGCGCACCCGGAACGCCTCCACGGAGGCCGACCGCACGGTGTGGATCGCCCCGCGCGAGGCGGCCGCCGCGTACGACCGGAGCGAGCTGCTGATGATGCCGCCGACGATCGCGACCCTGCGCCAGCTGACGGCGTATACGACGGCGGCGCAGGCGCTCGAGGCGGCACCCGCGCGCGACCTCACGCCGGTGATGGTCACCACGCGGCTCGACGAGGACGGGATCGTGCTGTCCTGGCCGGGGTACGACGAGTTCACCCTGCACATCCCGAACGGTGGAGCCACGACATGACGGACGCGGCAGCCCTCCCCGGCCAACCGCGCGGAGGGGTCCTCTCCGGACCCGCCACCGCGCGGGCGGTCAACGTCCTGGCCCCGAACGCCTCGGCGATGACCCTGGACGGCACCAACACCTGGATCCTCTCGGAACCCGACTCCGCGCGGGCGGTCGTGATCGACCCGGGCCCCCTGGACGAGGGGCATCTGCGCAACGTCGTCGACACCGCCGAGCGGGCCGGCCGGCGCGTCGCCCTCATCCTGCTGACGCACGGTCACCCGGACCACTCCGAGGGCGCCGCCCGCTTCGCCGAGCTGACCGGCACGAAGGTACGGGCGCTGGACCCGGAGCTGCGCCTGGGGGACGAGGGGCTGGCCGGCGGGGACGTGGTCACCGTGGACGGCCTGGAACTGCGGGTCGTCCCCGCCCCCGGTCACACCGCCGACTCGCTGGCCTTTCACCTGCCGGCCGACGGGGCCGTCCTCACCGGCGACACGGTCCTGGGACGCGGTACGACCGTCGTGGCCCACCCCGACGGCCGCCTCGGCGACTATCTGGACACGCTGCGCCGTCTGCGCTCGCTCACGGTCGACGACGGCGTCCACACGATCCTGCCGGGCCACGGTCCCGTACTGGAGGACGCCCAGGGCGCCGTCGAGTACTACCTGGCCCACCGGGCGCACCGCCTCGCCCAGGTGGAGACGGCCGTCGAGAACGGTCACCACAGCCCGTCCGACGTCGTCGCCCACGTCTACGCCGATGTGGACCGCTCCCTCTGGCCGGCTGCGGAGCTGTCGGTCCGCGCGCAGCTGGAGTACCTGCGGGAGCACGGGCTCATCTAGGGCAGGCCCCGAGGCTCCGAGGCTCTGAAGCCCCAGGGCCTCAAAGCCCTGAAGCCCTGAAGCGCAAGACCCCGGGGTCTGCAGTCCGCTCCACGTCCGTTCGGCGGAACCCCGGGGCCGGGCCGATGCGCAGGGGGCTCCTGCCCGAGCGTCCAGTCCCTACCCGAGCGTCCAGCCCCTGCCCGGACGTCCGGCCGAGGGACGGGGCAGGGGCGGCGGCGGTAGGGCCCGGGTCAGGTCAGCGGGACCGCTTCGCGAGGCGTTCCACGTCCAGGAGGATCACCGCGCGGGCCTCCAGCCGGAGCCAGCCGCGCTGGGCGAAGTCCGCCAGGGCCTTGTTGACCGTCTCGCGGGACGCGCCGACCAACTGGGCCAGTTCCTCCTGCGTGAGGTCGTGGACGACGTGGATGCCCTCCTCGGACTGCACGCCGAAGCGGCGGGAGAGGTCCAGCAGGGCACGGGCCACCCGGCCCGGAACGTCGGAGAAGACCAGGTCCGACATGGCGTCGTTGGTCTTGCGCAGCCGGCGCGCGACGGCCCGCAGCAGCGCGGTGGCCACCTCGGGGCGGGCGTTCAGCCAGGGCTGGAGGTCGCCGTGGCCGAGGGCGAGCAGCTTGACCTCGGTCAGTGCCGTGGCGGTCGCGGTGCGCGGGCCCGGGTCGAAGAGCGACAGCTCGCCGATGAGCTCGCTGGGCCCGACGACGGCCAGCATGTTCTCCCGGCCGTCGGGGGAGGTGCGGTGGAGCTTGACCTTGCCCTCGGTGACCACGTAGAGCCGGTCTCCGGGATCGCCCTCGTGGAACAGGGAGTCGCCCCGTGCGAGGGTCACTTCGGTCAGCGAGGCGCGAAGCTCCGCGGCCTGCTCGTCATCGAGCGCCGCGAAGAGCGGGTTCCGCCGCAGAACGTCGTCCACGTGATTCTCTCCTTGTCGACCTGCTCAGGGGACCTTCGGCCCCCACGTACCAGGGGTCCGGGGTGCCCATTTTGCCGGACAGTCCAAACAGTGTGATCTGTCACAAGGATGCCGCACCGACCTGCCCGGGTAAGCGGCAGGGGTCCAATTGGGGGCCGATCTTCAGGGGTCGGGACGGATGTCAGCACCGAGCCGTAGGCTGGCCGGGTGGCCAAAACGCCGGTGAGAGTGCACGCCCCAGGGGCTGTTCGGGTGGCGGCACACCGGGATTCCGCTGTGGGCGAACAGGGCTCCGACGGCGGCAGGGAAACGGAGAAACCGACAGAGAAGGCGCCGGTGAAGAAGAAATCGACCGCGAGTGCGACCACGAGTGCGACCGCGGGTGAGCGTGCGAGGTCGCGCAGCGCGGCCGGGGCGAAGTCCGCGGCCGCCGCCGAGCCGCCCGCGGCGGAGTCGCGCATCGCCCTCGTCCGCCGCGCCCGGCGGATCAACCGGGAGCTCGCCGAGGTGTTTCCGTACGCCCATCCCGAGCTGGACTTCGAGAACCCCTTCCAACTCGTGGTCGCCACGGTCCTGTCGGCCCAGACCACCGACCTGCGCGTCAACCAGACGACCCCCGCCCTCTTCGCCAAGTACCCCAC